>CAKSDR010000101.1 GCA_934446095.1 uncultured Eubacteriales bacterium | reverse complement strand
GCAACCTCGCTTTGCATGGATAACCATATTCCGATTCATGTTTTCGGTCTTGATGACCCCGAAAACATTGTAAAAGCTGTAACAGGTGAAAAAATCGGTACTCTTGTAACCGACTAAAAAATACGGACGGAAATTTATGTTTTTTCCGTCCGTTCTTTTATTCTATTATGCAATTCTTAAAACTGCAATTCCCGAGTTCTATGCTTCCCGTATTATTCTTAAAAGTGCAATTATTAAATTCGATTTTCAGGTTGTTTGATATATTTTGTTCTGACAATTTTGCAAATTTATTATTATAAAACGTACAGTTCTCAAAATTAAGCTCTGAAGGCGGAACACGGTAATCATCAAAAGAATCTATAAAACAGCTTGTTTGCGAACACTCAACATTATAGACCTTGCAGTCGGTACAATTCAGCTTTGAGTTATCGACACGTATAAATCCGCTGAAAAAATTACTGTCATAAATTTCCGTTTTGCTTACGTTTGCCTCTGTATTTGAGGTAAGCCAAATACCGGTATATGTACAGTCATAAATTTTACAATTTGTTACCGATAAATTTTTAACATTATTTGCATAAATTCCGAACGCTCCGCAGCCATACAATTTGCAGTTAACAGCGTTTATTTTCTCGCAATTCACAAAGCTTATTACGGCTCCCTCGCATTGATAATCCGAAAAGCTTTCTTTGTGTCCGACCGTCAAACCCGAAAGCGTTATTTCTCCGCATTGGGAAAAGCTTAAAACATCAGCGTATCTATCATTCACTGTGATTTCGGCATTTCCCGTTATTGTCATATTAACAACGTTTTTTATAATATAAATTGTTTCCGAAGCATCGTCATAACCCGATTGATTTTCAAGATTAGGATTATTTATGTTTTTTGCGTCCGATAAATTATAATTCTCCGCTGTCAAAATAATTCTTTTATTACTGCCTATGCTGTTTAAAAATTCTTCCGGTGTTGCAGCTTCAACCGTGGTTTGCGTTATATTTTCGGCTCCGTAATCTATAAAATCCGCAGAAGTTATATAAACGCACCGTTCCGCTTCGTCCCATTTAACCTCGCAGTCGAACGCTTCCGAAACCGCTCTTAACGGGACAAGAGTTCTGCCGTTTTCTATTACTGCGGGAACATCAAGCGGTATAGTCTGCGCCAGAAAGCCAATCATGTAATCGGCTCCGATTGTAACCTCCATAGGGCTTAATCTGTCATCTCTGTACGCATATACGGCGTTTCTTTTTTCGTCCCACGTAATCTGCGCTCCCAAAGCTTCAAATATAGCTCTCATCGGAACAAGAGTTCTGCCGTCGGTGATTTTCGGGGGAACATCAAACTGTATTTTTTTATTATTTACATAAACCCCGATTCCGTCCGCACTTGCGGAATATGAAAATGTAAGTATAACAAAAGCCGCTAAAACCATTACAGATAATATTTTTTTCATATGGATCCCCCTTTATTTTTTCTTTTTTAGTTTTACTTCTTTGCCGTTTTCATCAAGAACATACGCATTTTCAAGCGTGCGCTTCAGT
>CAKSDR010000100.1 GCA_934446095.1 uncultured Eubacteriales bacterium | reverse complement strand
TCTTAATATAACCTTGTTAACCTGTTTATAAGCGGGAAGCCTTTCGTTGACTTTTGAAATTGCCTCTTTTGTTTTTGCCATAATCTCTTCCTGGGTCATATCCTTTGTCGTTTCTGCATTAGGAAGGATTTCAGCAAGCAGTCCTATCTCTTCGCCGTTTTCATTTTTTACCGCGCTTACAATTACTTCTGATACCAACGGCAGCGCCATGATATAATCTTCTATTTCTTCGGGATAAACATTTTTGCCGTTTTTAAGAACTATTATATTTTTCTTTCTTCCGGTTATATAAAGGCGTTTTTTATCATCCATACGTCCGTAATCACCGGTATGAAACCATCCGTCTTCTTCAAGAACTTCCGAGGTAAGTTCTTTTTGCTTATAATATCCGAGCATTACAGTGTCGCCCTTTACGCAAATTTCTCCCTCTCCGTCCTCGTTCGGCTCAAATATTTTAATATCGACGCACGGAAGTTTTACGCCTACCGACGAAAAATTATAAAAATAGTCGCGGTTTCCAGCTACCAGCGGAGAGCACTCCGTAATTCCGTAGCCATTGCAAAGTCTTATACCGATTGCTTCAAAGAATTCGCCGAGTTCTTCTCTTATCGGTGCGCCGCCGCAAACGATTTTTATCATATTTCCGCCGAAAACGTCTCTTATTGATTTAAAGAAAACCGGTCTCATATCTATTCCGACTTTCAAAAGTGCATTGCTGGTTTTTATCATTTTCTTCATAAGTCCGGCTTTGCCTTTAGCTTCAATTTCGGCCCAGATCTTTTTGTACATACTTTCAACAAACAACGGCACCAAAAGTATAAAATCAGGCTTATAAAGCTTTAAATTTTTTGCAACGCTTCTCAAATTTTCATTTATGCAAAGAGTTGATCCATGATGCAGCGAAACCAGTATTCCGCAAACCGACTCATATGTATGATTGTACGGAAGAACCGACAGACATCTCGTGTACACGGTTGAAACCTTAAGTCCGTAGTAAACGCAGGAAACAATGTTTTTAAGCGAAAGCATAACACCTTTCGGTGTGCCTGTGGTTCCCGAAGTATAAACAAGCAGTTTTAATTTTTCGTACTCCGGTTCTGCCGAAGTATAAGACGTGTCGCCGTCCTTTAATTTTTTATAACCTTCACTTTTCAGTTTCTCATACGAAAGAAAATTTCCGCTGTCCTGCTCAAGGTCAAATCCTATGAAATATCTTACTTTTGTGATAACTCCGGCAATACTTTTAATTTTGTCTTCATATTTTTTTGAGAAAAATACGATTTCGCTGTCCGAATGATTTATTACATTAGCAATTTCATCTGCCGGCAATTCTTTATCAACAGGAACCGCAACACCTTTTCCGTTAAGCATCGTCAAAAAAGCCGTAATCCATTTATAACTGTTTTCAGATACTATTGCAGCATGACACTCTGCTCCGTCAATAGACGCAAGACCTGTACCGAGCGCTTCAGTTTCTGTTTTAAATGCGGCAAAAGACACTTCTTCTATCTCGCCGTTCTCTTTTTTAAACATAAACGCCGGTTTGTTGCCTTCTCTTTGGGCAGAAAGTTCTAGAGATTCTTTAAAATTGTGAAATGGTTCAACTTCATATAAAAAATAATCTTTTTTTCTGTTTTTGGTCATTTTAAAACAACCTCCTTTGATGGGAAAAAATATATAAATGAGAAAAAATCGAATTTAATGTGATGATTATAGCACATTTTCCACTTAAAGTCAAGTTTGACCCATGAATGCACGAGTTTAAAGACTATTGCACAGCAGATTTATTTTTTCATATACTATCCTAAACAATATTTTGTACAGAGGTAGATAATTTTGACTAATACATTCAGAAACAACCTTTTAACAATTCCGTTTCCGTGCGGACTCACCATATCGTCTGTCACAAGCGACGGTAAATTTCTGTATGCATTGCAGCCGGACA
>CAKSDR010000099.1 GCA_934446095.1 uncultured Eubacteriales bacterium | reverse complement strand
TATGCGGGTGTAGTTCAATGGTAGAATCTCAGCCTTCCAAGCTGATTGCGTGGGTCCGATTCCCATCACCCGCTCCACTTTTTTATTTATGTGTCTTTAGCTCAGCCGGATAGAGCAACTGCCTTCTAAGCAGTAGGTCGGGGGTTCGAATCCCTCAAGACACGCCACGACTTGTTTATATTAATTTTGTCGTTTTGGTGGGTGTAGCTCAGTTGGTTAGAGCGTCAGGTTGTGGCCCTGAAGGTCGTCGGTTCGAGCCCGATCTCTCACCCCATAAAGTAAGTTTCGTACACCGTTTTGGTGTACGGTATTTTTTTGCATATAAAAAGTCAGTCCTCCCAGAAAACATGAATTTCCGGGAGGATTTTATTTATATGTAATTTTAATTAATATAAAACGTACCGTCAAATGTAACAAATGAGGGACCGGTCATAAAAACATGGTCATTTTCTTTCCATTCCACATCTAAATTTCCGCCTATCTGTTCAACAGATACCTTTCTTGAACATTTTCCAAGAATATTTGCCGCAACAACCGCAGAACAGCAGCCGGTTCCGCAGCCTATGGTTTCCCCGGTTCCCCGTTCCCATTCTCTTATTTTTATATAACTGCTGCTTACAATTTCGGCAAAAGTAACATTTGTCTTTTTAGGAAAAACAGATGTGTTGTTTTCTATTGCCTTTCCATACTTTTCAACCATGAATTCCGAAACATTGTCAACAAAAATCACACAATGCGGATTACCCCAGGAAATTGCCGTCGCAAAAAAATCCCTGTCAATAATATGCATAGGTTTGTTTATAAAAGTTTCCGAATCTGCATTTACCGGAACCTTGCCCGCATCAAATACGGGTTTTCCTATATCCGCCGTTATATTTACCGCTTTTCCGTCTCTCATTTCAAGCCATATATGCTGATTTCCGCCAAGCGTTTCTATAAAAAATTCCTCTTTTTGAGTAAGTTTATAATCATATATATATTTTGACATGCTGCGAAGCGCATTTCCGCACATTTCCCCTTCGCTTCCGTCAGGGTTAAACATCCTCATACGAAATTCGCATTTTTCAGATGGACAAATAAGTACAAGCCCGTCCGAACCGATTCCGTAATGTCTTTCAGCCAACTTTTTTGCAAGTTCGTTCGGGTTCTCGATTTTTTGATTAACCGCGTCTATATATACGTAGTCGTTACCGTAAGCCTGCATCTTTGTAAATTTTATATCCATTTTATTTAAGTGCCCTTTCAAGATCATTGATTATATCGTTTGGATTTTCAATGCCTATTGAAATTCTTATAAACCGTTCGTTTATGCCGAGGGCTTCTCTTGTTTCCGCAGGTATCGACTCGTGCGTCTGAGTCATCGGATATGTAACAAGCGTTTCAACACCACCAAGACTTTCGGCAAATAAAATCATTTTGACGTTTGATAAAAGTTTTTTTGCGCTTTCTTCGCTGTCAAGTTCAAATGATATCATGCCTCCGAATCCCGTCGTCTGCTTTTTCGTTACCGCATAATCTTTGTGATCCTCAAAGCCTACATAATAAATTTTTTTAACTTTTGGGTGGTTTCTTAAAAAGTTAGCAACTATTTTCGCGTTTTCGTTATGCTTTTCCATTCTTAGCGGCAAAGTTTTAAGTCCTCTTAAAAGAAGCCATGAATCAAGAGATGCAAGCCCGTTTCCATGGGATTTCATCTGCGCGCGCATAAAGTCTGCCCATTCCTGAGTTTTGGTTACAACAATACCCGCTATCGTATCGTTGTGACCGCCTATATATTTTGTAGCGCTGTGAACAACAACATCGGCTCCGAGTTCCAGAGGTTTCTGAAAGTACGGTGTAAGAAAAGTGTTGTCAACAACAAGATCTGCGTTTATTGATTTTGCGATTTTTGAAATTTCGGCAATGTCCGCAACTTTCATCATCGGATTTGTCGGGGTTTCTACAAAAAAC
>CAKSDR010000098.1 GCA_934446095.1 uncultured Eubacteriales bacterium | reverse complement strand
AGGCACAACCGACGCTCTTGCCGTCGAACAGGACGATTGCTGCGGCGATGACCCGTTCTCATGTTTAAAGCGAAGCTATAATAACATTAAAACACTTTTATAAATCGAATCCTCCCGAAAAAGGGAGGATTTTGTGTAAAAAATTAATTGGAATTTAAGATATTTATTTTTTAATTTCTTGACAATTACGAAACTTTAAGCTATAATTATTACGATCAAACAAAGCAAACTTGAATATACATACTGTAAAATATTTACAGTTTGTTTTTGTTGCACATTGCATAAAATAGTATATTACAAAAGCAGTATGTATACGCTTTTTATCGGTTTTGTTTGATCAGCAAAACGGAGTTTGCGTTTTTGTGCGTTTGCTTCGGCAGACGCATTTTTTATACATAAATAATTGATGGGAGAAGACGAAAAAATGAAAAGAAAAATTATACCGCTGTTTTTGCTTGCCTGCATGTGTACTTGGAAGATAATCGGCGTTCACGCCGAATCCGCTGTCGGGAAGCTGACTTATCAAATTTCAAATAACGAGGCTGTTGTTTTAAGCTGTGAGTCTGATGCTGTTGAAATTGACGTTCCGGCAGAGATTAAAGGCTGTAAGGTAACAAAAATTGCCGAAGCCGCATTTTCCGACTGCCTTGGTCTGAAAAAAATATCGCTCCCATATACGCTTACAGAAATCGGAAATTACGCTTTTGAAAATTGCAAAGGTTTGGAGAGTATAGAAATACCCGACAACGTAAAAAGCATTGGGGTCGGAGCGTTTTATAAGTGTTCGAATTTAAAGAATGCGAAGCTTCCGAGCGGTATGACGGTTATAAACGATTCTTTGTTTTTGATGTGTGAGAGTTTGGAAAGTATAACGATTCCTCGGGAAGTTACGCAGATAAAATGCCAAGCGTTTTCAAGCTGCCGCAGCCTTAAGGAAATAAAAATTCCCGCTTCCGCCGCCGCTGTTGATAAAACGGCATTTAGCTTCTGCGGTAATCTGTCAAATATAGAAGTAAGTGAAAATAATTCTTTTTTCTCATGCAAAGACGGAAATTTATATAACAAAAATATGACAATACTTATTCAATATGCAATAGGAAAAACAGATACTGAATTTACCGTTCCCGATAGTGTTACCGCAATTAATGAAGAAGCGTTTTTCGGAGCCTGCAATTTAATAACCATCTCAATTCCCGACAGCGTAGAATTTGTTTCCGACGATATGTTTTTTAGATGCGACGGTCTGAAAACCATAGCATATAACGGAAAAATTCAAAATATAAGCGATGAAACGGCAAAAAAACAAGTAGCGTTTCGTGTTGCCGCCAAATTGCCGTCAGTACTTTCCGATATCGGAATTTGGAATACAGAATTTTCTTCCGAGATAAAAAATTATACAATATACGTTCCCAAAAATGCGGATTCAATAATGCTCACAGCAGAGCATAACGGCGCTCTTACAGATACTGACAATAAAATATTCCCAAGCGGAAAAGCAGTATCCGTCCCGCTGTCTTTTGATGAAACAACAATTACTCTTGTTTATTCCTGTGAAAACTATGCCGATTCGCAATATATATTCAAAATTATAAAATACGAGGGTACAAAAACGTCGGTTTCAAAGGATAAAAAAGAGCTCAAAGTAAAAGCTTTGAACATAAACGAACCATATACAATAATTCTTGCGCTTTACAACGAAAACAAGCTGATTGAAATTCAGCAAAAACCATATAAAAGCGAAGATTTAATATTTATCACGGAAAATGAATATACGAGTGCGAAGGTTATGACTTGGGACGGATTTTTCGGAATGAAACCGAAATGCCCGTCTGAAGACGTCATGCCGGATTAAACTGCTAAAGCCTTAAATCTCATGCAGACTTAGGCACACGGGAGTTGAACCAAATATGGTTTAAAAAGAAATGAAATTATTTGCAAAAGGTATTGATTTTGTACAAATAAATAGTGTATAATAGAGTTCATAGCAA
>CAKSDR010000097.1 GCA_934446095.1 uncultured Eubacteriales bacterium | reverse complement strand
TCTACTTCTTCCTTTTGGAATTGACGAGTTACTTCTTTTCTCGTCTTTCGTTGTTCTGTTCTCAAAGTCCAATTTTTTGCCCCTCTCTCTCGAGGGCTTTTATAGATTATCATATTTTATCTCGTTTGTCAAGTCTTTTTTTTACTTTTTTTCGACTTTTTTCAAAAAAATATGAAAACCGGACTTATACGATTTAATCATCATACAAGACCGGTTTCCTTTTAATTTTTAAGATTTCGGTTATCTGCCGTTTTTCATAGCGTTTTCAGCGTTCATAATCATTTTCTTAACCATCTGTCCGCCAACGCTTCCGGCCTGTTTTGCAGTGATGTCGCCGTTATATCCGGCCTTAAGGTTTACACCGACTTCACTTGCGGCTTCCATCTTAAACTTATCCATAGCTTCACGAGCTTCAGGAACAAGATTCTTGTTATTCATTTTGTTTTCTCCTTAATAAATAATGACAATAATAAATCTATACGATTATCAAGCCTGCATAATATTTTAAATATTTTTGCGGCTCTGTTATTATTATACCGATATTTTTTCATATTATTATTGCCAATTATTGTTATTAAGAAAGCAAAATCAAATATTGCCTCTGGAATTTTTTACAAATTCGTAAAATTCATATATTATATTCCAAAGTTCCTCCGTTCCTTCTCCCGTCACGGACGAAAAGGGAATCACAGCGGCGTCTTGCGGAACGCAGTTGTTATTTTCTATACCGTGCAAACATTTTTCCCTGTTTGTCTTATTGAGTTTATCGGCCTTTGTTGCGATCACGGCGAAAGGAATTTTTGATTTTGCAAAAAAATTAACCATCGTCTCGTCATCCTTTGTAAGACCGACTTTCAAATCGACAAGCAGAAGACAAAGAATGTCAATATCAAGAGAAAAATACTTATCGGTAAGTTTTCTCCATCTGTTTTTTTCGTCATTCGAGCGTTTTGAAAAACCGTATCCGGGCAAATCCACAAGGTAAATCTTATTATCAACGTCATACGCGTTAAGTGTAATGGTTTTCCCGGGTTCACCGCTGACTCTGGCAAGTTTTTTTCTGCAGAGCATTTTGTTGATGAGAGAAGATTTACCTGCGTTTGACCGTCCGCACATTACTACCTGAGGAACGTCCATGTCCATTTTACCGGGCAATTGGCTGTCAAGTCCCGCGGTCATGAAAAGTTCAGTGTTATTGATATTAAATTTCATTAAAACCTCTTAAATTTTTATTTAACAAGCGCTTCATTCAAAACCTGGTCAACATTTTTTACGGGAATAAAATTCAGTTTTTCCTTAACTGCAGGATCTATATTTTCAAGATCGCACTTGTTTTCTTCCGGGATAATAACCGTTTTAATTCCGTTATTATATGCCGCCATTGTTTTTTCACGAAGTCCTCCGATCGCAAGGACATTTCCGTGAAGTGTAATTTCCCCCGTCATCGCAACATCGCCTCTTACGGGCATTCCGGACAATTCCGACACAATTGCGGTAATCATAGTAACACCCGCAGACGGTCCGTCTTTCGGAACCGCGCCCTCAGGAAAATGAATATGAATATCACGGTTTTTATAAAATTCCGGATTTATGTTATACTTGTCATAATTTTTTCTGACATAAGTAATCGCCGCCTGAGCCGATTCTTTCATCACATCGCCGAGTTTGCCCGTGATTTCAACCTTTCCGCTTCCGTTGACGGAAACCGCCTCAGCCTGCAGTATTTCTCCGCCGACACAAGTCCATGCAAGCCCGTTTGCGATTCCCACTTTATTTTCCGGCGCAATTACGTCATCGCGGTATTTTCTGCTTCCCAAGAGTTCATTTACAAGTTCCGGGTACACTTTATATGATTTCTTGCCGGTTTCAATCATTTTTCTTGCAATTTTTCTGCACAAAGCGCCGGTTTCTCTGGACAGGTTGCGCACACCGGCTTCTTTTGTATAGTATTTTATAAGTTCAAGCACCGCGTCGTCCGAAAAATCAACATTTCTTTTTGTAAGTCCGTGTCTTTTGAGTTCTGCGGGCAAAAGATGATTCTGAAAAATCGCAACTTTTTCGTTCGTTGTATACGAATCTACCGATATAACTT
>CAKSDR010000096.1 GCA_934446095.1 uncultured Eubacteriales bacterium | reverse complement strand
TATTTGCAGCCGTTTGCGAATATATTGTTTTATAAAACAAAAATGGAGGAAAAGACATGAAAAAATTTTCGGTAATGCAGACCGCCGCAATGTTTTCCGGATGTTTTCTCGGCGCGGGATATTTGTCCGGTCAGGAATTGTGGCAGTTTTTCGGCAGTTTCGGGAAAATTGGCATGGCGGGACTTGCGCTTGCCGCAGTCGCATTTTTTATATTCGGAACAATACTTTTGAGGCTGATACAGGATTGCGAAACATCTGAATTTGAAAAAGTGATAGTAAGAAAAGATATAAAAGTGTTAAGGAATATTTTTTCTTTTGCTGAAATATTTTTGCTGCTGAGTTTTTTTGTAATAATGTCCGCAGGCGCCGGAGCGCTTGCAAACCAGGTTTTTAATATCAGTTTTTCGTGCGGAGCCGCTGTGTTTTGCGCGATAGTTTCGGTCTTTGCGCTTTTTGGTTTTATGGGGGCCGTATCCGCGTTTTCCGTGACGGTGCCGCTTATTGTTTTGTTTACCGCAGTTATAAGTATAGTTCTTGCGTTTAAAAACGGCATCGGTAAAATGCCGGCGCTGTGCGTGAGCGGAAAATCAGGTTTTACAAATAATTTTATTATATCGGCTCTGTCTTTTGTTATGTATAATTTGTTTGCGTCTGTCGGAATTCTTACGTCAGCCGGCAAGTACATAAAAGAAAGAAAACAAGTTTACTTGGGAGTTTTTGCAGGGTGCGCATTTATGTTTATACCGGCTATCGGAATTCTTGCGTCGATTGCAAATACCGACGGCGCTGCCGGCGCACAGCTGCCGATGCTGTATGCAATATCGCAGCTCAGCCGCAAACTCGGCTGCTTTTTTGCAATATTGCTTTTTCTCGGCATGTTCGGAACGGCGCTGTCGTCCGTCGTGTCGATAACGCAATATTTTGAGGCAAAGAAGAATATTAACAAATATAAAAAAGCGGCGCTTGTTTTTGCAACCGGAATTTTTGCTTTTATATGCGGATTTTTCGGTTTTTCAAGGCTTGTAAGTGTCGTCTATCCTATTTTCGGATATGTCGGCGCCGCTGCGTTTTTATTTATCATCGAACATTTAATATATATAAAAAGGCATGGGCCGGCAGGTTGAAATAAAATTAAAAACATGGTAGAATACCGGATGTAAACTATACTTTCCGGAGAAAATTATGGAAAATAATTATAAAATAATATATTCAAAAAGAAAGTCTATTTCCATGCGCATAGACGAAAATTTGTGTGTTGTAATAAATGCGCCGCTTAACATGGATATTGCCAAAATTTACAGTTTTGCAGAAAAAAATAAGGCGTGGGCGGAACGCAGGATAAAAACTATCAGCGAAAAGAACGCCGCCGTAAAATTATGCGACGAAACGATAAATAAAAATAAAAATGAATTTTACGAAAATGCAAGGGCTTTTTTCTGCGAAAGGGCAGAATATTATGCAAAACTTACGGGCCTTTATCCCAAGGATATAAAAGTAACCAAAGCCAAAAAAAGGTTCGGCAGCTGCAGCGGAAAAAATTCCTTATGTTTTTCCGCGTACCTGTTTTTTTATCCGCAGGAATGTATTGACTGCGTTGTGCTTCATGAAATTGCTCATATAAAATATAAAAATCACTCGGGCAATTTTTATTCCTTTATCGAAAAATATATGCCGGATTACAGGGAAAGAGAGAAAAAACTCAAAAAATATAAAATTTTGTAAATATTTGATTTTTTTAAAATTTTGTGCTATACTACCATTTATCGCGTGAAAAAAACAGGAGGAAAACATGGCACAAGAAACTATCGAAAAATATGAAGACAATAAAATGGGATACATGAGCGTCGGAAAATTGCTTTTTAACATGGCGATTCCGATGATGATATCAATGCTTGCACAGGCGCTGTATAACGTTGTGGACAGTGTTTTTGTTTCGCAGATAAGCGAGGACGCATTAACGGCGGTCTCTCTTGCGTTTCCGGTGCAAAACCTTATGATAGGAATAATTTCCGGCGCAAGCGTCGGAATGAGTGCGATACTGTCAAGGTCGCTGGGTGAAAAAGACAGGGACAAAGCAGACAAAACCGCAATGCAGGGCATGTTTCTTGCTGCGGTGTGTTTTGCTGCATTTTTCATTTTTGCGCTTTTCGGTTCGAAAGCATTTATG
>CAKSDR010000095.1 GCA_934446095.1 uncultured Eubacteriales bacterium | reverse complement strand
AATATATGTCAGAAACAAAAAGAATGCCTGCGGCGAGGTGGGGTATTATTCCGAGGAATATGCTTTGCCTGAAAGCACGTCGCAGGATGAACTTTTAAAACTTATACATAAACTAAATGCGAGAAAAGATATTCACGGTATACTTGTTCAGTCTCCGCTGCCGAAACATATCGATGAAAAATTTATTGTCGATAACATTGACCCGAAAAAAGACGTTGACGCTTTTCACCCGCTAAATGTGGGCAAAATTATGCTTGGAAGTTATGATTTTGTTCCGTGCACACCATACGGCGTTATGCAGCTTCTGGAAGAATACAATATTGAAGTTGAGGGTAAAAACTGTGTTGTAGTGGGAAGAAGTAATATCGTGGGCAAACCTCAGGCAATGCTGCTTCTTCACAAGAATGCGACTGTTACAATCTGCCATTCGAAAACAAAAAACTTATCCGATATAACAAGAAATGCCGACATTATAGTTATGGCAGTCGGAAAAGCCGGGCTTTTAAAAGGCGACATGATATCGGACGGTGCTGTCGTTATAGATGTCGGAATGAACAGGGATGAAAACGGGAAACTTTGCGGAGATGCGGATTTTGCAGAATGCGAAAAAAAGGCGTCGTTTATAACTCCTGTACCCGGAGGGGTGGGACCTATGACAATTACTATGCTTATGAAAAATACCCTAAAGGCCGCAAAACTGTTTGCAGAAGAAATATAAATTATAAATAAAAAAGGTTATGCCGCAAAAGTTTTTGCAGCATGACAATTAAAAAATCTTCCTTACAAAAAGGAAGATTTTTTTATAAAAACACGGAACTTTTTTCTTTATTATAAGTCTATTCAGCATATCGGTTTTTTTCTGTGAAATTTTGTTGGATTTTGTAATTCTTCAGTACTGTTTCAATTTGCTTGCAAAATTTATCTTTTACATGCTTCGGGGCTGCAATTTCAATTTTTCCCGAAAATCCGAAAATCCACGAGAAAAACTGCGGACTTACGGCAACTTTAACCGAAACTTCAACTCTGTTTTCCCTTTTTAAAAATATTACATCTTTGCCGAAACGGTCTATTATTACTCCGGCAAGGTCTTCGTCACACAATAACGTAACAAATTCTTCTTCTCCGCCGAACATGCCAAAAATTTTCTTTGAATATGAAGCGGCATCGAAGTTCTTAAGAAAACTGAGTTCTTCGCAGGGTTCTTCAAGAATTTTTATGTTTAAAATCTTATCTACCCTGTAGTGGCGCACAGTTTTCGTATCTGAGTCGAAGGCAATCATGTAATAATTTTCATTATCCCAACATAAGGCAAAAGGGCTTACGACATATGTTTTGCCGCCGTGCCGCAGAACTTTTTCTTTATTAATGTTCCAGTCAAAATAGTTAAAAGAAATTTTTATACTTTCGGATATCGCGGTGTGAATAAAATCAATTGTATAATAGATGCTTTCGTTCATTGTCTTTATTCTGTTTGCAACGTATACCTGACGTGAAAGCGCATGCGCCTGATGAACACTTGTAAGTTTTTCTATTTTATTTATGAGTTCAAGACTTTTTTTATATGTAATAAATTTTGAAGATTGTACGGCATCCACAAGAAGTTTCAACTCCGGCAGTTCGAAGTTTCTGCTTGCAACATAATATCCGAATTTTCCGTTTTTTACTTTTTCAATATTCAGCCCAAAATTGCATAAGGCCGCAATATCGTCATATATGCTTTTCCTTTCCGCATATATTCCATAACTTTCAAGCCCCGAGATTATTTCGGATATCGTTACAGGATGGTCTTCGTCGGAAAGTTCCAAAAAGATTTTCATTATGTAAAGAATTTTAAGTTTCTGACCGTATGATTTTGGCATGTGGTTTTCCTCCGTTAAATTTTTGCCATGCAAAATTTCTGATTATACTATACCATAAGGAAAAATGCTTGCTTGCAAGGGCATTTTCCGCAGCCGTCAATGGCACAGTTCGCGCAAGGTGCGCGAGAGGGCAGTTTTGCTGCCCAAAGACTTGCAAAGCAAGACTTTCTGTGTTTATTATACCATAAGGAAAAATGCTTGCTCGCAAGGGCATTTTCCGCAGCCGTCAATGGCGCAGTTCGCGCAAGGTGCGCGAGAGGGCAGTTTTGCTGCCCAAAGACTTGCAAAGCAAGACTTTCTGTGTTTATTATA
>CAKSDR010000094.1 GCA_934446095.1 uncultured Eubacteriales bacterium | reverse complement strand
CCATAACGCATACAGTGCAATTTCCGGAAACGTTGCTTATACGCTGCGACAGCAGCATTTCGGACGGATTTTCCACTTCGCTGAGTCCTTCTTCAAGCATTTCGAAAACACCGATTTCGTTAGTTGAACCAAACCTGTTTTTTTCCGAACGTAAAATTCTGTAAGAGTGCTGTTTTTCACCCTCAAAATAAAGAACTGTATCAACCATGTGTTCCAAAACTTTTGGTCCTGCGATAGCGCCGTCCTTATTAACATGGCCCACTATTATAACGGCGATGTTTTTTGTTTTGGCAAGTCTTATAAAGGCCTGCGCGGAATTTTTAACCTGTGTTACAGAACCCGGAATTGACGACGAGGCGCTGTCATACATTGTTTGAATAGAGTCGACTATAACAATGTCGGGCGTTAAAAGTTCAATCTCATCGCAGATTTCGGAAATTTCGGTTTCGGACAGTATATATAAATTTTCGCTTTCAACGCAAAGGCGCTGCGCGCGAAGTTTTAACTGACTTTGCGATTCTTCTCCCGAAACATATAGCAATTTATTGTTTTCTCCGAGTTTTGAGCATATTTGAAGGAGAATGGTTGATTTCCCTATTCCCGGCTCTCCGCTTAACAAGGTCACGGAACCGTTTACGATTCCCCCGCCGAGAACTCTGTCAAACTCTCCTATACCTGTTTTTGTTCTTACTTGTTCGGGGACCTGAATATTGTTCAGAGTAACCGCACTTGAAGAACTTTTTAACACATGTGCACGCGAAGTTTTTGCCGGGGACTGTTCACTTTCAATAACTGTTTCCTCAAAAGTATTAAAATCTTTGCAGTTCGGGCATCTTCCGTACCATTTTGATGATTTGTATCCGCATTCGCGGCATATAAATTCGGTTTTGCTTTTCATTTTACGTCCTTATTTTTGTTATCAATATAATCGATCAGAGAAATATAAATCGTATAAGCTATTTTTTTCTGATAATCTTCCTGAGTAAGCAGCCATGCCTCGTTTTCATTTGACAAAAATCCGCATTCCGCAAGGACTGCAGGAATATTAAGAGAATCAAGCACTAAAATTTTTTTATCGGCTTTTTTTATAAGTCTTTTGTTGCTTGGCTGAAGCATTTTTTTGACATTGTTTTGTATCAGCGATGCAATCTTTTCACTTTCGGGATTGTTTTTTGAAAAATACATCTGAAATCCGCTGTAATTGCTTATTGCAAATTTATTCTGATGAATGCTTATAAACATAGCATTATCATAGGAATTAGCAATGTCTACCCTGTTTCGCAGGTCATAGTACTTCTTTTTATTTTCCTGACCGTCCTTATACAAAAGCCTGTCGTCATCTCTTGTAAGAATCGGTGTAACATTTGAGATCTTTAAAAAATCATACAAGTACTTGGATATGTTAAGGTTTATATTTTTCTCGGATATTCCGGAACTGCTCACAGCGCCGCCGTCTTCCCCGCCGTGTCCGGGATCGATAATTATAAACTTTATAGCGTTTTCATTTTCAGCAAATGTCTTATTTGAAAAAATTCCGAGCGATGAAAAAAACACATTTCCTCCGTCGCAGAACCTATAACTTAAAAGCACAGTTGCAACGGCGCAGATTATAAAAACCGCGACCGCAAAAATAAAATTTAAAACGTCGAAAAAATATCGGTTATTTGCGTGGGTATA
Organism: uncultured Eubacteriales bacterium; assembly: GCA_934446095.1. Classification (GTDB taxonomy): domain Bacteria; phylum Bacillota; class Clostridia; order Oscillospirales; family CAG-382; genus CAKSDR01. The sequence continues at coordinate 535 of CAKSDR010000094.1, read as the reverse complement.
TTTCGGGTTTCTGACTTTCGAATTAATTATATTCATTTTTTGGCCTCCAGATATTATATAATATTTATACTGAAGGACCGCCCAAAATATTATCGTTCTGTCTTCTTTTTGGTAAATCTTATGTTTTTAAGACCAAAATAATATGCAAAAAACACAACTGCCATTGTAATAATGCTGAAAATTATATAAATATAACCGTTATCAACAAAAGAGAAAACTTTTGTTTCAACTCCATCGATATTTACAGTGCTGCCGAACGTCAGTGCAAGCCCTCTCGAAATTCCCATAAACATTCCGTACATAAAAAAACTGATAATAATTATAAGAATTGATTTTATGCTTTCGGCTGTATTACCCGAACCAAAAACATTTAATATTATGTATAAAATGACGCAGATCAAAGACGGCAAATGCGCTATAAAACAATATTTCAAAGAACAGAATCTGTCCTCTTTGATTTTCCCGTATCCAGCCCTTATTGCGTCCTTTGCGCCGTCTTCCCAAATAAAATAATATATAAGAAAAAAGAAAAACA
>CAKSDR010000093.1 GCA_934446095.1 uncultured Eubacteriales bacterium | reverse complement strand
GACCATTTTGTGTAATATGTCCGAGGCAAAACTTTTTATGTTTTTTAATAGCAACCCGGTCTTGCAGCAAAACCGAAACCGCTGTTTGTTGTGATAACGACATTATTTCTGCCGCTCGAACAATGAATAACAAGAATATTTCCGTCAGTGTCCTTTCCGGCAATGATTCCGATATGCGATAAATCACTGTAAAAGGCTAAACCTCCGGCTTGAGCGTTACTCCAAGATATTCTGCTGCACTTTGCAATTTGCCCTTTCGTTCCGTGTCCTATGCTTGACGCGTTAAACCCGGAATAGATAAAACTCCATGTAACAAACCCCGAACAGTCAAGCCCGAAAGGTCTTTTTGTTCCGGTTGTTTTACTGCCCTCCGCCGACACGGTTTTCAGCTTGCCCCATTCTGAGTCCCAGCCGATAGCAGACGATTTACCGCCCCAAAAGTAATTCACCTTGCCTACAAGCGAGCAGGCGGCTTTTATAACTTTCTTTCGCTCCGCTGACAAACTGTCGGGTAAGTTTTTCAAAATATCCTGTGCGGTTGCGTCCGATACGGCGAGCGACTGTGCTGCGGAAATCAGCACCTCATCTTGCTCCAAAAGCGTATTGAGCGCTTCCTGCTGCTTGCGTGTAAAATTATACTGTGAAATCATATCCTCTTTTGTTTTCGCCGTGATTGTTATATACACGACTTTTTCAGAGTTATCACCGTTTGCAACCGTTCCTATGCGTGAGGTTATTTCGTGCATATCCCAAAACACATTTTTGAGCTTTTGTTTTTTATCCTCCGTGATAACGACAACATCGAGGGCCGTATCATCTTCCACACCCGCAACCTTTGTTGCAAATACGGCGGGTACCAAATCCCAATTTGCCTGTTCGCCTATAATCTCGCTGCGGTCGGCGGCTGCGGCATTTTCTATGTCATCGAGCTTGTTTGAAAGCTCCATATTACACTCGGCAACGATAGATGAAATGGGAATACTGTCATTGTCCGCCGCTTCAATGGAGCGGCAATGTTCTATAATCTGACATTCCTTTGAATTAGGGTATTCCATAGCCTTTTTTGCAAAATCCCTTGAAATTGTTAGCGTGCTTGTGGCAAAATTTATTTTATGGCCTTTCATCTTTATCCTCCTTTTGTTATGCGGCAAAATTTTCGTTTTCGCCATTGTCTGTTTCTGTCATTTCATTATCCAAAGCCGCAATTTTTTCAGCGGCTTTTTTCAATATTTCTTCTTCGTTAATAGTAGCTTCATTTGTCTTATATTCGGGATATTCATTTAAAAACCACTTTTTAGTAATGGGGGTATTTTGCGCCTTTTGCTTCTGCAACTTTTTTAACTGCTTCAAATTCAAGAAGTTTTTCAACGCTTCTGTTCTGTGTCAAAATATACTCTTTCATTCTGTCAAATGTTAGACCGTTATATTTTTTCTTTTCCGTGTTTTCCTTGATTTCCTTTTGTACTACCTTAAAATCGAGATGTTCTGCAAGTTTTGCGGTCAGTTCTCTATACTCTGCTGTGTTTCCTGCGTTCGCCTTTCTGATAGCCGCCTTTGAGCCTACAATCGCCTTGTTGATAAAGTCGTAGTTAAAGTAATTTTTCATGGTTTTAATCTCCTTTTGATTATAAATTTTTATTTTTAAGAGGTTTTTGTTTTCCTCTTGATTACATATTTATTATAGCACAGACGGAGCGGATACCAGTCGTTATAATGGCACTTTAAAAAGTTTTAAGAAAAAAGTTTTTAAATTTTATTTTATGTAAAAGGATGAATTACAGTGTTTTAAAGCTGTATTATTGTTTTTTTGAAGATGTTTAAAGATGAACATAAATAAAAGGACTTGTTTTTATGATATAGCCATGTTATAATAACGAAAACTGGTACAATTTTTAAAAGGTACAAGAATGACAGTGTTTTAGATTTAAAAAGTTATTCAAAATTGGAACGGTACAAGAAAAAGTACAATCAAAGACTCAAAACAGCACGAAAAAAGAGATAGAGCAAAAACTTACTCTATCTCTTAAAAATGCTTTTTTATGCGGTTTTGAGATTAACCGAAGTATCTCTTGAGCATACCCTCAAAGCCTTTACCATGTCGAGCCTCGTCACATATTTGCTGATTTTAATGCTCCTCAAACGCTGATTTTATGCGGTTTCCGGCATAAACGCATTTCTATTTGCCCACCATTTGCCCACAGAATTTTTTTGCCCACAAATGATTTGAGAATAGAGTTATTCGGTCTTTAT
>CAKSDR010000092.1 GCA_934446095.1 uncultured Eubacteriales bacterium | reverse complement strand
TTATGACGGATATTACCTGTTTTCAAAAGAAGATTTCAGTTATTTTTCATGCATGAAGCAATTAAACAAAATAAAAAATTTTATTTGCTCAAAGAAAAGCGGTGCCAGCGTCTTTGTCATGAATGACGGAAGCGAAACCGGAGAAATGTGTACGGAAATATTCATCAGCATTTTAAGATCATGCAATATCAACATTATATATGCCGGCAAAGGCTTTTCGTCACAATGCAGTCTTTTATCTGTTATTTACGAATCTGATTTTTCAGTGTTTTTTGACGAATATGAAAATATCTGCAAAATAATCGTTTGCGACAGCAAAACTTCAGATATAACCGAGTCTGCCATAAATTACGGTGTAAACACCAAGGATCTGCATACATTTTCTTTTTCAAGCAAGAACGGAAAATTATATTCAATATCTGACGGAAAACTTTTATACAAAGCAAAACTCAAAAAGTCTTTTGACTACTCAGAAAATGAAAAGAGCATTTCTGACATTAAATGCGCGCTTACAAGCGATGAAAAAAATTCCGGAAAGAAAGCGCTTGTTGAAGAAATACTGCGTATGCACGGTGCGGAAATCGTATCATATGAAAGCGCGGCGGAAAGAACTCTGCCGATTATCAGGTTTTATGATAATGATAACATTTCCATAATTCACGGAAACTATACTTTTGACAGATACCATCTCGAAGCGCTGGTATTGCTTTATCAGAAAAACAAAAAGATCTTCTTTGACAAAACTGTTCCCGACGTGTATAAAAAAATTTGCAAAATCAATGACAATGAAATAATATTCGATTTTAAAAAAATCACAAAGCACGAAATTCTTGAAAATTTCTGGACAAAAGATGTCTGTCATTTGGCATTGAAAATAATTTCGATTCTTGACAAGACAAAATCAAGTCTTGCGGAATATTATTTCTTGCTGCCGCAGTTCTGCGTATGTGAAAAAATATCACATTTCAACAAAGAGGAAAAAATTGCAAGCACCGTCAAAACACTTATTGAAAAATCTTCAAAAATAAATTTCAATGATAAAAACGACGGCGTTGAAATAATATATCCCCATGGCCGTGTGAGAGTCATTCCGAAACCGGACTTAGGTTTTAAAATAATAAGCGAATCCGAGAAATATGAAATTTCCGAAGAACTCTGCAACAAAGTAATGGATATTATAAAATAAAGAAGGTTCGGGATTTAATCCCGGACCTTCTTTTTATTTAAATTATTCCAAAAAAAATTAATCGTGACAAACAAAACAATCGGAAAAACTATCGCCGAAAGTATACCGACTTTCAGGCATATACTGTCGGAACTTAAATTTTCAAAAAATATTATGCGGGAAAAATCGGCATTCTTTGTTTTTTCGGAAACGACCCCTGCAATCCAGGGGCCTAAAGAGCACCCGATATCACCGAACAAAGAAAGGAGCCCGAACATTGCGGGACCTGCAAATAAAATCGATTTTCTCGTAAGGCTTAGCACTCCCGGCCACATAAGACCGACAGAAAATCCGCACATCATAAATCCGATAAGTGAAATTACGGGGTTTTGAAATAAAACTATTACAATATAACTTATTATAAGCGTTCCCGAGCAAAAAGAAAGACATTTTTTAAGGTCCAAATTCGCTCCGAAAACACCGAAAAGCAATCTTGAAAGTCCCATAAATATCGCAAATGACGCCGGTCCCAATATGTCGCCTATGACTTTTGAAACGCCAAGTCCGATTTCCGAAAACAGTGACGCCCACTGAGCAATCGCCTGTTCCGCCGCGCCTCCTGCAAGCATTAAAACTGCGGCTGTCAAAAAGATTTTGTTGGAAAAAAACTTTTTCAAAGAAAAATCATTTTTTACATGACCGTTTTCGTCGTAATCGCAAAGCGGAACTTTCATAAACAAAAAGGCGTTTGCCAAGGGCAAAATCGACCATATGCATACTAAAACTTTCCAGCATCCGTTTCCGAAAATGTATAGAATAAAAGTCGTAATAACCACAACGGCAGCATGTCCCCAGCAAAAAAATGAGTGAAGAAATGCAAGACCGGTTTTTGAATCTTCCTCGGGAATGCTGTCAATAATCGGATTTACAAACACTTCTATCATTCCGCCGCCCACTGCGTAAAAAACCGTAGATATTACAAGGCATACATACGTATTTTCAAATATCTGAGGCAATATTCCAAGAAAAAGCAGTCCGACAGTTGAAAGAATATGGGATATTACAACAAGGGTACGCAGTTTAAAGTGCCGCGACAGTTGAACAGACATAATATCTGTAAATA
>CAKSDR010000091.1 GCA_934446095.1 uncultured Eubacteriales bacterium | reverse complement strand
GATTTGTCAGAGGTGATATATCAAGGTCAACCGAAGGCAACGGCTTAGGGCTTGCGATTGCGAAAAGCTATACGGAGGCTTGCGGCGGCTCTTTTAAAATTATTACGGACGGCGACCTTTTTAAAGCGAGAATAGAATTTGAAATTTTATAAAAAATAAGGGCGGATAACATATCCGCCCTGCCCTTTGGATTAACGAGCATTTTGACACAGTATTACGGGAAATTTGCCTTTTTAAACCATATCGGGTTTAACTCCCGTGTGCCTGCCCTTTTATATGCTTAAAAATACTATTCCCGCAAGCGCGCCCGAAAGATACAGGTTTATTTTATGCAAAAGAGAGAGCATAAGCCCCGATAAAACTGCGGTTATAATAACGTCCGCTTTTGATTGTCCAAAGGTTATTGTGCAATACCAAATCCTACATAAAAGCTTTTTCCGCTAAGCACACGTTTTTTTACGTTTTCGGCAAAGCTTGATGTGCAGCTTGCATTTTTTATATCCTCCGGTCTTGTGCCCCATTCAAAAACATAATTTAAAATTGCGTTTGATTTTTCTTCTTTTATCAGCTTGAACATCGTTTGAAATTTTAATATATTACTATCGCTTTTTAAGATTTCTTTAAGCGATGAGTCCAGCAGCCACGAATGACAAGTAAAGCACTTGTAATCAAAATCCGGAAAATAATCGGCAAAAAACGCCCGTGCTTTTGAAAAGGATTTTACACAAGCGTCGTATGTAAGCGGCTCGCCGTTGGACGGAATATGTACCTCTATTACGTTATCTCCCTTTGAAATGTTATGATGCGGTATGTCAAATTCTGATTTGCCGAGACAAAATTGCAATCGACCGAGCTTGAAGAGGCGCGCTTTCAAATGGAGTGAAAGCCATATGAGCTCGCCTAAATAAAGCTCGCCTTTTTTTCTGCTCCATATTTCCGTCCAAATTGCCAAATCGCTTAAAGTATCATATAAAATCTCGCGACTTATACCTTTTTTTACATATTCTTCTTCTGTATTTTTACACAGGAACAGGAACGAAAGTAAATTTCTTTTGCCGTCGGTTTCTTTGAGATTATAGTCTTCTATTGAAATAGCGTCCGAAATTTTAATACTTTCGAGAGCTTCGTGAAATTCCCCGTCAAACGCCTTGTTAAAGCCGATTTTCTTATAATAGTTTTCTATAATACTTGGTACGTCGGCGCAAAGAGGGCTCCAATGGTTTGCGTTATCGGGAACGGGGATGTGTTTTTTTACTTTTGCTGTGCTTTTTCCTAAAAAACGCAGGATATTATTATAGTATAAATTTTTGCGCACTTCCTTGCTGACGCCTAACTCGTCCAAAAGCTCTTTATCAATTTTCAGCCAGTTTGATAACCGGCTTGAATTATATGCCTCCGCGTTGCAGTCGGTTCCGAAAAAGATATTGTTTCCCACGTCATAGCCTACCGAAAAAAGCTTTGTTAATAAATCTCTGCGGTATATCTCCGGGGTACCGGGTGTGATGTCTAAAAACATCTCCGCTTTATCGCCTTTTGACGCGGCGTTTAAAAACTTTCCGTAAACAGCTATACATTCGTCCGTCCACGGCCATGAGCAATGTCCCAGCGAAAATTTAAGCCCTTTAATATTTATTAAAGCTTCCCAATTTGCAGGGCGGTTATATATTGAGGAATTTTGACCGTCCCAAAGAATTCCGCTGTGAAAGAAAACGGGCTTTCCGATATTTGATATGTGTTTTAATACCTCTATCACCTGTTCTTCGCCGACATGAAAATTTGAACAAATTATTTTAAAACCTGCTATATCTTTTTCTGCGCAAATATCAATTTTCTTAAAAATATCCTCTTCATAGGGATGAATCCAGACGATTGGGAAAAGTATATCTTTATATTCGGCTGTAAAATTTATTACCTCTTTAAGACGAGTGTAAAAATCCTTACCGATTTGAGGATCATACTCAAGAGGCGGGGGCGAAAAAACGCACGCTCCCGCTATTTCGATGTTTCCTATATATTCTTTAATGGTTTTTTCGTTTTTTGCAAATCCGAGATGGGTATGCGAATCCATAATTTTCATAATAATCTCCATTCCTACCTCTTTTTATTTAAACAGTTGATTTTTATTAAAAGTTATTATATAATAATTTTTAATAAAAGTCAATACGCTTTTTTAAAAAAAAACATTTTTTTGACGATAGAAAAAAACGCTTTCCTTTTTAAGATTTTATTTATAACTGTATTGTATCAAATCAGAGCAGTTTTTTCTATACATTAAACGTAAACTTAGGCACACGGGTTTAACTCCCGTGTGTCTGTCCTTTTATATGCTTAAAAATACTATCGACAATAAACCGATTAAAATTCCGAAAAGCTTTGGTTTTGACAGCTTTTCG
>CAKSDR010000090.1 GCA_934446095.1 uncultured Eubacteriales bacterium | reverse complement strand
CCGAAAAGACTGAAATTTTCGGCTTTTACGTCCGAGCTGTTCATAGCGAAATAATCGCCGTGAGCAGATACGTTTTTCATAGAAACATGCCCGCAATTCCAAAGCGTTTCGTAAGCATTCGGAAAAACTATGTTGTTTAGGATTATGTTTTCCGCCCGTACGGAATACGCCGCGGTGTCATTCCGTATGGTTGTACAAACCTATAAAACAGTGATATAAATTACATTGCGGTTTGCGGTATTATTAAATAGGCTTGAGTTTTTTTGCTATTTTCTGTAAAACGATAAATAAAGTCCTTTGGGGAGGCTTTTGCACTCTTCATTAAGACTCATTTCCTTTCTTAAAAGCATAGGGGTTAGGTTAAAATATTTTTTGAAAATTCGATTAAAGCTTCGTATACTTCCGAAACCTGCCTCAAATGCAATTTCAGCTATTGATAAATCGGTTGTACGAAGCAGATACTCCGCTTCTTCAAGCCTGAGGTTTTCCAATGTTTCACAAAAGGAGATACCAAAATTTTTCGTAAAAACACGGCTCAAATGTTCATGCGTAACACCTATAGCTTTTGCGGTAGAAGTAAGTGAGATTTTTTCGTGGTAATTATCTGTTATATAATTAAGTGCGTCCGAAAAAATGCTTCCGCCTTCATATTTTGTGTTTGTCAATGACAGTTCATTGTAAAGCAATGAAAATGTTTTATAGATGATATCCTTTTTTTCAAAAGGGTTCAAGGCTTTGCCATTCATTTTTTGTCTTATGATTTTTTGGGTTTCAGGGGATATACTGCCAATAAACTTTGAAAAACACTTGTTTTTCAAAAGTGAATTATATTCGGGAATTTCTTTTGACGAAATTTCCAGTATATATATTTCAGATGTGCTTTCTGTCTTGTAACCATGACGCTCAGTTGGCATTATTACCGCAAATTTTCCTGCTTTCAAAAGATATTTTCTACTATCTCTTATAAGAAATATTTCGCCGTTCATTACAAAAATAATCTCTATATGATAATGGAAGTGCGATATACAGGACACGTCTTTAAAAATTGAATCGCGTATTTTTCCTTCTCTCAATATAATCACCTAATATCAATATTTGTCTATAATTGTACATTATTTTTCTTGCTTTGTCAAGAGCTTTATGTTATAATCTTTTTAATAAATTTAAGAAACGGAGAATTACTTATGGTATACATATTATTTTTTGTGTTTTCGTTCGGAACAGCGCTCAGTGCTGTTTTACAGAAAAAATACTCGAAAATGACGTTAAACTCAGTTGCTTCGGGTGAAATTTTTCTTTTCATAATGTCGGCTGTGTCGGTAATTTTTTATGCTTTTTCTTCAGGGTTTGCCGTTGTTCCCAATTTGCCCACATTGGTATACAGCGCTGTTCTTGCGCTGTTTGCGGGTGGTTCGGTAATAAGCGCTATTTTGGCTTTGCGGCAAGCTTCTGTCATAACAGTATCTATTTTTCAGAATTCGGGAATGATTGCAATTGCGTATATATTCGGTGTAATTTTTATGCAAGAGACGGTATCTGTTTTTAATATTTTAGCTTGTTTTATTGCGCTTTTTATAGCAATAAAGCCGATATTTTCCAAAGATGATAAGTCAAAATCTACCTTAATCGGATATATTTTGTGTTTAATTATATTTTTTATAGACGGGTCTGCATCGTGCCTTTATAAGCTTTATGCGACCTCGACGAACGTATGTCCAAACAGCGTTCTCTGCTTTTGGGCTAATGTATTTCTTATTCCTTACACAGTCTCATCTTTGATACTGAAAAGAAAAAAAGCGGTCAAAAAAACAAATAATGTCGGATTTAAGGCATGCGGTATGGCAATTATAATTTCTGTACTTAACTGCGCAAGTACGCTTTTGAGTATTTATATATTAAAAAATATTAGTCTTACATTCTATACAATAGGAGCTTCAAGCATTACGTTGATTTTTTCTTCCATATTATCTGTATTGTTCTACGGAGAACAGCTTACGAAAAAATCTGTATTAACTATAATTCTTTCCATTTGTTCCGTTATACTCGGTGCATTATAATTTTTTGTCAATAAATTTTTGTTGTTTACATAAACGTCCAAACCTATAAAACGGGCGGACACGCAGGTCCGCCCCTACAATTGGAAAATTCAAAAATTTGTGTGAACCTACCTCAAAGTGGGAGGTCTTTTTCGCATATGACGCCTGAAATTCTGCTTATGTGGCATAAATTGTGGAAGTATTTCTTTCCGAATTTTTCGCTTGCAAGCAGTAAATAGGATTTTTTTGAGTGTTCAATCATTTTTTTTCTGATGTAATTTTCTTTATCGGAAATATCCGTAAGCCAGCCGTCCTCCGAAAGTCCTCTGCACGAAAAGAAAGCGATATCAGCATTAAAATGTGCTATTGTTTTGTATGCTTCTTCGCCGACAAGCGCATTGCAGGAGCTTATCAGCTCACCGC
>CAKSDR010000089.1 GCA_934446095.1 uncultured Eubacteriales bacterium | reverse complement strand
ATTATATTTTGGGTAGAATTAATATAAGAAACTATTAAATAAAAAAATCCATCTTGTTTTAAGATGGATTTTTTATTTTGTCCGGCGTAAAATTTACCTTTTTATAGATTTTATTTCCGGTATATATGCTGAAACTTTGAAATTTTTCAGGCTCTCGGTTTTCATCGAGCATGTCTATATATAATTCGTAACTTTTCATATTTTGGTTTCCGTTTTCATCGAGTCCTGCCGCAAGGTCTTCAAGAACAATATTTTCAAAACATACTCTTATGAATCTGAATTTATACCTTTCATCGGTTTCATAAAAATAATCGGAATATATATTTTTATCCGCGTCTTCAATATAAAGCGAAAATGGAATGTCAAGCGACGGATTTTTTACGATATCCTTATTATACTTAATTGTAAACTGCAACTGATTTGCTCCCTTGATATAGCATAAATTGCTTATCATAAGAAGTTTTCCGTTGTCAATACTCCTGTATTTGTCACTTATGTCGTAATTTCTTACTTCAAAGTTTTCCGTATCTTTAATATAAGCGTCGACGGTCGTTTCATTGAAAATAATTTTGTTTACAATAGAAGTGTCGCATCTTTGAAACAAACCCAAAAATAAGAGGAAACTTATTGTAATTATTATGCAGATGCCTATCCATTTTATAACTTTTCCAAAAGTGATTTTCTTGTTTTCTTCCATATGATTTAACCTCAAGATTTCATAAAATCAAGTATATATTACCATAAACCGAAAACTTTTTCAACAAAAATTGTGTTTACAAAAGTTATAAAAGATGATATAATTGTTACAAATAATAATACGAAAGGCGGGAAAGTTTTGAAAAAGCAAAAAAGATTTTACGGCAAGGCGTTTGGCAAGAAAAACGAAACATCGAAAAGCACCGTTAAGTTATCAAATGCAGTAATTCCCAAAACTTTCTCATATACGGGCGGAACAAGGGAAAACTCGGTTAAAGTGAAAATAACCGCAATGTCAAAAAGACGGATTTATTCACCGCTTGAAGCAGAACGCCTGCGCGCCGAAAAATTCGGGAATGAGCAGAATCCGCAGTATCAGACAAGAAAAGCCAAAAGATCTGTTTCCATGAAATCGGTTCCTGTGCCTCCGACCGCGCCTAAAAACAAACTTGCCCGCGACATTGCAGGAATAATTTCCGAGGTGCGCGATTATATATCGCATCTTGATTTCGTGACGCTTGCGTGCGTTTTTTTGTTGTCGGTGATAGGAATTTTTGCGGTTCACAGCGCAACTCTTACAAAAAATTCTTCCAGATTTGATTTTATGCAGATATCCATGACAGTCGTCGGTTTTGGAATGGTTTTGATACTCTCGTTTATAGATTACGAGGGCATTACCAAAAAAACAAAATATATTCTGATATTCAATGCCGCGATACTTGCGATAACGTGCTTATTCGGAAAGGGCGCAAACCCTGAGGATACCACAAACAAAAACTGGATCAGAATAGGTTCATTCGGCATACAGTGCGCAGAAATCGGGAAACCGCTTTTTATTATTACTCTCGCCTCGCACCTTGCAAGCGTGAAGAATAAAATCAACAACATAAAAACCGTCATAGGACTTGCTCTGCATGCAGGCCTTATAATAGGACTTGTTCTTGCTACAAAAGATTTGGGACAGGCAACCGTATATATTGTTATCTTTTTATCTATGTGTTTTGCTTCGGGCCTTAGTTTTTGGTATTTTGCCGCAGGAATATGTACTTTTCTCGGCTTGTCGCCTTTTATATGGAACCGATTGTCAAACTATCAGCAAAAAAGAATTTTAGTCGGTTTTAATCCTGAACTTGACCCTCAGCATATGGGATATCAGGTTATACAGAGCAAAACTGCTATTGCTGCCGGAGGAATTACGGGACTTGGCTATAAAAACGGCCTTATATCACAGTCGAACAGGCTTCCTGCAAAATGGACCGATATGATATTTGCGGTGATTTCCGAAGAGTTTGGGTTTATAGGTTCGGCTGTTGTTCTCATTTTGTTTTTTATTCTTGTTTCAAGAATGTTTATAAATTCATATAGAATATCAGACAGAACTTCAGGTTCGCTGATTTTAGCGGGAGTCGGCGCAATGCTTCTTTATCAAACGATCGAAAATGTGGGAATGTGCCTTGGAGTGCTGCCGGTAATAGGAATTACACTGCCTTTTCTGAGTTACGGCGGTTCATCGGTTATAGGAATGTATATGGCTATAGGAATGGCAATTTCGGTTTATTCCAAAAACGACAGATTGTATTTCAAAAGAAAAACATTAATATAATAATTGTCATATAATATTTATTATAACTTTAAAGAGAGTGAATATATTGAATAACTTTGAAGGTGCGTATTTTAAATATTATGAGTTTTTCGGGAAACAATACGTCCGACCCTTTGCAGTATCGTCCGGCGTTTATAACAGTGAGAAAATTTCGGGTTATACTCCGGATATGCTGAAATCGGCATATGAATTTGACGGAGAATTTTCCGGAGAAGGCATTACTATCGGCATTGCAGAAGCGTTCGGAAGCCCGACGATTGAAAATGATATAAATATTTTCTCGCGGCAATTCGGTTTGCCGGATGTGAATATTGAAACAGAAACCGCAGATTACGGTGGAATAAACTATAAATATAATAAACCTATCA
>CAKSDR010000088.1 GCA_934446095.1 uncultured Eubacteriales bacterium | reverse complement strand
GTGTTCCGAATCGGGAGCCTTCTCCGACATTTTAAACCCGACAATTGTTATCACGGAAGAAAAAGCGTCGGACAAATTATTAAATGCATCGGCCGTTACAGCAATCGATCCGCTGAGTATTCCAACCGTAATTTTTGAAATGCAAAGCAATATATTGAAAAATATTCCGACTGCTCCGCACAATACGCCGTACGCAACGCGTACCTTTGGGTTTGCATAATCGTTATAATTTTTTATAAAACGTTTTGCCAGCAGATTTACCATAAAAATCTACCTCCGATATTTAAGGCTTCTAAATAAACTTTATTCTATCATATATATTCTCAAATGTCAATTTTGTGCTTATATAAAGCGTCTTTTACAAAAAATTCATATCTAAGAAATAATATACAAATATAATAAAACCCAGTAATGTAAAAGATAAGGTGATTAAATTGAATATTATTTTAATAGGAATGCCCGGATGCGGCAAAAGCACTCTCGGCCTGCAGCTTGCACAAGATTTATCTTATAATTTTATAGATGTTGATACGGTTATTGAAAAGAGAGAAAATAAGACACTGCAGGAAATTATAGATAACGACGGGCTTGATATCTTTAACAAAGCCGAGGAAAACGCCCTTCTTTCGCTTGATTGCGACAATACGATTATTTCAACCGGCGGCAGCGCGGTGTATTCCGAAAGCGGAATGAATCATATAAAGAAAAATGCGAAAACAATATATATTAATGTTTCTCTTCCGGAAATTAAAAAAAGACTTGTAAATCTCAGCACCAGAGGCATTGCCGGCGCTAAAGAAAAAACAATTGAGCAGTTGTTTGATGAAAGAAAACCTTTGTATGAAAAGTACGCCGACTTTATTATTAATTTTGACAATTCCGATGTGGCATTCAACACTCAAAAAATAATCTCATTTCTCGGCAAGTCTGTCTGATTTTTTAAATTACCTTAAAAACCGGTATTGATAGACTCTTATTTTTTGTATTAAATAGCGGATATTACAAACCGATTTCCCTATGAACAACTTGATTTTATGCCAAAATATACTTTTTTAATATAAATTAATTTTTAAGTTTTCATGTGCCGGTTTTAAAGTTCGCTTTTTACACCAATTGCATCATTAAAAAACGCACAGATTTTCTTCTGTGCGTTTTTTCTTAGTGATTTTTATCAATCAAAATCGGACAGTCCTTTACTCTTCTCAAGATTTTTTACGAAACTATCCGAAAATCATATTTTCTAATATACATAATTAAATGCAGACTTTTTTCTTTGTTTGCAGCATTCCAGAATTTGAATAGCGCCACCTTCTCATTTGATTGAACCGGACACCGTCATATTTCCGAATCGGCAGGTTTGTCAAACTAATCGCTTTTTGATTTCAATCTTGACCTTTTCTAAATCACTGCAAGTAAGTATCGGAATGAGATCATTGATTTCTTCAATACTCTTATTCCACCACTTAAATTGCAGCAAAAGTTCAATCATTTCACTGTCAAAACGTTTTTGAATCATTTTTGCCGGGTTTCCGACAACCTTTGAATACGGCTCAACATCACTGCCGACTATGCTGTTTGCACCGATGATAGCGCCGTCTCCAATGTGTACGCCTGGAAGAACAACCGCATTTTGTCCGATCCATACATCATTTCCGATAACGGTATCTCCTTTTAATGGCATATCAGACTTTGCAGGCGGTAACATTTTCCAACCCTCCAAAGTGTAGAACGGAAATGTTGAAACAGAGTTCATCTGATGGTTAGCTCCATTCATGATAAACTCAACGCCTGTGGCAATCTGACAAAACTTTCCGATAATAAGTTTGTCGCTGTTCCAATCATACAAATACGAAACATGACTTTCAAATTCAGAATCGGCAATATAAGTGAATTCACCAACAATAATATTAGGATTTGTAATTGTCGGTTTTACATAGATTTCTTTTTCATATCCTGTAATCGGATGAATTGTATTTGGATTCGGAAGTTTTCCGTCTTTCATTGCATTGCCTCGCATACATTTTTATTTGTCAGATTAATTATACCATATATCCGTAAAATATTCTACCCCTGACAAAACAAAATACTTTTGCCGTAACAACTAATACAAACACCGCACAAAAAACCGGCGGCAATTTGTTATCCGCATAATGCAGCCCGTTCGATTCAGATTTAATTGGTTTTTTGTGCGACAATCTATGCTATGGCATTCTTTGTAATTTATCAATTAAAACCGTAAAATATTTTTGTTATTTGAAATCTGTTGCAGACTGTTTTTCGATAGCAACTTTCAAATAATTCTACAAAAACAATCCGCATTTTTAAGATTACAAAAAAACACTGTCTGCCTGCGGATAATACTTAAGTGCGGATTCAGAATTTTTAAAGGTCCTATTCCGTTTCCATGATATTTTCCCTTTCCGTACAAATATTAACGCTAATTAATTCCGCGGGCTCTTCTGTTATTTGTTTATATGATATAAAATGCTTTTTGTCTTTTTACACCTGTAAATTAATAAGCCTACATATAATCTACCAATTGAGAAATAAGAATAAATATTTAAAACATGTATTTTATATTTAAGAATTATTGGGCGGATATTTAAAAAATATGCAAAAAAGAAATAAAAAAAGAAGCAAGGAAAAACTTGCTTCTTAAACAGTAAAAAGAATAAATGTCAGCAACGACCTATCTTATCGGACCGTCGCCAGTCAAATA
>CAKSDR010000087.1 GCA_934446095.1 uncultured Eubacteriales bacterium | reverse complement strand
GGTATATGTAACAAACGTCGATTCCGGCGACGTTACCTTAAAACTCTTAAACGAACTCGGAGTATATGCTCCGAGCGAAGTAATAATAAATCTTCCGGAAAACGACGTCAAAGAACTTTCGGATTTTATAAAAATAAGACTCGGGGCGTCATTGAGTTGCGATGCAAAAGAACGTTTTTCCGGCAAAGAAGACTTATTGAAAAAACAGTTCGGAAACGATTACTCGGCGAAAAACGGGCTTGATGAGTCCCCATACGCAAACATAGCCCTTGGCGCACTTATCGACTATATTTCCGAAATGCAGAAAACTGATATTTCGTATATTGATAAAATAAACTATTACAGTAACGAGCAGTTTTTAAGCATCGACATTAACACACGCCGGAATCTTGAACTTTGTGAAACAATGCGTTCAAGAGAAAAAAGAGGATCTCTTTTGTGGGTTCTTGACAAAACAAAAACTGCAATGGGAGCGCGCCTCATAAGAAAATGGACCGAGCAGCCGCTTCTTTCATGCAATCTTATAGAAAAACGTCAGAACGCCGTAAGCAGCCTTTTTGATGACATGATGACATGCGACGATATTGCAAACATACTTTCAAAAGTCAACGACATTGAACGTCTTATGACAAAAATCGTTTACAACACTGCAAACGGAAGAGACTTAAGGGCGCTTGGCAATACCATAAACCAAATTCCGGAAATTAAAAAACTTCTTTCCGGCTTTTCAAGCCCTCTCCTTTCGGATTTACATAACAACATGGACGCCCTTTCTGACATTGGAAAAATAATCGATGACGCCATAATTGACGAGCCTCCCCTTACCATTCGCGAAGGCGGAATTATAAAAAAAGGCTACAACAGCGTTCTTGACGGATTCAGAAACGCTATGGGAGAAGGCAAAGACTGGATTTTAAAAATCGAGCAGACCGAACGAGAAGCAACCGGAATTAAAAACCTGAAAATAGGTTACAACAGGGTTTTCGGCTATTACATAGAAGTTACAAACTCTTATCTTTCCCTTGTACCCGAAAGATATATAAGAAAACAAACTCTCTCAAATGCAGAACGCTATATTACGGAAGAACTTAAAAACATGGAACGCCATGTTCTCGGCGCGCATGATAAAGCCATAGCCCTTGAATATGAACTTTTTCAAAAGATACGCGAATTCATTTCGGAAAATATAGGCAGAGTCCAAACCACAGCCGCTTGTCTTGCAAAAACCGATGTCTTCTGCTCGCTTGCACGAACGGCACGCGAAAACGGGTACACGTGCCCTGAAGTAAATTACTCAGATGCAATACGCATAAAAGACGGAAGGCATCCCATTGTCGAGAAATATCTGCCTAAAGGTTTGTTTGTGCCAAATGATGTAAACCTTGACAAAAACGAACGGCTAATGCTGATAACCGGACCAAATATGGCAGGAAAATCAACATATATGCGGCAGACAGCCCTCATAATTCTCATGGCTCAGATGGGTTCTTTCGTTCCCGCAAAACAAGCGTCTATCGGAATCGTCGACAAACTTTTCACAAGGGTCGGCGCATCAGACGACCTTTCTTCAGGACAATCAACTTTTATGCTTGAAATGAACGAAGTAGCGTATATTTTAAAAAATGCCACTCCGAAAAGTTTTATAATATTTGATGAAATAGGCAGAGGCACGTCGACTTATGACGGTATGAGTATTGCGCGCGCAGTTGCGGAATACACATGCAGCAAGAAAATTTTTGCAAAAACGATGTTTTCTACTCATTATCATGAACTTACAGAACTTGAAAACACATGCGGCGGAGTTGTAAATTACAACATTGCCGCAAAAAAGAAAGGCGACGAACTCATTTTCCTCCGTAAAATTATAAGAGGCACTGCGGACGAAAGTTATGGTATTGAAGTTGCAAAACTTGCGGGAGTTCCGTCAAATGTCATTTCAAGAGCAAAAGAAATTCTTGAAAGCCTAAACTCTCAATTTCACACTGATATTTCCCCCGTCATACAAAAGAAACAAGCGCATGATTCGGACGCCATTTCTTTTGACGACATAGGAAAAGAACAGGTTGCGGAAAAACTTAAAATACTCGACATAAATACGCTTACTCCGATAGAGGCTCTTACAAAACTTTATGAACTTAAAAATCTTTTACAGTAATTAAAAGGAATTATTGCAAATGGGAATTATAAATATTCTGGACAAGCAAACGGCAAATCTTATAGCCGCGGGCGAGGTTGTCGAAAGACCCTCTTCCGCGGTAAAAGAACTGCTTGAAAATTGTGCGGACGCAGGCTGCGACAAGGTCACCGTTGAAATAAAAAACGGCGGAACCACATATATCAGAGTTACCGACAACGGAATCGGAATGTCAAAAGAAGACCTTCAAAACTGCATATTGCGCCACGCAACAAGCAAAATAAAAAGCAAAGACGACTTGTTTTCTATCGGTACATACGGATTCAGAGGCGAAGCCCTTGCCGCAATTGCCGCGGTATGCGACATCACAATTATCACAAAAAGGAAAGAAGACAAAACCGGATACTGCCTTCGTACAAGTTTTGGAGAAAAACCAATAATAAATGAAGCCGGATGCCCTGACGGAACAACAATCGCTGCCGAGCATATTTTCAAAAACGTTCCGGCAAGAAAAAAATTTCTGAAAAAAGATTCATCGGAAGCATTGAGTGTTCTTGCAGTTGTAGAAAAATTTATACTTTCAAGACCAGATATTGCAGTAACGTTAATTTCCGACGGAGCCGTAAAACTTCAAAGCAGCGGAAATTCGGATCTTAAAAGTGCTGTGTACTCATGTTTCGGTCGCGAATTTGCCGGAAACTGCATTCCTGTCGAATATTCTCTTTACGATATTCGCGTCCACGGTTTTGTTTTAAAACCGGAATTCTGCCGTGCCAACCGAAATATGCAGAATTTTTTTGTAAACAACAGATTCGTGAAAGCGCGTACCATGAGCGCGGCTCTTGAGG
>CAKSDR010000086.1 GCA_934446095.1 uncultured Eubacteriales bacterium | reverse complement strand
TTCCTTTGTAAATTGTACATAATTTTCATCCATTGAATTTTCCTCTCTCTTTTTCGTCAAGAACGCCCACGAGGCTTCTCAAACGAATTTTAACGGCGCCGAGGTTTGTAATCTCATCTATTTTTATCTGAGTATAAATCTTTCCGCTTTGTTCAAGTATTCTCCTTACCTCGTCTGTGGTAATCGCATCAACACCGCATCCGAATGATACAAGTTGCACAAGCTGCATATTATCTTTTCCGCAGACATATTCCGCAGCCTTATATAGCCTTGAATGATATGTCCATTGATTGAGAACGTTAACCTGCGGCTTTTTTGCAAGACTGCTGACGCAGTCTTCACTCAGCACACAAAATCCGAGCGAACATGCAAGTTTATCAATGCTGTGGCACACCTGCGGGTCAATATGATACGGACGTCCGGCAAGAACCATTACTCTTTTCCCGTTTTTTTCGGCTTGGTTTAAAATTTCCCGACCGCGCGTGCGTATTTTATCCGTATAACTTTTATACTCGCAAAATCCGGCCTTGACTGCCTTTTTTGTTTCTCCGAACGTTATATCCGGAAAATATCCGGAAAGATATGTATACAATTCCCTTGCAAGTTCTCTTTTATTGTTTATATTGAGGTACGGATACAAAAGTTCCGCCTTCGAAAGGCTGTCCATATTCCCGTGCAAAAGTTCGGAATAGTATGCAACAACGGGACAATTGTAATGATTGTCGGAATCTTTTTCATTGATATTATATGTGCAGCACGGATAAAAAATAAATTTTATGCCCTTGTCTATAAGCCTTTCTATATGCCCGTGCATTATTTTGGCCGGGTAGCATATTGTATCGGAAGGTATTGAAAACTGCCCCTTTGAAAGAATATCCTTATCCGAAAAACCGGAAAAAACAACTTCAAATCCGAGTTTTGTAAATATTTCATACCACAGCGGCACAAATTCATATATCCCGAGCGCAAGCGGTATTCCGATTTTTCCTCTTTTCCCGCCTGTTCCTTTATATGAAGATATAAGTTTCCGCTTATACGCATACATATTGCAGGATTCATCCGTATCTTCGCGTATGCCCAAAGGTTTTTGACACTGATTGCCGGATATAAAATTTTCCTTTCCGCCAAAATTATTTACTGTCAGATTGCAATGATTAGTACAGCCCCGGCAAACCGCAGACTTCGAAGTGTGTTTAAAGCAAAGAAGATCTTCATAAGAAATAAGCAAAGAATTTTCTTTATTCATATTCATCGAATAAAGCGCGGCGCCATAAGCGCCCATAAGCCCTGCAATATCCGGCCTTATGCATTCCGCGCCGAGTTCTTTTTCAAACGCGCGCAGCACTGCGTCATTTAAGAATGTTCCGCCCTGAACAACAATATTTTTGCCAAGTTCATTTGCACTCGATGCTCTTATTACTTTATAAATGGAATTTTTAACAACGCTTACCGAAAGCCCTGCAGAAATATCTTCAATGCTTGCCCCGTCTTTTTGGGATTGCTTGACTGAAGAATTCATGAAAACTGTGCATCTGCTGCCGAGATTTACCGGACTTTTTGCAAAAAGTCCGAGTTTTGCAAAATCCGCAACTTCATATCCCAAAGATTTTGCAAAAGTTTCAATAAAAGAGCCGCAGCCCGACGAGCACGCTTCGTTCAGCATTATGCTGTCTATCGCACCGTTTCGTATTTTAAAGCATTTTATGTCCTGCCCGCCGATATCAAGTATAAAGTCGACATCAGGTTTAAACCATTTTGCCGCCGTATAATGAGCAATAGTTTCAACTATTCCGAAATCCACGCCAAAAGCATGCTTTATAAGATCCTCCCCGTACCCGGTAACGGCAGTTAAACATATCTTTATCCTGTCGGAACAAAGTTTATAAATATTTAAAAGTTCATTTTTTACAATTTCAACAGGCGTGCCTTTGTTTGCTCCGTAAAATGTATAAAGCAGTTTTTTATCATCGGATATCAGCGCAAGTTTCGTTGTGGTACTTCCGCAGTCAATGCCGAGGTATGCACGTCCCGTGTATTTATTGATATCAAGTTTTTCAACCGACGCCTTTTTATGACGGGTTACAAAATCTTCATATTCTTTTTCGTTTTCAAATAACGCAGGCAATACGTTTTTATTTTGGCTGGTTTCAGAAAGATTTTCCACAAGCGAAAGAAAATTTCCGAAAGTTATTTCGTAGTTATCGCCTGACGCGAACATAGCAGCGCCATATGCCACGGAAAATCTTGCATATTCAGGAAAAACAGCCTCTGAATCTTCAAGGCCGAGCGTTTCTTTAAAACTTTTTCTAAGACCGGCGCAATAGTAAAGCGGCCCTCCGAGAAAAAGAACTTTGCCGGAAATTTTTCTCCCCTGAGCAAGCCCCGCTATTGTCTGGTTAACAACCGCCTTATATATGCTTGCTGAAATATCCTCTTTTCTTGCTCCCTGATTGAGCAAGGGCTGGATATCGCTTTTGGCGAAAACTCCGCACCTTGAAGCTATCGGATATATCCTTTTGGAGTTAAGAGAAAGTTTATCCATCTCGTCCGGAGTTACATTAAGCAGCGTTGCCATCTGATCGATAAAAGCGCCTGTGCCTCCCGCGCACGTCCCGTTCATTCTCTCGTCTGTTCCGCC
Organism: uncultured Eubacteriales bacterium; assembly: GCA_934446095.1. Classification (GTDB taxonomy): domain Bacteria; phylum Bacillota; class Clostridia; order Oscillospirales; family CAG-382; genus CAKSDR01. The sequence goes on along the minus strand of CAKSDR010000086.1, from coordinate 608 downwards.
GGAGAAAAATATTATTTTCGCATCTTCACCGCCAAGTTCGATTACAACGCTCGTATCGGGTTCAAGATATTTTACAACATTTCCAGTGGCGTATACTTCCTGAATAAAAGGAATCTTTGTTTTTTCCGAAATTCCAAGTCCTGCGGAACCGGATATTGCAACTTTAATTTTTTCATCCTGATTCAGCCCTTTTATATCCCCAAGCATTTCCAAAAGTTTGCTCTTAACCTGAGAATAATGACGCTTATAACTTTCATATATTATTTTTTCATATTCCAGCAGCAAGACTTTAATTGTTGTGGAGCCAACATCGATTCCAAGCGAAAGTCTGCATGTATTTTCCCTGATTTCTGCCATTTCCACCTCTGATATTTTGAAAAAATTATATTAATCTTAATTTTATATGCAAAAGTTATTTGAAGTTTCATTCCATTCTGCCGTTTGCAGGTTTGCGCATAGTGCGCGTAGAGCGGCAACCCCTGCGTCGGTTTTACCAAGAGCAAAAACGCTTGCTTGCAAATGCCTTTTTGTGATGCCGTCAATACGGCAGCCGCGCAAGGCGCGGGGCGGCGAATGCCGCGGAGGGTTTGCCTTGCAAAACCTCGCTG
>CAKSDR010000085.1 GCA_934446095.1 uncultured Eubacteriales bacterium | reverse complement strand
CATATGTAATTATCAAAATGTCGGTGTTAAAAACTCCGCTGTCATCATACGCTTTTTTGATATCAAAGTTGCAATAATCCGATTCATTTTTATAAAACAAATGCAAAATTTTTTCATTTTCCCTGCCCTTGGGATATCTTATAGCAAAAAGTCCGTCGTTTGAAAGACAGTAGGAAACCATATTTTCAAGCGACCTGTAACCTATCGGGGAAAACAATGTAATGTTATTTATTTCCGAAAGAAATGCCACGTCATATATTCCGTGATGGGTTTTGCCGTCGCCGTCGGCAAAACCTGCCCTGTCAACCGCAATAAGCCCGCCGAGGTTTTGCAGCGAAACGTCGTGAATGATGTTGTCATATGCCCTTTGCAGAAAGGTAGAATACACGGCAAAAACAGGCTTCATTCCTGCGGCGCGAAGCCCCGCAAAGAAAGTCATGGCATGTCCTTCGGCAATACCGACGTCAAAAAACCTTTCCGGATACTTTTCGTTAAACGGAACAAGTCCGGTTCCTATAGGCATGGACGCCGTAATCGCACATATTTTTTCGTCTTTTTCGGCAACTTTGCATAAATACTTTCCGAATTCGTCCGAAAAATTGGATTTTCCCGGAGCGCCTAATCTGTACGGATTTATAACATGATATTTTTCGGGATGTTTTACAGCATTGTCATATCCGCAGCCTTTGCGGGTTCTTATGTGAACAAGAACGCTTTTCTTTTTTTCTTTTGCTTCTTTAAGTATCATCTCAACGCTGCGGTAATCGTTGCCGTCGATAGGACCCAAAAGGTCAAATCCGTAATTTTCAAATATATTAAGATTATAAATTGCGCCTTTCAGCATTTTTTTGATTTTTTTAGCAAATTTAAACAAAACGCCGCCGAGCAGCGGGATTTTCAAAAATAATTTTGAAATTATGAGTTTTGCCCTGAAATATTTTCTTGTGGAACGCAGCCTTGATATATAGTCCGAAAGATTGCCGACATTCTTTGATATCGACATTTCGTTTTCGTTAAGTATTACAATTAATTTAAGATCGGGTCTGCAGTTATTAAGCGCCTCAAACGCAAGTCCGCCGGTAAAGGCTCCGTCGCCTATTACCGCTATCGAATAGTTATCCTTATTCTGGAGCCTGCTTGCCTGCGCGTATCCGAGCGCCGCCGAAATCGATGTGCTGCTGTGTCCCGCTCCGAAACTGTCGTAAATGCTTTCGGACATTTTTGTAAAACCGGAAAGGCCTTCCGCTTTTCTCAAAGTGTCAAACCTATCCTTGCGTCCGGTAAGAATCTTATGAACATAACTCTGATGTCCGACATCAAATATTATTTTATCCTGCGGGCAGTTAAACACTCTGTGAAGAGCGACTGTAAGTTCAACAACACCGAGGTTCGATGCAAGATGTCCGCCTGTTTTTGTGACATTTTCTACCAAAAAACGGCGTATTTCCTCATTTAGTTGTAATACTTCGCTTTCCGAAAGTTTTTTAACATCTTCCGGAAAATTAATCTTATCCAATATTTCGTACATTTTTTCTCACAATCAGCTCGTTTTATTTTTTCTTCATTTTGAATATAATATCATATTTTGGCGGCAAAATCAATAGCATGAAATTTTATCTGCATTGTTTTGCATATTTTGATATTTTTTTATAAAAAATACATGATTTTTTCTTTTATTTTTTGCAATATCTATTGAATTTTTTCGAATTTAGTTTTATAATAAAAAATAATGTGATAAAAAATGTGTTTTTACTGGAACTCTAAAAACACATATTTATTTTGCAAATTCGATTAAAGCGGGCAACCGCAATTGGAGGTTAAATAACATTATGAAAAAAAAGATGACAACAGTTGTTTTTAACGGTACTCCGGAACAGGAAGCAAAACTTAAAGAAGTTATTGCAGAATACCGTGAAACAAAAGGTGCCATGATTCCTGTACTTCAGAAGGCTCAAGAAATTTACGGTTACCTTCCCATTGAAGTTCAGAAAATTGTTGCAGACGGTCTGGGTACTTCCCTTGAAGAAGTATACGGTACTGCAACTTTCTATTCTCAGTTTGCTTTAAACCCCAAAGGAAAAGTTGCAATTGCCGTTTGCCTTGGTACTGCATGCTATGTTAAAGGATCTCAATTGCTCGTAGACAGAATAACCCAGAAACTCGGCGTTGTTCCCGGAGGAACTTCTCCCGACGGCAAATATTCTCTTGATGCTACCCGCTGTATCGGCGCATGCGGTCTTGCGCCAGTTCTTACCATAAACGATGAAGTTTACGGCAGACTGACAAAAGAAGATATCGATGATATTCTTAAAAAGTATGAATAATTTGGAGGTGTATTTCTGATGATAATAAAGACTCTTGACGATCTTAACAAGATTAAGGAATCTATGCAAGAAGAAGTTACCTTCCGTAAACATAGTCCTGAAACTGTTGTTAATACAAACAAAAAACACGTTCTTATCTGCGGAGGTACCGGATGTACTTCTTCCGGAAGTTCCGAAATAAGAGCCGCTATGGAAAAAGAAATAAATGAAAAAGGAATTTCCGACAGAATCAAACTCGTTACAACCGGATGTTTCGGACTTTGCGCTCTCGGTCCTGTAATGATAGTTTATCCCGAAGGAACTTTCTACAGCATGGTAAAACCGGAAGATGTTCCCGAAATCGTGGACAGCCATCTTATCGGCGGAAAAGTTGTTGACAGGCTCGTTTATGCCGAAACAAGACTCGGCGACGGAAAATACAGCGCGCTCAACAGCACAAACTTCTATGCAAAGCAGCACAGACTTGCTCTTCGCAACTGCGGCGTTATCGCTCCGGAAAACATAGACGAATATATCGGCGTTGACGGCTATCAGGCGTTACATAAAGTTTTAACCTCCATGACTCCTGACGACGTTATTCAATGCATGCTTGATTCGGGTCTTCGCGGAAGAGGCGGAGCAGGATTCCCGACAGGGCGCAAATGGGCGTTTGCAAAGGCTTCTGCCGGCGACAAAAAATATGTTTGCTGCAACGCCGACGAAGGTGACCCCGGAGCATTTATGGACCGTTCCGTGCTCGAAGGAGATCCTCATTCGGTTCTTGAAGCTATGGCAATCGCAGGATACGCTATAGGTTCGGACGAAGGCTACATATATGTAAGAGCCGAATACCCTATCGCTATACACAGACTTGAAATTGCGATAAAACAAGCCCGTGAATATGGTCTTTTGGGAAAAAATATATTCGGTACCGGATTTAACTTTGATATCCAGTTAAGATTTGGTGCAGGCGCATTTGTATGCGGTGAAGAAACAGCTCTTATGACTTCTATCGAAGGACACCGAGGCGAACCCCGTCCGCGTCCTCCGTTCCCTGCTATCAAAGGTCTTTTTGGCAAACCTACAATTCTCAACAACGTTGAAACATATGCGAATATATGCCAGATTATCCTGAACGGTGCGCAGTGGTATGCCGGAATGGGTACGGAAAAATCCAAAGGCACAAAGGTTTTTGCCCTCGGAGGAAAGATAAACAACACAGGTCTTGTTGAAGTTCCTATGGGTACGAC
>CAKSDR010000084.1 GCA_934446095.1 uncultured Eubacteriales bacterium | reverse complement strand
CGAACCCATTATTATCGACGCCGCCCTGCCGGCAAAACTGTCGGGTCCGATATTTTCAAATAAATTATTTATCATAGCAGTCGCAGCGCTGCCCGAAACCGGCCGCATTATTATTACAGGCAGCAAATTTTTGTCAAGCCCTATTTTATCGGTTATATGCGAAAGGCTGAAGCATATCATGTCAAGCGCTCCGCTTGATGAAAACATGCTTACGGCGCAGACAAGCAAAATAAGCGTCGGCATAATTTCATAAGTAACCTCTGCCCCTTTTCGGCATCCGTATATGAATTCGGACATCAAATCCTTCTTTGAAAAAAACATTATTACACCGCAGAGGACAACTACTGCCGGTATTGCATATGCACCTATATTCATATTTTACTCTTTACATTCGCCTTTCCAAAAATACGAAAACACCCTGCACGTAAAAACTGCGAATATTGTAGTCAAAACCGAACATATCCATATGGGAACTATTATTTCATAAGGATTTTGCGACATGTGCATTTTTCGCAGTGCTATAAGCGATGTGGGCATTATCTGCAAAGGAGTTGTATTCAGTACCGCAAACATTATAGCGTCGTCATTCGCGGTGTATCTTAAATTTCCGCTTCTGTCCTTTTCGCACGACAAAGTTTTAATGGTATTAAGCCCCGACGGCATCGCGGCATTTCCCATTCCAAGCAAATTCATCGTCACATTAAGGCAAAGTTCCGAAAGATCTTTTCCTTCTCTGTAAGACTTTTTATAGATTATTTTTACAACGGGCATTATTAACCTTGCAATAATTTCCGTGGCTCCCGCACACGACAAAACCCTGACAATTCCACTCCACAAACACATGATTCCGAGCATTGAAAAAGACAGTTTTACAGCTTCCGCAGCTCCGGTCAAAACAGAACTGCATACGTTATCAATATTGCCTGTGAAAAAACCGAATAAAAACGATATAAAAACCATCACGGCAAATATTTTTGACAGCAAAATACGACACCTTCTTATATTTTATTCTCTTTTTCGATAAATATTTTTGTGCATTTTTCTATTATATGTTAAAATATGGAAAAACTTCTCGTATAAGGTAAAAATGGTATTGACTTTTGGTAAATTTTGTAATAAAATGTACATGTAAAATTCGTAGCATTGTCGGAGGAAAAATTATATGAAAGCTTTGGGAATTGTAAGAACCGTTGACAGGCTCGGAAGATTTGTTCTTCCCGCCGAACTCAGAAAAACCATGGGATACAAAGATGACGAACCGCTTGAAATTTTTGTTGAGGACGACAAAATCATACTCAAAAAGTATCAGCCGTCATGCGTTTTCTGCGGTTCTGCCGAAAACACCATAAAATATAAGGATAAACTTGTTTGCGCTTCATGCGCCTCGAAACTTAATGAACTTGCCTCCTATATTTAATTCTATTTTTTATATAAAATTTTATTACAAATTGTAATTCTTTTATTGTATTTTTTTGTTTTGTATGTTATTATTGAATAAAGTTAATTTCACAGATAATTTTTTATTTTGGAGGAACTTTATATGATTAAAAAATTTGGCGTACAAGCATATTCTTTACGTGATAAAATGACAAGCGAACCTGAAATCCGCGAAAGTTTCAAAAAACTTGCCGATTTCGGATACACACAGATTCAGACTGCCGGTTACTGCGGTCTTACGCCTGAGCAGTATGCGTCGTGCGCATTTGATGCGGGACTTGAAATCATAGGCACGCACAGTTCCATGGCGGAAATATTCGATCAGACCGAAGAAACAATGCGTATACATAAGGAAATTCTTCATACTACAAATATCGGAACAGGCGGCATATGGGGACCTGCAAGAGATTCCAAGAAAAATCTTTTTGAATATATCGACAAATTAAACAATGTTGCCGACAAAATTTCAAAACACGGATTCAAATTTACATATCATAATCACCACATGGAATTTGTTCGTCTTCCCGGCGAAAATAAAACAATAATGGACTATCTTTATGAAGAACTTGATCCTAAGAATATCTCTTTCTGCTTTGATACATATTGGGTTCAGGCAGGCGGAGCGAGCCCTGAGGCATGGTTAAGAAAACTTGCCGGAAGAGTTGATATTATTCACCTGAAAGATATGGTAATTCTTGACGACGGAACAAAACTTTACACTGACATTACCGAAATCGGTCACGGAAATCTTGATTTTAAGGGAATTATTAAAATTGCCGAAGAGATCGGTGTAAAATATTACATCGTAGAACAAGACACATGCCCCGGAAATCCCCTTGACAGTCTTAAATTCAGCGCAGATTATATTAAGGAAAACCTTATGTAATTTTATTTTTCGGCGTCTGAAAAAATCTTTTAATTTTAAATCATATTTTTAGCCTCCTTGTATTTTAGTAATGCGACTGCCAATCCTTTTCTATTATACTTGGAGGTTAATCTTTTTCCTTCTTGCGGCTTACTACCGCCCACCGCTTTTTATTTTTACTAAAGTTTTTTCTTTTCCCCGGCAGAAACCGGGGGGTTTTTACTGAAGGGGCAAAAAAAGAGCACAATGCTTTTGCTTTGTGCTCTTTTTTACTTTAATAATTTTAATGTTCGGCGGTCAATTTTACAATTCCGGATTTCGGAACGTTAATTTCCGCAAGGCCGGAAATTTTTCCGGTGCCGACTGCTGTTCCCATGCAATCGGTTACAACATAGTTGTAATTCATATTATTCTGAAAATCCGCGTAAATTTTTTCTCTTCCCGTACCATTAATCAAAATAATATCGCTAAGGTTTTTATCAATTTCTATCAGTGAATTTGTATACAGCGCGGCAAACAATCTCCCATTAAGTTCGCAGCTTAAAAGGCTGTAGTTGCTTTCGGGATTATCGGCTCTGAAAATTCCGTTTAAGATTATATCGCTGTTATTCTTCCAAACATTAAGATAATACCTAAGCATCTTTATATGTTTTTCCGGAAGTTTGTCTATCAACACTGAAATCTGAGGAACGCAAAACATTGAATTTACAAACTGCATTGCGGCATTTTCCGGAGTATCGCTCAAATCCCACATAAGCATATCCGAGTGAACCGGAGTTTTGCCCGACAAAAATCTTATGTCTGCGCTTCCCAAACGATTTTTTATGGGATCGGCAGGGCAATCCGCAACTCTCAGAATATTTCCGCATTTTGCAACTGCGGGTCCGACATACGACTGTCTGAACTCAAAACAAATATCGGGTTTGATTTTTGTAAGTTCGCTGTGTATTTCTTCAAGCAGTATCTCAACAGCGTCTTCTATTGATTCCGTGTCCCGCGCGCTATCCGGCTTATCATTTTCCGGATATGCAAAAGAATCAATAAAATCAAGTTTCAGTCCGTCGAGATCCCAGTCTATTATCGCTTGCCTATATATATTTATCAAATACTTTCTGCACTCGCCATATCTTATATCAATCGAACCGAATCCTTCTTTTTCTTGCATATTGATGATTTTATCCTTGAATTTATCAAATGCTTCGGAATGTTCTCCGATGAACGGAACGGAAAACCAAAGCATAACTTTCATTCCTATATCATGGATTTCATCAACAAGTTTGCGCATATCAGGAATTTTGCATTTTGCAAGTTTCCAGTCACCGCAGTAC
>CAKSDR010000083.1 GCA_934446095.1 uncultured Eubacteriales bacterium | reverse complement strand
TGCCCGGGCGCAAATTGGGTTGAGGGTAAAGTAATCAACGGTATGAGCGAAAAAGCCCTTGCCGATTGGGCAGAAAAACTTTAATTTAATAAGGTAAGCTAATGCATCTCATATTTAAAACAGAACCCTTTATCTGATTAAAATTTCATAAAAATATAAACAGACTGTCGCACCGTAAAAGCGTGACGGTCTGTTTTTGCTTGAAAATTTATTTTAAGCTAAATCGGAGTATAGTAAAAATCTACTTTTCGTCCTTTTCGTCAATTTGATTTTTATATTCGTTGCCGAATTCTTCCATAGCTTTTAATATCGGGCGCATTGATTCTCCAAGCTCGCTTAGCGAATACTCAACTCTCGGCGGTACTTCGGCAAAAACCGTTCTTTTTATGATACCGTCATTTTCCATTGAACGCAGGGAGTCCGTAAGAACTTTCTGACTTATTCCGTCAAGACTTTTTTGCAGTTCGTTAAACCTCCACGGGCGCACAAGAAGATTTCTTATTATAAGCAGTTTCCACTTACTGCCTATAAGCTGAACCGTTGTGGCAACAGGGCATTGCGGAAGCTCACTTTTGGTTACCATATTATCACCTTTTCAAAAAATATTTAAAACTATTATAACTTACGGCATTTCTTTTTTCAAGAGATTACAGTTACAAAAAAGTGCGTACTTGTCGGGAACGAAAAATAAGTTATAATGTAATCAGAATATTTAATTGGAAGTGTTGATATGACCCAAAGTGAAAGAAGACTGTATTTAATAAATTACTTAAAAAACGAAAGCAAAGAATACCGAAGCCTTGAAATTCCGTATGACGAAAGCGAGCGGAAGCTGTTCTTGCGAGGTCTTATGAATGTGCGTATGCCGAATACGATTTCACAGGAATTTCTTGAGGTTCAGGACGAATATTTGCAGGAAGAAATCGCTCGAAAAGGCATTACCGATGTGAATGATTTTGCAAACAGTCACAGCGGAATGTACCTTTGGCAGGGTGACATAACCACGCTTAAGTGCGATGCAATCGTGAATGCCGCAAACAGCGGTATGACGGGCTGTTATGTGCCGAATCACAGGTGCATTGACAACTGTATTCACAGCTTTGCGGGTATTCAGCTGCGCACAAAATGCGGTGAAATTATGAAAAAACAGGGCAGAGAGGAAAAAGTCGGCAACGCAAAAATCACTCCTGCCTACAATCTGCCGTGTGAATATGTAATTCACACGGTCGGACCTTATATTTATGACAAGCCGACAAACAACGACAAAAAACTTCTTGCAAGCTGTTATAACTCCTGTCTGTCGCTTGCGAGCGAATATAATCTCAAAAGTATTGCATTTTGCTGTATTTCAACGGGCGAGTTTCATTTTCCGCCACAGCTTGCGGCAGAAATCGCTGTTAGTACAACGGCAGAATTTTTACAAAAAGACGGCAGTACAGAAAGGGTGGTTTTTAATGTTTTTAAGGACAGCGACAGAGAAATCTACAGAAAAATACTTGAAAAATATTGAGATTTTAAAAGAAAAGCTTGCCTCTGCCGACTGCATTGTGATAGGTGCAGGCGCAGGACTTTCAACCTCGGCAGGGTTTACTTACAGCGGCGAAAGATTTGAAAAATACTTCTCCGATTTTGCAGGAAAATACGGCTTTGGCGATATGTATTCGGGTGGATTTTATCCGTATAATTCAAGGGAAGAATTTTGGGCGTATTGGAGCAGATACATTTACATAAACCGTTATGTTGACGCACCGAACGATTTATACAACAGACTGTTTGATTTGGTAAACGGCAAGGACTATTTTATCATTACAACAAATGTTGACCATTGCTTTCAAAAATCGGGGTTCGATAAAAAACGCTTGTTTTATACACAAGGCGATTACGGACTTTTTCAGTGCAGTGAGCCTTGCTGTCGGGAAACTTTTGACAACGAAAAGCAGATTTTAAAAATGTACAACAGTCAGAAAAATATGAAAATACCGACCGAGCTGATTCCAAAATGCCCGAATTGCGGCAAAGAAATGACAACGAATTTGCGTTGTGACGATAAGTTTGTCGAGGACGAAGGCTGGCGCTCGGCGGCTCAAAGGTACAATGATTTTATCAGAACAAGAGCGGGGCAGAAGATACTTTTTCTTGAACTCGGTGTAGGCTACAACACTCCCGCAATTATAAAATATCCGTTTTGGAAGATGACTGCCGAAAATAAAAATGCGACTTATTGCCTTATAAATTACGGTCAGTCCTATTGCCTCGACGAGATAAAAAGCAGAGCCGTTTGCTTTAACTGCGATATTTATAAGGTAATTGCGGATTTACAGGATAATTGACGAAAGTTGTAAATTTACTTATAATATATTATAACGATTATATTGTAAGGAATTGTTTTACGACTTCAGATTATACCTGATTTTTCGGAGCATTTCTATGTATGTATGCTCTAAAAATTGCAAATGCGTCTACGGCACATACCGAGTGAACGGTGAGGACAAACCTGTGTTTTATTATCGCAGCAGTCCGCACGATGTTGCACCGTATAAAGTCGGATTTGAAGAAGTGCATTACGGTTTGTGGTGTCATTTTTTAAGTGATGAAGAATTTGAAAAAATTGTGGACTATATAAGGAATCACTGTAATGAAGAATAAAGGAGTAAATATGCACGACATATGGAACCCGTGGCACGGTTGTATCAAATGCAGTGAGGGATGCGACAACTGCTATATGTATTTTCTTGACAAGGCAAGAAACAAAAACGGCAGAGATATTTACCGCACAAAACAAGGCTTTTACTATCCTTTGCAAAAAGATAAATTCGGAAATTACAAAGTAAAGAGCGGCGAACTTATAAGAGTGTGTATGACTTCCGACTTTTTCCTTAAAGAGGCTGACGAATGGCGGCAGGAGGCTTGGAGCGTTATGCGCCACCGCCCCGATGTTAAGTTTTATCTTCTTACCAAACGCCCGGAGCGTGTTGAAAAATGCTTGCCTCCCGATTGGGGCAACGGCTGGGAAAATGTTATGCTCAATGTAACAAGTGAAAATCAAAAGAGGGCAGACGAGAGAATACCGATTTTGCTCTCTCTTCCTTTTAAGCACAAGGGCATTATGTGCGCACCGTTTATCGGCGAGGTTTCCATTGAAAAATACCTTGCCACTGCGCAAATAGAACAGGTGGTCTGCGGTGGAGAAAACTATGACGGCGCACGACCGTGTAATTTTGATTGGGTAAAGCGCCTTAGAAAGGAATGTGAAAAGTACAATGTCACTTTTTGCTTTATAGAAACGGGTACTGTGTTTATCAAAGACGGCAAAACTTATCTTATGCCGAAAAAACAACTTCAAAGCAAGATGGCTTATAAATCGAAAATGAATTTAAGCGGAAAACCGATTGAATGGAAACTTTGCGATAACTTCGGTGACGAAATCCCGAAAAATAAGCTCTATGTGCCGCATTACGGCAAAAATTGTGAAGAATGCGGCAGTCGCCTTATTTGCAACGGCTGTTCAAATTGCGGGAAATGCACATAACTTTATCATACATAACAAAGAGCAAGTGAAAGGAATTATCCTCACTTGCTCTTTGTTTACAACTTATCATTAAGTCTTGAAAGGTCAGTTATATTTAATCTCCTTTACAAGTTCATCAGATGAAGTGATACCAAAATTTTCAACTTTCAAATAAGATTTAACGCAGTTATA
>CAKSDR010000082.1 GCA_934446095.1 uncultured Eubacteriales bacterium | reverse complement strand
ACATTTTTTCTCGGAAAATATTTTTTTATAGGTGTTTGATTTTTCTATTACATCGAAATGCAAATACGGATCGACTTTTGTAAGCAGTTTGCCGTCTATCCAAACTTCTCCGTATGTCGGCGTTTCAAGAAGATTCATGCAGCGCAAAAGCGTGCTTTTTCCGCTTCCGGAAGGTCCTATTATTACAACCTTTTCGCCTTTTTTTATCGTGCAGTCAATTCCGTTTAAAACCATTTTGTCTTTAACAAAACTTTTATATAAATTTTTAACCTCTATCACTTTTTGCAAATCTCCTTTCCATTTTCTTAAACAGAAAGTTCAGTCCATATACCAAGATAAGATATATCATCGCAATAGAAATATACGGGAAATAAACGTCTGCCGTACGCGAAATTACTCGTTCTGCCGCCTTTGTAAGGTCTATTACCCCGAGAAAACCGATAACCGAAGTTTCTTTAAGTATAGAAATAAACTCGTTGCCGAGCGCCGGCAAAACATTTTTCAAAGCCTGCGGAAGCACAATGTTTCTCATCGTAAGAGAACTTGTAAGACCGAGCGAACGGCCCGCTTCCGTTTGTCCTATATCGACGGCGTTTATACCCGCCCTCATAATTTCCGCAACATATGCTCCGGAATTTATTCCGAAACCAAGAATACCTACCAAAACAGAATGTTTTGAAGCTATAAAAATTACATTATACATTATAAGCAACTGAACAACAACAGGCGTTCCGCGTATAACCGTTGTATATAATTCGCATATAAAATTCAAAACCTTAAGTTTTCCGGTCTGTTTATGTACCGTTTTAACAACCGCTACAAGCGACCCTAAGATAATTCCTATAAGGGTAGCCGCAAGGGCAACGATAATAGTGTTTTTAAAACCCGTCATAAACATTTTATATCTTGATTCCCTTAAAAACGTCTTGTTAAAGGAAAGTGCAATTGTTGATATAATATCTGAAAACATCTTATACCTATATCCTTATTTTTAAATTGGCGGGAATTTTTACATTCCCGCATAAAACCTTTTTATCCTACATCCACTTCGTTGTCGGATTCTTCGCTGTCAGTGTCGTTTGCAAGATCCGAATATTCAACGATCCATTTATTGATTGAACCGTCTTTTGTTGTTTCGTCGATTACTTCGTTAATGATTGCAAGAAGATCATCGTTTCCTTTTGCAACTGCAATTCCGTAACTTTCAACATCTGAAACATCGCTTCCGTCAGCATTTACAAGTTTGAATGCTTTATATTTTCCGCCGCCGTTTCCCGAAACAATGATTGCTGTAAGTTCGTCTGTAACAACTGCGTCAACCTTGCTGCCGAGAGATGCTGCCGCAACTGCGGGAGATGTGTATCCGATGTATTCGGAATCTTTAAGTGTTCCTTCGTTTATAAGTTTTTCAACAAGCATATCACTTGTTGTACCCTGCTGAATACCTATTGTCTTTCCGTTCAGGTCTTCAACTGTTTTTACGCTGTCGTCTTCTGCAATAACAATTACATACTGAGCAGATGTAGAATAACCTTTGGAGAAGTTAACGCTTTCTGCACGTTCGTCAGTAATAGTAATACCGGCAGCACCGACATCAGCCTTACCCGACTGAACAGAACCTACGATTGTGTCAAAGTTTACGTCTGTTACTTCAAGTTCAACGCCGATCTTATCGGCAACCTTTTGCATGAGTTCAACATCGACGCCGACAATTTTGTTGTCAGAGTAAAATTCATAAGGAGCAAAACCTGCTTCAGTATAAACTGTAAGTTTTCCGTTTTCTTTGATCTTGTCAACGGCCGTCTTTACAACTTCGTTATCACCGTTGCCGGAATCTTTTTTTGTACAGCCCGTAATTAAAAGAGCCGACATGCACAAAACTGCTGTTAAAATAATTGAAATAATTTTTTTCATTTTTTTCACCTTTTACCTTTCTTTTTGCATATTTATGCGTTTCATTGTGATTATATTATCATAAATATTCATTGTTGTCAATAGTTTTTTGAAAAAATATGCATTTTTTTGTATATTTTTTTATTTTATCTAAAAATACCCCATATTTTAACGTATTTTTATGCATTTTGTTTTTGCATGAAAATTTTAACATTTTGAAAAAAGCATCATATTATACAATAAATTATTATAAAAACAAAAACCGGAGGTATCCATATGCCTAAAATATTTCTAAGTCCGTCCACGCAGGATTATAATCAGTACTATGACGGAAACGGAAACGAACGGTACTATATGAACCTTATCGCCGACGCAATGGAGCCGTATCTTACGGCAAGCGGAATTTCTTATACAAGAAACAATCCCGAAGGCAACGTTTCGCAGTCTATAGCGAAATCAAACAGCGAAAACTACGATCTGCATCTGGCGCTGCATTCGAATGCTTCGCCCGAATACATGCAGGGCAGTCTTATGGGTTCGGATTTCTATTATTATGTAGGCAGTACACGCGGAAAAGACGCCGCAACAGTTCTTGCGGATAACTTCAAAAGCATATACCCTATCCCATCGCTTGTAAACACAGTTCCCACAACGGCGCTTGCGGAAGTTGTAAGAACACGCGCGCCGAGCGTTCTTGCGGAACTTGCGTATCACGACAATCAAACAGACGCCGAGTGGATAAGAAACAACATTGACGAAATTGCGAAAAATCTTGTTCAGGGGTTATGCGAATATTTCGACATTCCTTTTTATTCCCCGAACGAAGAAACACCACAGCCCTCTCCGTATCTGTACGGTACCGTCACAACTGAAAGCGGAAGGCTCAATATTCGCAATAAACCCTCTTTTGAATCAAATGTAATATCTCAAGTCCCAAAAGGCACGCGAATTGAAATACTCGGAACCGTCGGAGAATGGTATATTATACATTACAACGGCGTTACGGGATTTGTAAATTCCCAGTATATAACGCTTGATTGACTCACTTTTAAAAAAGGCTTTTAAATTTTTATTTAAAGGCCTTTAATGCGAAAACATTGACAACAAATCCGATAAATGCTATAATAATGTCTAAATATATTACCCAGAGTTACGGAGGCATTGTTATGAGCAATTATACAACTGAAACAAAATGTGTTCAGGGAGGCTATACTCCCGAAAACGGTCAGCCGCGTCAGATTCCTATTATCCAAAGCACTACCTTTAAATATGCTACAAGTTCTGACATGGGAAAACTTTTTGACCTAGAAGCCTCCGGTTATTTTTATTCGCGCCTTCAAAACCCCACATGCGACAGCGTCGCTGCAAAAATATGTGATATGGAAGGCGGCACCGCTGCCATGCTCACCTCTTCCGGTCAGGCCGCGTCTTTTTACAGCATTTTTAATATTGCTTCCTGCGGCGACCACATAGTTGCGTCGTCCGCACTTTACGGAGGAACATACAATCTTTTTGCGGTCACAATGAAAAGAATGGGAATCGACTTTACATTTGTTTCGCCCGACAGTTCCGAAGAAGAACTTGACGCCGCGTTCCGCCCTAATACAAAAGCAGTGTTTGCTGAAACAATATCAAATCCGGCACTTGTAGTCCTTGATATTGAAAAATTTGCATCGTGCGCTCACAGGCACGGAGTACCGCTTATTATTGACAACACTTTTGCAACTCCCGTAAACTGCAGGCCTTTTGAATGGGGAGCAGACATTGTAATACACTCCACCACAAAATATATGGACGGCCACGGGGCTGCTGTCGGAGGATGCGTTGTAGACTCGGGAAAATTCGATTGGACAAAATACCCGGATAAATTTTCATGCCTTTGCACTCCAGATGAAAGTTATCACGGCATAACATACACCGAAAAATTCGGCCTTGAAGGAGCATATATAACAAAGGCGACCGCACAGCTTATGAGAGATCTCGGTTCCGTTCAGTCTCCGCAAAACGCATTTATTTTAAATCTCGGACTTGAAAGCCTCCATTTAAGAATGAAAAAGCATTGTGAAAATGCTCTTGAAATTGCAAAATTTCTTGAACAAAGCGACAAGATTTCATACATAAATTATCCCGGTCTTGAAT
>CAKSDR010000081.1 GCA_934446095.1 uncultured Eubacteriales bacterium | reverse complement strand
GATTACGGAGAAATTGCAAGTTTCGGCATATCAAAGGCAACCGGAGTTGAAAAAGTAATAAACTTTCTCGGCATTCCGCAAAGCAGAACTATCGCATTCGGAGATTCGTGCAACGATTACGACATGCTTCGGTATGTCGAATATCCGATATGTATGGGAAACGGCGCCGAAAACATTAAAGAAATATGCAAGTTTGTAACCGACAGCGTTGAAAATTTCGGCGTGGCAACAGCGCTCGAAAAATTATTTTTCGAGTGAGATTGTAATGTCCACCCTGTTTTTGCCTTCGTTCTTTTTGAATTCGGTTTTAAAACCGGCTTTTTGCAAAATTTCGAGCGAATTTTTAATAGTATTGTAAAACAGCGACAAATCTTTAAGCACATATGTTTTCTTGCCTGAAAAAAGTTTGGTTTTTTCAGGCCTTTTTTTATGTCCCGCTCTTTTTTCCTGTTCGCAAAAAACGCCCGACACCGCGCTTTTGCATATAATATCGTCTATATATTCTTCGGTCTGCACGGAATTTAAATTTTTCTCGGCGGCATATACGATACATTCGCTGCGTTTTTCCGGCGGAAGTCTTAAAAATGCGCGGCTTGTGCGCTCTCCGAGTCCGTACAGCAGAATAAGGTTTCTCTGTTCCTCATTAAATCTCAAAAGACGAAGTTTATTTGCAAGCGCCGACTGCGACATCGACAGTTTTTCCGCAAGCTGATTTTGCGTATACGAGGAGTTTTTCAAAAGTTTGTCTATTGCAAAAGCCTGCTCGAAAATATTAAGGTTTTCCCTTTGTATATTCTCAATAACCGCAAGTTCCGCCGACTCCTGCTTGCAGATATCGGTGACTATGCACGGAACCGTAGGGATTCCCGCATATACCGCGGCCCGCAGCCTTCGTTCGCCGGCTATAAGTTCATATTTTCCCTTCGAAAGCGCCCTTACGGTTATCGGCTGCAAAAGTCCATACATCTTTATACTTTCGGCAAGGCACGCTATTGAGTCCTTGTCAAAATGTTTTCTCGGCTGATTCGGATTCGGATAAATATTGTAAGGATTAATATTTTTTAAAATTTTAGCGCTTTTTGTTCCCGAAGATATAAGTGCATCAAAAAAAGACATATTTTCCGCTTCCTTTCGTTTTATGGGTTAAATTTACATTTTTATCACGGTAAATATAAATTAACATAAAACAAAGGCAAAAATCACGAAAAATATGCCGTCAAAAAAGTTCTATATTAAATATTTTATAAAATTTAAAGAGGTTTTTTCAATATCTGCGCATACCTTCTGGGGTAATTTGTCGATAAGTTCTTTATTTTTTCTATTATAATAAGGCAGTGGTCTTCGGTATCTCCGGTTCCTCCGTAGTATTCGTCAATCGGAGAGGCTTTTACCTGCTTGAGTTTTCCCCCGAGTTTTTCTATGGCAAAACGCGCTTCAAAAATTTCACTTTGCGGATCGTCCGTGTTGCCTGCCTGTTTTCTTTTATAGGCAATAAATTTTCCGCCCGGCTTTACAAACGGGAGGACAAGTTCGCAGAGAATGGGAAGACCTGCAACTGCGCGCGACACCGCAACGTCAAATTTTTCCCTGTATTTTTCGTCAAAGGCAAGTTCTTCCGCACGCGCCGGTATAACCTGCGCGCAAAGTCCGAAAGCGTCGCTGACCTGTCTTGTAAATCTTAATTTCTTCTCGGTGCTGTCAACGAAAGTAACATTCACATCATTTCGCATAATCGCTATCGGAAGACCCGGAAAGCCGGCTCCGCAGCCTATATCTATTATGTTTGAGCCTTTTTCTATAAGGTTTCCGCAAAGTCCGTACATTGAATCTATATAGTGTTTTACGGCGATATCGTACGGATCTTTTATCGCGGTAACATTGGTATGCGAGTTAAATTCAGTCAGCATTTCGGTAAGTTTTTCAAATTTTTGTACATCGTTATCCGTGTAAACGATATTGTATTTTTCAAAAAATTGCTTTATAATGGTTTTAGAATTACGTTCCATAAAAATTCTCACATTCTTTATAAGGTACGGGTATATGGTTGATTTTTTTAAAAATTTCTTTGAAAAAGAGAATATTGATTTCTTCTCAGCGCTTCCGATAGAAAAAACAATAGTGATAAATCCGAGGAAAATGCCCGAAAACATAAAAACGGCTGTGGTTTTTCTTTTGCCATACAATACGTGCGGCAAAGAAAAGCGAAATATTTCCCGCTACGCCGTAAGCAGGGATTATCATATGCTCGCCGCGGAACTTTACAAAAAAATTTCTTCGGACTTTGAAGAAAAATTCAAAGGCGAAAAAATATTCTGCTTTTCCGATTCCTCTCCGATAGCCGAAGTCGATGCCGCCGTAAAAGCGCATCTCGGCATTATCGGCAAAAACCATCTTCTCATAAATAAAGTATACGGCAGTTTTTGTTTTATTGCAAGTTTTCTTTTGACACGTTCTGTAATTTTTGACAGCGGAAATATCGACTGTTCAAAGACCGGCTGCCTTGACTGCGGCCTTTGCAAAAAAAACTGTCCGCAGGGCTGCCTTTACAATAATAATATAAAATCTTCCTGCGTGTCAATGCTTACTCAGAAAAAAACTTTGTCGGAAGAAGAACTTCTGCTCGTAAAAAACTCACCTCTCGTCTGGGGCTGCGATATTTGTCAGGAAGTCTGCCCTTTAAACAAAAACGCCCTGCCGACGAAAATCGAATTTTTTAAAACTCAGAGAACTCCCTATCTTACAAGACGCCTTATAGAAAACATGTCCGAAGAGCAGTTTGCCGAACGGGCCTATGCATGGCGCGGCAGAAACGTTATTTTAAGGAATCTTAAACTTAAGGAGAATAAACATGACTCTTGATTATTTGCATGCAGTGCTGGGGCTTCTCGGTGCCGACAATAATTTTTGCGCTCAGTGCGAAAACATATATGTCAGATATTTTAACAAAAATTCGCTTCTATCCGAATTTTCGGATATGTTTTTTTCCGAAAAACACACCGATTTTAATGGCGTATATTATTATCCCGAAAGTTTTTATCCCAAAAAGTTTTTCGACAGCATGAATAAATTTGCGTCTTTCTCGGGCGAGGACATTCTTTCTCTTTATATTTGCGTCTACCTTCTTCTTTCAGAAAAAACCTTTGAAAATTACAGGAAAAACGGCATTTCGGATCATATATTTAAAAATACTTTTAAAGGAATGCTGAATGCGTACAAAAACGGCGAATTTGATTACAGATTTTATGCAAATATCCCCGGAGAAAACCTTTTCGGTTTTGAAAGCCTGCTTTATCAGGCGGCAGATTTTTTGTGCCCGGGTTTCTGCGTGCCGGAATATCCGGTAATAAAAATTCACGTTCCGAAAGGCGCTGCTTTTTCAAGAGAAAAAAGATACATGTCATATGTTGAAGCATACAAGTTTTTTTCAAAGAAAATTTCAAAAACCCTATATTTTGTATGCGATTCATGGCTGCTTTCGAAAGACCATGCAAAACTTCTTCCGTTTTCTTCAAACATTGCCGACTTCAGGGGAGATTTTACAATAGTTTCGGAAGATCAAAGTTTTGACACAGGTCACCTTCGCCGCATATTCGGCGAAAGCGATGTTTCCCGCATTCTTTCCACAGAATGGAAAACTTCGCTTCAGAATATATACAAGAAAAAACTTGCCGACAACGATCCCTTTTATTCTGCCGTCGGCGTTTTTAAAATGGAAGGAACTTTCGATTAATGAACGAAAAAATAAAACTTGACTGCGTTGTTCTTTGCGAAGGAAAGTACGACAAAATAAAACTTTCGTCATTTATAGACGCCGTAATTATCACGACCGACGGATTCGGAATATTCAACAATCAGGAAAAGAAAGCGCTGCTCAGAAAAATCTGCAAAACGAAAAAGCTTGTGATTCTTACGGACAGCGACAGCGCGGGCTTTCTTATCCGAAACAAACTTTCCGGTTTTCTCGGCAAGGAAAACATAATAAATCTTTATATTCCGCAGATTAAAGGAAAAGAAAAACGAAAACTTGAAAAATCAAAAGAAGGTTTTCTCGGCG
>CAKSDR010000080.1 GCA_934446095.1 uncultured Eubacteriales bacterium | reverse complement strand
ACTTACGGACGTTATGATGAAGCCGTAAAATACATTGACCCGAGAAAGCAATAAGAAAAGGAGGTACAACAAAATGTCTAATAATGTAAAGTTTGAAGGAAAAGAAAGAAGAATGGCGGGCATTGAAAAATGCCTTAAGGAATATGGCATTGCTGACCTCGAAGAAGCACAGAAAATCTGTCTTGACAATGGTATCAATGTTGATGAAATAGTAAAGGGCATTCAGCCTATCGCATTTGACAATGCAAGCTGGGCATACACACTCGGAACTGCAATCGCTATCAAAAAGGGAGCAAAAAATGCTGCTGACGCTGCCGAAGCAATCGGTATAGGCTTGCAGGCATTCTGCATCCCCGGATCTGTTGCACAGAACCGTAAAGTTGGTCTTGGCCATGGAAATCTTGCCGCTATGCTTTTGAGAGAAGAAACAAAATGTTTCTGCTTCCTTGCAGGTCACGAATCTTTTGCTGCGGCTGAAGGCGCTATCGGAATTGCAAGAACTGCAAACAAGGTAAGAAAAGAACCTTTGAGAGTTATTCTTAACGGACTCGGAAAAGACGCTGCTTACATTATTTCCAGAATTAACGGTTTTACATATGTTCAGACAGACTATGATTTTTATAATGATGAACTTAAAATCGTAAAGGAAATTCCTTATTCAAACGGTGATAAAGCAAAAGTAAGATGCTACGGCGCAAACGATGTTCTTGAAGGCGTTGCAATTATGAAACACGAAAGCGTTGATGTGTCTATTACAGGCAACTCTACAAACCCTGTTCGTTTTCAGCATCTTGTTGCCGGCACATATAAAAAATGGGCAACTGAAAATAATAAAAAATATTTCTCTGTTGCGTCAGGCGGAGGAACAGGACGTACATTGCATCCTGATAATATGGGCGCAGGACCTGCTTCCTACGGTCTTACAGACTCAATGGGAAGAATGCATGGCGACGCTCAGTTTGCCGGTTCTTCATCTGTTCCCGCACACGTTGAAATGATGGGACTTATCGGCGCGGGCAACAACCCGATGGTAGGTATGACTGTTGCATGCGCAGTTGCGGTTGAAGAGGCTTTAAAATAATTTTAAATATTAATGAAAAAGTGCAGTCTTTTGACTGCACTTTTTTATACGTTTTATTTGTTTTCAATAAGAGCATTAATAATATTTTCGACAATGCTTAGTTTTTCTTCCGGAAGCGAGAGAAGTTTGTCTATAAGTTTTTGTTCTCCTCCTGTCAACTCTCCTATATTTTCAGGCGCCTTGAATTCGCCTGATTGCTGCCCGAATTTAAGCAGATACTCCGGAGGTACGTCAAGTGATTTTGCTATCAGACACAATTTGTCATAACTTATTCCTTTTGTGGTTCCCGACGTGTATCTTTGCAGCGAAGAACTTGAAATACCCGTTAATTTTGAAAATTCAGAGAAGGAAAGTTTCCTTTTTATACGAAGCCGATTTATTTCTTTTCCCAATTCATTCATTGTTATTAAATTCCTTTATTTTTATTTTATAAAAACATTTTACGTTTTTATAGGTCATGGTCTGAGATCTGTCAAATTAGTAAAGGCATCATACTGTGGCAGCGGCAGAACGCGCACAGATGGTCAGTCGCTAAAGCCCCTTTTTTATGCCGCGATATTGCCCATAAGGAAAAATGCTTGCTCGCAAGGGCATTTTCCGCAGCCGTCAATGGCACAGTTCGCGCAAAGTGCGCGAGAGGACAGTTTTGCTGCCCAAAGTCTTGCAAGGAAGACTTTCTGTGTTTATTATACCATAAGGAAAAATGCTTGCTTGCAAGGGCATTTTCCGCAGCCGTCAATGGCACAGTTCGCGCAAGGCGCGAAAGAGGGCAGTTTTGCTGCCCAAAGGCTTGCGAAGCAAGACTTTCTGTGCTTATTATAACATACCCATCTCAAAAATGCAATATTTTCGAGGTATTTTGCTAAAATTGTCCCACATGTGGGTTGACTTTTCTGCCAAAAAATGGTATAATATATTATCCCATAAATGATATAAAATATTTTAAAATGATACGCTGAATTCTGCGGGAGAAATCTGTATTATATGCGATTTCCAAACTTTTTGTATTTTAAAATATACGGGGTTTTTATTTGGGGATATCATCTCAAAAATGGGATAAATTTTAGAATACCATGAAAGGATAAGTTATGACTATAAAGTTTAAAGTGGACAATCAGAAACTTTCGTACCCGCAGGAGGATTTTATAGTTTCGGATTCAAAAAATTATATTACGGCAAATTTCACTTTTTCAGATGAATGGGACGGCTATTCAAAAGCGGCGCAGTTTTCCGACGGCAAAAAATTTTATGATGTAATAACAGACAGCGACGGAAACGCGCAGGTGCCGAACGAAGTTCTTTCAAAGACAGATTCGTTTTTTGTTCTTGTATACGGTGACAAAGCAATTTCCGACAGTTCCTCTTCAAGAATTACCACAAACAAAGTAAGGGTGATTCTGGAAATTTCGGGCATCTCGGAAAGTGCCGCCTTGTCAAGCGAGACATATACTGAACAGTGGTCGAAACTTGAAAGCAAAATTACGGGATTAAAGGACATTGCCTTTTCGGGTGATTATTCGGACCTTACAAACACACCGACGGTAGACAGCAATCTTAGCAGCACAAGCGAGAACGCTATAATGAACAAGACCGTAAACACTGCGCTTTCAGAAAAGCAGGATTTGCTTTCGTTTGACGAAGAGCCTACATTTTCAAGCGAAAATCTTGTAAAAAGCGGAAAGATGGCACAATATTTAAATGATAATTTTTTTCCTATTTACGCTATTGCAAACAAAAAAGTTTTTTCGTCCCAGGCGGTTTACAGCAAGGGGGACATTGCATATATTCCCGCAAACTACGAGTTTGTAAAATGCCTTGTTGCGGGCGAAGGCGGAAATCCTTACAATTCCAACCAATGGAAAACGCTTGGCAACGTATACTCCGAACTTGAAAAGAAGCAGGACGTTCTTACATTTGACGAAAATCCGACGTACGGGAGTTCAAACCCGATTACAAGCGGAGCGGTAAGCGCAGTACTGGACAAAAAAATCGATTCGGATATTTTTGCAAATACTTTTGTTTATGAAACCGTATACAACGCCGGAGACGTTGTTTTATGGGACAATAAATTTTATCGCTGCCGCAACGATAATACAAGCGGGGTGATTCCCGATATGCCGGGTTTGGAAAAATGGGATAAATTTCCGGACAATTTTATGGAGGGAATATATTTTGTTAGTTCTAAAGCCGGTATCGACAGCATATGTCAGCGTTGGATGCCGTACACGTCTCACAATATAGGCGATATTGTTTATGATAATACAAATTTGAATATATATAAACTTATAAAAGCAAATCCTCCGAAAGAACCTGAAACCGGATACCCGCATTTAAATACAGAATACTGGTCTGAAACTACTATAGCAAATTATGTAGACTACAAAATCGGAAATATAGAAACCGCACTTAACGGAATTATATCTCTGCAGAATTCTTATATAGGCGGTGAAGAATAATGAGCATTTCCGAAAAACTTACAACCATTGCAAACAATGTTCCGCTTGTATTTAACGCCGGAAAAGACGAAGCATATAGTGATTTTTGGGATTCATATCAGCAAAACGGAGCCAGAACCAATTACAACAGTGCGTTTTCCGGATATGGCTGGAACAATACAACATTTAAGCCTAAATACAATATAAATGTTACAAGTTTTGCCCGTACTTTTGCAGAGACAAAAATTGCGGGAAGTTTAAAACAACTTTTAACAAATCTTAATATTTCTTTTGATTTTTCAAGATGCGTTTACTATTCCGCAGCTTTCCAAAGTGCAACCGGTTTAACCGAACTGCCACAACTTGGGAGCAGTGCCGTTCGATATTTCACGAATGCATTTGACGGATGTACGGCTCTTGAAACAATACAAAAACTTATAGTAAATTCAGATTGCGAATACACTAATGCATTTAGGAACTGCGTAAAACTCAAAAATATAGTTTTTGAAGGAACGGTTGCAAAAAATATTGACCTCAGTGCCTCAAAGGTATTATCCAAAGAG
>CAKSDR010000079.1 GCA_934446095.1 uncultured Eubacteriales bacterium | reverse complement strand
CAATACGGCAGCCGCGCAAGGCGCGGGGCGGCGAATGCCGCGGAGGGTTTGCCTTGCAAAACCTCGCTGCAGATATTTTACCAAGAGCAAAAACGCTTGCTTGCAAATGCCTTTTTGCGATGCCGTCAATACGGCAGCCGCGCAAGGCGCGGGGCGGCGAATGCCGCGGAGGGTTTGCCTTGCAAAACCTCGCTGCAGATATTATAACATAAAAAAACAAAAAATGCCATAAAAATTCATTTTATTTTAATTTAACTTTTGTGCAAATTTTATTAATTCATTGTTTACATTTTTGTTTGACAAGAAGGGATTTTTTGTATATAATATAAAAAGGAGTATTTAAAATAAAAAAATCCAAATTAATCTTATTTTTAAAGGATATTGTCACTATGCCTCCAAAACCTCGTATTCTGGTAATAGGAAGTGCAAATGTTGATTTTGTAACAAAACTTAAGCGTCTTCCGAACCCAGATGAAACCATATTTTCAGAAGGCCCGTATCTTCAGACGCCGGGCGGAAAGGGTATAAATACCGCAGTATGCGCAAAACGGCTCGGAGCCGATGCGCTTTTATGCACGCGTGTCGGCGCTGACAACAACGGCATGCTTTTAAGAAAATGCCTTTCCGAAGAAAACCTTGATATAAGATATGTCAAAATTGACAAGAAATTTCAAACCGGTTTTGAAATTATGATTTATGACGAAAACGACTGTCTGCGCACAATAAACCACACTGGTGCAAACTTTTTTATTTTGCCTGCCGATGTCGAAGACGCATTTACATGCTATCCGGATTGCCTTGTTCTCGACTTTGACATGAATTACGACACGGTGCTGTGCGCAATCAAAAGTGCTGCGGAAATGAATATTCCGGTAATTGCCGACGCATGCTCTCCCTTCTGCGAAGAAAACGCTGCCCTGCAGGGAGATTTTGAAATTTTTATACTCGATGAAAAACAAGCCTATTTTTATACAGGCATAAAACCCGTAAATGCCGACAGTTTTCTTAAAATCTGCATTGATTTATACAACAAAATAAGCACAAAATTTATAGTGCTTCTTCTCGAAGATAAAGGCGCATATATCTATGACGGGTTGCACTACAGCATTATCCCGTCGTTTTACGTAAGGCGTTCGGACTTGCTTGCCGCAAAAGATTCTTTCACAGCATCTCTTGCCTATGAATATTTGCGCAGTTCCGACATTATAAGTGCGGTAAAGTATGCAAACGCGGTATTTGCAATAACAAGCGCACGCCCCGGGACTCTCTCTTCCCTGCCGGAAAATGAAAATCTTGTTCTTTCGTTTATAAAAAACGGCGGAAATTTTGACTTCCAGAAAAATCATTTATAATTTGTTTTCTAAATTAAAAATATATAACAGGCGGTAAAGAATATGACAAAATACAAAAGAATATTGCTTAAATTATCCGGGGAGGCGCTTTCCGGAGATTCTGACTCGATTTTTGACTTTGATTTTATGAAAACAGTTGCAAAACAAATAAAGCGCTGCAAAGACGAAGGCGTTCAGGTTGCAATAGTTATCGGCGGCGGAAACATCTGGAGAGGAAAAACCGGCACTCAGATAACAAGAACCCGTTCGGACAATATCGGTATGCTTGCAACTACGATAAACTCTCTTGCAATGTCCGCATGTCTTGAAGACGAGGGAGTCAGCACCGCCGTTATGTCGGGTATACAAATGGACAAAATCGCGCCTTTCTATACTGCGGAATCTGCAATTTCAAATCTCGAAAAAGGCAACGTCGTAATTATCTCGTGCGGAAGTTCCAATCCTTTCTTTTCGACAGATACCGCTGCTGTTTTGCGCGCGGCAGAACTTTGCACCGATATCTCATTGTTTGCAAAAAATATTGACGCTGTATATACTGCCGATCCGAGAAAAGATGCAAACGCCGTACGGCTTGACAGGATAACTTATGACGAGATATTGAAAAACAATCTTGAAGCAATAGATTTTACAGCGTCCGCTTTCGGCAGGGAAAACAATCTGAAAATTCTTGTTTTCGGACTTGCGGATCCTGAAAACATCTACCGTGCAGCGTGCGGCGAAAAACTCGGAACCTTAATTGAAAAATGATTTTTTATATAAAACCGGAGGATATTTTATGAATCTCAACACAAAAGAATTTGAAGAAAAAATGAAAAAAACCATTTCCGCTTACGAGTCGGAACTTTCCACGATAAGTGCAGGACGCGCAAACCCTGCCGTTCTTGACAAAATAAGAATCGATTATTTCGGCTCGCCCATGCCTATAAATCAGCTTGCGGAAATAAAAATTCCCGACGCAAGAACAATCATTATTCAGCCGTGGGATATAAGCACATTAAAACTTATCGAAAAGGAAATTCTCATTGCGGATATCGGACTTGTTCCGCAAAATGACGGCAAAGTTTTAAGAATTGCTTTCCCGCAGCCGACCGAAGAAAGAAGAAAAGAACTTGTTAAAAGCGTAAAATCTTACGGTGAAAACGCGAAAGTTGCCATACGCAACATACGCAGAGAAGCAAATGATAAGTGCAAGGAACTTACAAAGAAAAAAGAAATGACCGAAGACGAGCAGAAACTTTCCGAAAAAAATATTCAGGATTTGACCGAAAAATTTATAAAAGATATCGATTCCGTGTCTCAGAAAAAAGAAAAGGAAATAATGGAAATATAATTATTTTGCAAATTCCGGCGCTTTTAATGTGATTTTTGTTGCAAAAAGTGCCGGAAAATTTTAGTTTTATTAAATTTTAATAGGTTTATTTATGAAACAAAGAATTATAACTGCCATTATCATGGCTGCAATTTTTATACCGCTCCTATTCCTGTCACAAACAATATATTTCAGTATTGCAATATCCATACTTTCGGCTTTTGCAGTGTATGAAATCCTTTGCTGCACAAAACATATAAAAACTTATGTTTTATCTGTTCCGGCGCTTATTTTTGGATTTTCTGCTCCGTTTTTTTCAAGAAACATATTTAATCTCGAAAGATTTTCAGAAAATTTTTACTTTTCCGCGTCAGCCGTGTTTCTGTTTCTGCTTCTTTTCATACATATTTTTTACGCTGAGAAGATTTCAACAAAAGATGTTTGCGAAGTTTTTACAACTGCAATTTACGTAACATTATCGTTTACATGCATTATAAAACTTCGCGATTTGACGCTTGGCGGTGAAAATATCGGCAAATATCTGTTTTTGCTCATTTTTATAAGCGCATGGTCGACAGACACGTTTGCATATTTCTGCGGATACTTTTTCGGAAAGCACAAACTGATACCGAAAATAAGCCCCAAAAAAACTGTGGAGGGTGCCGTCGGAGGAATATTCTTCTGCGTTCTTTCGTTTATTGTATATGCAATTATTCTGCATAACAATTACAATATGTCGCCAAATTATCTGAAATTTATTTTTCTTGCCGTTATTACCTCCGTAATTTCCCAACTCGGGGATCTTGCGGCTTCGGCAATAAAACGCAACTATAATATAAAAGACTACGGAAATATTTTCCCCGGCCATGGAGGAGTTCTCGACAGATTTGACAGCGTACTTGCAGTATCTGTATTTCTCTGCATTTTCTTAGGACATCCGGAAATTTTTTCCGTATTCAATTTTTGATTTTCAAGAGGAATTCGTACGGATTTCTCTTGACTTTTATCACGGTATTAAATTAATTACCTGAAAGGACATGTTATGATGCATAAAACCATTTGTATTTTAGGCTCGACGGGTTCAATCGGAACACAGGCGCTTGAAGTTGCAGAGCAGCAAAATTTTACTGTAGATGCAATATCGGCTAACAAAAACATTGACCTTTTGGAAAAGCAAATCAGAAAATTTTCGCCGAAATTCTGTGCCGTCCGCGATACGCACGCAGCCGCGGATCTTAAAGTACGAACCGCCGATACAAATGTGAAAATAATAGACGGACCTGACAGCGCAAGCATTTTAGCGCAATGCACAAGTGCCGGTACCATATTAAATTCAATAATCGGATTTGCAGGCTTAAAACCAACGCTCGAGGCTATAAAAAATAAAAAAAATATTGCCATTGCAAACAAGGAAACTCTCGTTTCGGCAGGCAGTATTGTCATGTCGGAAGTAA
>CAKSDR010000078.1 GCA_934446095.1 uncultured Eubacteriales bacterium | reverse complement strand
GGAAGAAGAAATAATTTTGCTTTTAAGGGCGGAAAATACGCTTTCGGTTTGTTCGGAAGATGTATAAGAAAACTCGGGGGAATCAAAAGGATTTTCCTTCGGAAGTCTTTCTCCGTTTTCGTCGTACATGGAATCGGAAGCCCTTTTCTTTTTTTCAGTCTTGTTTTTTTTGCGGTTGTCGCTGTCTATAATACCTTTGAGCGTCATGTCGTATTTATCGTCGCTGAAAGCTTCCATAAGTTTTTTGTCGTCTGAGAGCACAGATAGCCTTGAGGAAAGCGAGGAAGATGTGTTTTCGTTATCAAAAACATAGGTTTTTCCGCCTGAGTCTTCATCTGAAAGATCTGCTGTACTTTCTTCAAACTGACCTGCAGGTTCTATTTCCTCAATATTTGAGGAAGAGGAGGTTTTTTCTTCGACGATCTTACTGATAGAGTCTATAGTGTCTTTTATATTATCGGAAGTATTGCCGGAGTCGGAATCCGGGTTCTTTTTGACTGGAATTTCAAACTCCGCTGTTTTTGCGTTGCTGTTTTCAATAGATTCCCTGAAATTTCTCAGACGTTCGCTCTCAATTTCATCATCGGAAAAAACGGAGTCCAAGACGGATTTATCAAATGTGCTTTTATCATCAACTTTATTTTCTTCTGAATTGTCAAATTCTTTATTGAGAGCTTTATCATTTTCTTTTTTCATTGATTTTGCCTCCTGAAAGAAGTTTTATTCTGATCTTTGCCTTACTGCTTCGTACAACAAAACAGCGGCGGCTGTGGAAACGTTCAGAGAATTCACTTTACCGAGCATGGGTATGGAAACCGTAAAATCACAGTTCTTTTTTACGATATCCGAAACTCCGAGGTCTTCGCTGCCCAAAACAATGGCGCAGGGACCGGAAAAATCGGCATCGGTGTAATTTTTGCCGCCCGCTTCGGCTGCAAAAATCCAAAGCCCCACATCTTTTAATTTTCTGATGCAATCGGATATGTTCGAGCACTTTGCAATTGCCATATGCTCAAGTGCGCCGGCGGAAGCCTTTGCAACTGCCGGAGTAAGTCCTGCGGCTCTTCGTTTCGGGATAACAATGCCGTGCGCTCCTGCTCCTTCGGCGCATCTTATAACAGCGCCGAGATTATGCGGGTCTGAAATTCCGTCCGCAATTACGATAAGAGGGGCCTCATTTCGCTCGTGCGCGATATTTAAAATATCTTCAATATCGCAGTAGTCTTTTTCCGAGGCAATCGCAATGATTCCCTGATGCTGCTCATAGCCGCACATTACATCAAGTTTTTCTTTTTCGACCTCAATTACCGGTATTTTCCGGTTTATGGCTTCTGCAACAAGGACGGTAATCGAACCTTGTCTGTCCCCTTTGCGGACAAAAATTTTATCAATATCCCTTCCGGTTTTGAGAAGTTCTCTCACTGCATTTCTGCCCGGAACAGCACCGTTTTCGATTTTTTCGCTTTTCGGGGCGCTGTCACGTGTTTTTTTCTCTGCGGGATAGGGTTTTGAATACGCCTTCTTTTTGAATTTCGATGGGAAATTCCTGTTGTTCTGATTTTTTTTGCTATATGTATTTTTATACATCGAGTTTTTCGGAAGTACCGTTCCTTTCAAAGTTATCATAATCAAATAAAATTCTATACACAAATCATTATATCATATGTAAAGAAAAAATTCAAGTTTTTGAAACAGAAATTTGCTTTTCGAAGTCTATACGATTTAAACATTTACGGACACCGGAACCGCCGCGGGAATATTATATTATTGGCACATGGTTTGTAAAACTGTGTGCATGATCGCAAAGGTTTTATAAATACAAAAAATTTAAAACGGAATAATTAAAAAAAATCAGGCAAAAATAATATCAAACAAAAAGAAAAAACACATATGCGAAAGGAATGGACCCTAAAATGAGTGTAAGAAGAGGAGATATTTATTATGCTGATTTAAGTCCTGTTATCGGTTCCGAACAGGGAGGAATAAGACCTGTACTTATAATTCAGAACGATGTGGGAAATAAATACAGTCCGACGGTTATTGCAGCGGCCATAACAAGTAAAACCGAGAAAAGCAAACTTCCGACACATATAGATGTGTATGCGGAAAAGTACGGTCTTGCAAGAGATTCGGTAATTCTTCTCGAGCAGGTCAGAACTTTGGATAAAAAGAGGCTCAAGGAAAAAATGGGGCACCTTGACGAAGATGTAATGAATCGGGTGAACGACGCGATAACGGTGAGTTTCGGCCTTATGGAGCCGGAAAGTCAGCAGTTTATCGGATAATACTTTTTATTTCTGCCGGAACGAAAGTTCCGGCAGAATTTTTTTAAAATGCAAAAAAATTCACAATTATTATATATAATTTTGCAAACGCTTGTGGTACAATAATATGGTTAAATTTATCATGCAGTATACGGGAGGGAAAAACAATGGCAAAAGCATACGGAAAAAAAACATGGCTTATCCCGGATTGTTATTTGAATTCGGTTTCAAAAAATTCGTCCCTGAGTCATGAGGCAATCTGCGTTATCAACACATCATGCAATGACGCGCACATAGAACTTACGCTCTATTTTGAAAACAGAGAAAAATTGCAGGGATTTTCGGCTGTCTGCGGCGCCGGAAAAACCAACCATATAAGAATGGATAAAATCGTCTCCGAAAAAGGCGAACATGTGCCGAAAGATACGCCATATGCGGCTCTTATCGAAAGCGACACCGAGATTGTTGTTCAGTACAGCCGTCTTGACAGTTCACAGGCTGAACTTGCCCTTATGACAACTATAGCATATCCGGTTGAATAAAATTTATTTTTGAAAAATTTATTTTTAAGTATTTTAAGGAGAAAATAAAATGGCAAACACAGTATTATTGGAAACGTCTGCACGTCATGTTCATTTGACGGAGCAGGACATTGAGATCCTTTTCGGAAAGGGACATGCTCTCACAAAGAAGAAAGATCTTTCGCAGCCCGGACAGTTTGCATGCGAGGAAAGAGTAACTATCAAAGGCGCCAAAAAAGAACTTGCCGGAGTAAGCGTACTTGGACCTGCAAGAAAGCAAACCCAGGTTGAACTTTCGCTTACCGACGCCAGAAGCATCGGCGTTGACGCTCCTGTACGCGAATCGGGGGATCTTAAAGACAGCGGAAAATGCAAAATTATAGGTACGTGCGGAGAAATTGAAATCAATGAAGGTGTTATTGCCGCAAAAAGACATATTCATCTTGATACTAAAACCGCAAAAGAATTCGGGCTTTCCGACAAGCAGATTGTCTGCACAAAAATAAATTCCGAAGGAAGAAAAACAGTTTTCGGAGATGTTGTCGTAAGAGTAAGCGATTCTTATGCTCCGGCTATGCATATTGATACAGACGAATCAAATGCCGCATGTGCAAAACCGGGAATGACAGTTGAAATAATTACTGATTGCTGCAAGTAATTCTTGTTATATTTACAGTCAGAAATTTGTATATTTCAAAATTATTACATATAAAAGGAGAATAATTATGGCTAATTTAACACAAGACGTAGAATCCATGTGCGTTGTCGCCAAAGGCCCGAAACACGGTCCCGCTCCGATTCCGGAGGAAGGCAAATGGGTAAAGGCATACGAAATCAAAGATATTTCAGGTCTTTCACACGGTATAGGCTGGTGCGCACCTCAGCAGGGTACATGCAAACTCACACTTAATGTAAAAGAAGGAATCATTGAAGAAGCCCTTGTTGAAACATGCGGATGCTCCGGAATGACTCATTCCGCAGCTATGGCTGCTGAAATACTTCAGGGCAAAACTCTTCTTGAAGCTTTAAATACTGACCTTGTGTGCGACGCAATTAATGTTGCCATGAGAGAAATTTTCAAGCAGTTGGCATACGGAAGATCGCAGACGGCTTTCTCTGAAGGCGGACTTCCTGTAGGGTCTTCTCTTGACGACCTCGGAAAAGGGCTGCGCTCACAGATAGGAACAATTTTTGCAACTAAAGAAAAGGGCGTTCGCTATCTTGAAATGGCTGAAGGATACATTCTTGAACTTGCTCTTGACGCAAACAACGAAGTAATCGGCTACAAGCATGTTCATCTCGGAAAAATGATGGACGCTATCAAAAAGGGAATTGATCCTAAAGTATTAGATTTTTATATTAATTTCTTTAGATATGGTTGTCCTCCTCATGGCGGATTTGGCGTAGGTATGGGCCGTATTTTAATGCAGTTATTTAATATTGATAATATAAGGGAAGCAACTTTTATATATAGAGGAC
>CAKSDR010000077.1 GCA_934446095.1 uncultured Eubacteriales bacterium | reverse complement strand
TTTCAAATGTAATTAAATCATCCTTTTTGCTGTCGTCCGCAAACTCCTGAATTTGAGTATTCAGGTCGGTTTTCATCTTCTCCATTTGCTTTATGGTAATTCTGTCACCGCTTTCGGCTTTTGCTATCGCAACGGTCTCAACTATTTCATTAACCTGTTTTCCCAGCATTATAATCTGCCGTTCTTTTGACATTGAAATCTTTTCAAACTGACTGTGGCCGATAATAACAGCGTCCCAATCACCTGTTGCAATTTTGCTGACAAACCGTAATCGGTTTTTCTTCTCAAAGTCCTTTTTGGTAGTCACAAGAATATTTGCAAACGGATACAGTCTTAAAAATTCAGCGCCAATCTGCCCGGTTAAGTGGTTCGGTACAACAAATATGCTTTTGTTTGCAAGCCCCAGCCTTTTCAGTTCCATACAGTTTGCAACCATAACAAATGATTTTCCCGCACCGACCTTATGATCCAAAAACCCATTTGTATTTGAAAACAAAACTCTTGCAACAGCATTTTTCTGATGCTCTCTCATAATAATGTCATTTGTCATACCCGGAAAGGTTAAAAAGCTGCCGTCCTTTTCAACCGCATCGTGAACGGGAGCGCTTCTCATATTAAGGCTTGCCTCAAATATTTCGTATGCGTTCATTCGGTTTATGCCGTAGGTTTGAGTTACTGTTACAGAGCTTCCGTCATAACTTTTATTTCTCACCGCAAAGGCATTAGTAAATCTGTTATACTCGACGGTCACTGCATTGCTTCCGTACCGCACATACGACTGGGTATTAAATTTTTCATACATAAACTGCGTATAATCCTCTTTATCAACCCACATTGATAGGGGGCACATTCATAACATATCATTTTTAATGATGTGAATTTTGTTGATTACAAGAACAGTCATATCAATAAAAAATGGTATTACGATACACGCAAAATAATCAACCTTTTGGCAATAACCTCTTTTTGATTGTAACTATTAGTTGATTGAAATTTTTTATATTATATGGTATAATAATTGAAAAAATTAAGAAAACGGAGTATTCATTATGGATACAAAAGAAGTACAATTTGAATCTGCTGAATGGATTTCGGCAGGAGGAGAATATCCTGCCCCTATGTTTAGAAAAAGTTTTACGGTTTATGACGTTAAAGAGGCAAAAATTTTAATAGGTTGTTTTGGAATGTTCGAAGGATATATAAACGGCAAACCAATAACCTATGACAAATTTGGTACTCTGAATACTGATTTTCATGAAAGATATAATATAACATCAGATGGGATGCCATTTGACGAGAAAACTGGGCACAGACTTTATTGCCCGGAATATGATGTTACATCATTGATATCTGACGGAAAAAATACTCTTTGTTTTATGACCGGTTCAGGTTGGTATGAATCAAACAACGATTATCGTTACGGTCATGTAAAGTTATGCTTTCTTCTGACAATAGTCCATTCTGACGGTAGAAAAAGTATAATTGTATCGGATCGCAATGTAAAAAAACACAAAAGTTTTTTAAGTGAATGTGATATCATCACAGGAGAAACACAAAACTTCGAAAATTTTCCGGACAATTGGAAAAATGCAGATTTTGATGACAGTTCATGGGAAAATGCTACTGTCGAAAAAGCACCCGATACATGCTATTACCCCCAAAACTGCCCCGGCGACAGAGTGATCCGCAGAATTGTTCCTACACTCATTGCAAAAAAGAACGGTAAACGCATTTATGATGTCGGCGAAATATTAACCGGATACCCGGTTATATATTCCCCTCAAGGGAAAAAGCAGAAAATCACCATTCGATACAGCGAACTTTTGGATAACGAGGGAAAACTTGATGAATTAAAGGTTTATAATCAACACACTGTTTTTTATACCGACGACACGCAGCGTACCTTACATGCAATGTTTACATGGCTTTGTTTTCGTTACTTTGAGGTAGAAGGAGAATGTGAAGTCGGAAATTGTTTGGTAATTCATAGTGATGTTGCCGTCAACTCATCATTTTCATGCGACTCAGATGTATTGAATTGGTTTTATAATGCCTATATATCCACCCAACTTGCCAATATGCACGGAGGAGTCCCCTCAGACTGTCCGCATACTGAAAGACGTGGATACACCGGCGATGGTCAGTTGGTCTGCAATGCAGCAATGACATATTTAGATGCACAAAGTTTTTACAAAAAATGGATTTACGACATTGCTGACTGCCAAGACAAAATAACAGGACATGTACAGTACACAGCGCCGTTTGTTCCAAACTCTGGAGGAGGTCCAGGCGGCTGGGGGTGCGCAATTGTAAATGTCCCCTACGAATACTACCGGCATTATCGTGACAGAAGTGTGTTGGTAAATTTATATCCCAAAATGCTGCGTTATTTTGAATATCTGGAAAATCACAGCAAAAACGATTTGGTTGTATCGGATAGAAAAGGCTCATGGTGTCTTGGAGAATGGGTAACTCCCGAACAGGAAACAGTTAACCTATTTTCCGGAATCAAGATTCCTGCACCTTTTGTTAATACATATTTTTATATAAAGTCAATCAAACAGGTGTTGGAAATTGCAGAACTTCTCGGTATAACCAAAGACAGTGAAAAACTTAAAAACCTGCTGGAACGCAAAAAAGCCGCAATGATACATAATTATTTTGATAAAAATACCGGTAATTTTTGCGACAATGTTCAAGGCGCAAATGCTTTTGCGATTGATATAAACTTAGGTGATGAACGTACTCTTGAAAATATGGTTTCAAACTACAGAAAAATTGCCCATTTTGACACCGGAATTTTTGGAACAGATGTTGTCGTGCGTGTTCTTTTTGAAAATGGTTATGCTGATGTAGCAATTATGCTTCTCACATCAAAAGATCCGATTTCATTTTATCATGAAATGTCACTTGGTGCAACCACACTTTTTGAATATTGGAGTGGTGAGAGATCTCAGTGTCATCCTATGTTTGGTGCTGCTTCAGTGTATCTTGCTGAATATATTCTCGGAATTCGTCGTGCTAAAGGCTTAAAAAATGATGAGATAATCATAAATCCTGTCTCTATGAATGTTATCAAAAAAGCATCCGGATTTGTAACATCCTGCTTTGGTAAAATATCTGTTTCCTATGATGCCACCTCAGTGATTGTGGCCATACCTGACAATATGAAAGCAAATCTTGATATTTCTGATCGAAAAGTTGTCGTAAATCAAACTCATTAAACTAATTTTTTATTTGGAGCAAAAAAAATCTTTATACATTTTTGTATAAACACCCTCTTACGGTTAAATTCATTATCCAAAGACAGCGAAAGGCATATAGAAATGCTCATCGCTGTCTTATGTTTTTTAATAGTAGCTCGGTCTTGCCGCAAAACCGAAGCCGCTGTTCGTTGTGATAACGACGTTGTTTTCTCCGCTTGAACAATGGATAACAAGAATGTTTCCGGCAGTGTCCTTTCCGGCAATGATTCCGACGTGCGATAAATCACTGTAAAATGCTAAATCTCCCGCTTGAGCATTACTCCAAGTATTCGGCAGTACTTTGCAATTTGTCCTTGCGTCCCGTGTCCTATTGCAGACGCATTAAATCCGGAATTGATAAAACTCCAAGTAACAAACCCCGAACAGTCAAGCCCGAAAGGTCTTTTTGTCCCGGTTGTTTTACTGCCTTCTGCCGATACGGTTTTCAGTTTGCCCCATTCTGAGTCCCAGCCTATAGCAGAGGATTTACCGCCCCAAAAGTAATTTACTTTGCCTACAAGTGAGCAGGCGGCTTTTATAACTTTCTTTCGTTCTGCGGACAGAGTATAGGGTAAATTTTTCAAAATATCCTGTGCGGTTGCGTCCGATACAGCGAGTGACTGCGTTGCGGAAATCAACACCTCATCTTGTTCCAAAAGAGTATCGAGTGCTTATTGTTGCTTGAGTGTAAAATGATATTTTTCTATCATTTCTTCCTTTGCTCTTGCCGTAATTGTAATATATACAACTTTCTCATTAGTATCGCCATTTGCAACCGTTTCCGTCCGGGAGGGTATCTCGTGCATATCCCAAAATACATCTTTGAGTTTTTGCTTTTTATCCTCCGTGATAACGACAACATCTTCGACCGTATCATCTTCCACACCCGCAACCTTTGTCGCAAATACGTTGAGTACCAAGTCCCAATTTGCCTGTTCGCCGATAATTTCGCTGCGATCGGAGGCTGCGGCATTTTCTATGTCATCGAACTTATTTGAAAGTTCCATGTTGCACCCGGCAACGATAGTTGAAATGGAAATACTGTCAT
>CAKSDR010000076.1 GCA_934446095.1 uncultured Eubacteriales bacterium | reverse complement strand
CCTTAAAGAAGAGCAGTGGTATTTCCCGAAAGATACGATAACCGACCAGACGTTGCGTCAGATAGCGTCCGAAACGATACGCGAAAAACTTTTGAGGCTTCTTGACGATGAAATTCCTCACGGAATTGCGGTTATAATCGAAGAGTTTACCGAAAAGAAAAACGTAAATTATATAAGAGCCGAAATTTATTGCGAAAAAGAAACTCACAAAAAAATTATAATCGGTAAAAACGGAGCGACTCTTAAAAAAGTATCCACTTACGCAAGGGAAGATCTTGAAAAGATTTTCGAAAAAAAGGTTTTTCTTGATTTATGGGTAAAAGTTAAGGAGAATTGGCGTGACGACAGCGTAAATCTTAACAGACTCGGATTTAAAAAAGAAAATTAAAGGTATATTTTTATGGATATAGTTTGCGACGGATTAATAATAAAGGAAAAAGAAATCGGGGAATCCGACAAGATAATAACGCTTATTACCGAGCAGTACGGTAAAATATCCGTGTACTCAAAAGGCGTAAAATCAATAAAAAACAAAAATTCGCATGCCATATCTCTTTTTTGCTACAGTTCTTTTGAACTTGTCTATTCAAAGGACAGATATATACTTAAAACTGCCGTCTTAAAAGAGGCTTTTTACGGGCTTCGCGACAGCGTTGAAAAATTTGCCCTCGCTTCTTATATCGCGGAAGTTTTGTCGTGCGTGTGCACCGAAAACTCCAATGAATCGGATATATTGAAACTTGCGCTTAATATGTACTACGCGTGCGCAAAATTTATTGAAATTCCGTGCGACATTATTAAGGGTGTTTTTGAACTCAAGTGCATGATTTTTTCTGGATTTATGCCCGATACCGAGTGCTGCGCCATGTGTGAAACCTACCTTACTGAACAAAATATGCAGAAATTTACAGATAAAAACGGGCTTTTGACATTCAATCTTGTCGACGGAGCCTTTGTATGCAATAATTGCATGACTTCGGATTTTGCAAAAGATAATCTTATAAAAGTTTCGTACGATACATACCGCGCTGTAAACTACATTGTTTTTTCTTCACAGAAAAAAATGCTGAGTTTTTCTCTGCCGGGCGAATATGTTCCGGAATTTTCCGAACTTTGTGAGAAATATTTGCTGGCTCAGACGGAAAGAAGTTTTGATACTCTGGATTTTTATAAATCTATTAAACAGGAACTATAATAATGAATACATTTAAAAGCAAAAACATTGATTCTGAAATTATCAATAAAAACAACGCCGAGCGATTCAGAAAAGCGGTTTTTTCGCTTGAACTTGACAAAATTCTGAATATGCTTGCGCAATATGCGAATATTGAACAGTCCAAAACCGCCGTTTTAAATATTTTTCCGTCGGTGTCAAGAGAAAATATTAAAAACGGATTAAAAAGGGTAACTGAAATAAAAAATATCACAGTTACAAAGGGCAGAGTTTCTTACGGACATGTAAAAGATGTGAAAGATTCGGTGAGAAGAGCCGACCTCGGCGCAATGCTGTCCGCAAGAGAATTATTGGAAATAGCATCGCTTCTGCATGCTGTCAAGTCCACTTTAACATATTTTTCGTCGGTAAAGGATATAGAAACATATCTTGTCTATGATATTATAAAAACGCTGAGTCAGAACAACTTCCTCGATGAACTGATAACAAGTTCTATAATATCGGAGGATATGATAGCAGATACTGCTTCCGATGAACTTTTTTCAATACGCAGGAAAATAAAATCCGAAACAAGCCGGATTCAGGATTCGCTTTCCAAATATGTGCAGGGAAACACCTATGCGAAATACCTGCAGGAAAACATTATTACCATGAGAAACGGCAGATATGTAATACCGGTAAAATCGGAATACAGAAACGAAATCAAGGGACTTGTTCATGACACATCTTCTTCGGGCGCAACATTGTTTATCGAACCCGAAAGCGTAGTCGCCGCAAATAATGAAATAAAAATTCTTCAGTCGCGCGAGCAAGAGGAAATAGAAAAAATTTTATATAAAATTTCCGCAGAATGCGCAAGATTTGCCGATGATATCTGCAAAAATTACGACGGGCTGTGTGAACTCGATATTTTGTTTGCAAAAGCGGAACTTTCATATAGCATGAATGCCTGCGAACCTATAATCGCAAAAAATCAGCACATTGAACTTAAAAGGGCGCGCCACCCTTTGCTTGACAAAGAAAAGGCAGTGCCGATAGACGTGTCTGTTGGAAAAAACTATAACCTTTTGGTTATAACGGGGCCGAATACCGGCGGAAAAACCGTAACGCTTAAAACAATAGGGCTATTTGCACTCATGACGCAATGCGGACTTCATATTCCGTGTGCGGACAATTCAATGATGCCGGTTTTTGATTCCGTGCTTGCGGATATCGGGGATGAACAAAGCATCGAACAGTCGCTGTCGACATTTTCCGCACATATGGTAAATATCGTTGAGATATTAAATAAGGTGTCAAAAAACTCGCTTGTATTGTTTGACGAACTCGGCGCCGGAACAGACCCTATCGAGGGGGCTGCCCTTGCAGAGTCGATTCTGGAAAGCGTGAGAAAAACCGGGTGCCTTTGCGCCTCCACTACGCACTACGCGGAACTTAAAGCATATGCCATGTCAACGCAGGGCGTTATGAACGGCTCGTGCGAATTTGATGTAAAAACATTAAAACCGACATATCGGCTTATGATAGGGCTTCCGGGAAAATCAAATGCGTTTGCAATTGCCAAAAGACTTGGAATACCGGAAGATATTGTGAATAATGCCAAAAACAGTATTTCGGGCGAAACAAGGCGCTTTGAAAGCCTTATTTCAACTCTTGAAGAGCAAAAGTCAATTTATGAAAACGAAAAGCAAAAGGCTGCCGAATTGAGAAAACAGCTTCAGGAAATAAACAGCAAAACAAGGCTTGACCGTGAAAAATTCGATAAGAGAATCAAGGAACAGGAAGATAAGGCGCAGGAAAAAGCGAGAATAATCGTTGAGCAGGCAAGAGCCTCGGCAGATTACATTTTCAATGAACTTGAAAAGGTAAAAAAGGAAAAGGACAAAAAGAATTTTTCCGAAAACCTTGTGAAGGCAAGGGAAAAAGTCAGAAACAAACTTTCGGACGCCGACAAAAATGTATCTTCTATGAAAAAGACGGCAGATTTTGAAAATTATGTGCTGCCAAGAGAACTGAAAGCCGGCGACAGTGTAATTCTAAAGGATCTCGGCACACGCGGCACTGTGGTTATGGTAAAAGGAAACAGTGTAACCGTGCAGTCGGGAATAATAAAAACAAAAACCGATATTTCAAATTTGTATCTTTCAGAAGAGGCGGCGCCTGAAAAAACTGTTAAAAGGGCAGTACCGGCGCTGCATGCCGCCGAGACCATAAGGCCCGAACTTGACATAAGGGGAATGATAGGCGATGATGCGGTGCTTGCAGTTGACAAATTTCTTGACGACGCACAGCTTGCAAACCTGTCGCTTGTTACGGTAATACATGGCAAGGGCACCGGAGTTTTGAGGACTGCCGTTACCGCTTTTTTAAAAAAAGACAAGAACTTTCGGCGAGGGTGACAGCGGAGTTACCGTTATAAAATTGAAATAAAAATAAAATTATAAAAAGACGGAGGAATTTATGAAAAATTTAAAGGTATTGGCTATTGACCTTGGCGCTTCAAGCGGAAGAGGCATTGTCGGAAATTTTGACGGGAAAAAGATTACCCTGGACGAGATTCACAGATTTCAGAACGGACCTGTTAATTTAAACGGAAGTTTGTATTGGGATATTCTGAAGATTTTCAGCGAAATAAAGACCGCAATTTCAAATTGTGCTCTTTCTGACAACAAAGATATTGCAAGCATGGGAATTGACACATGGGGCGTTGACTACGGATTTCTTGACAGCCGCGGAAAACTTATTGAAAACCCTTACTGTTACAGGGATTCAAGAACTCTTACCGGAATCATGGAAGAAGTATACAAGGTGATTCCGAAAGAAAAATTATATAGCATTACCGGAACGCAGTTTATGAATTTTAACACTGTATATCAGTTGTATTCCGTTGTAAAAAACAGCCCCGAACTTATAAATAATGCGAGCGATATGCTATTTGTCCCCGATTTGCTAAAATATTTCCTTACAGGAGAAAAGCAAACCGAATATACAATAGCATCCACTTCACAGCTTCTCAGCGCAAAAGACAGAAACTGGTCATATGAGATTTCCGACGCTCTCGGCATTCCGCGCAGACTGCTTGGCAATATCGTTCAGCCGGGCACATTATGCGGCAATCTTCTGCCACAGATTTCAGCCGAGGTTGGCATAAACCCCAAGGTTATAAATGTTGCATCTCATGACACGGCGTCGGCCGTGGTGTCCGTTCCATCTCAGAAAGATGATTTTGTATACATATCAAGCGGAACATGGTCGCTTATGGGAAAAGAACTTTCCGAGCCGATGACAAACGAGATTTCTTATAAGTATGATATCACGAACGAGGGCGGCGCTGAAAGAAAAATAAGGTACTTAAAGAATATAATGGGTCTGTGGATAGAAC
>CAKSDR010000075.1 GCA_934446095.1 uncultured Eubacteriales bacterium | reverse complement strand
AGCCGATCCCGTATCGAATTCAAAACTTAAAGATCTTATAGTTAAAGCAAAAAGCAACAACGTCCCGAACGACAATATAGACAGAAGTATTAAAAAAGCCGCAGGCGACGGGAACTCCGAAAAGTTCGAAGTTATTTTCTACGAAGGATACGGACCTTCCGGAATCGCGGTTATTGTTGAAGCGACCACCGACAACAGAAACAGAACCGGAGCCGACGTCCGCCATTACTTTGATAAATTCGGCGGAAACTTAGGTCAGACCGGCTGTGTTTCATATCTGTTTTCGGACAAGGGACTTATTGTTATAGATTCTGACGGTGTAAACGAAGAGCAGCTTATGGACGACGCGCTCAACGCCGGCGCCGAAGATATTCTTTCCGAAGACAGCGTATTTGAAATTTACACCGACCCAAAAGATTTTTCGGGAGTATGCGAAGCGCTTGAAAAATCCGGATATAAATTTTTGTCATGCGACCAGACAAAAATACCTTCAAACTACGTAACTCTTTCGGACCCGGATGACATCGTTAAAATGAACAGGCTTCTCGAAATGCTCGAAGACAACGATGACGTTGTCAACGTTTGGCACAACTGGGAAAACTGCGACGAATAATTCAGGAAGATAAAAACTAAAAAATTAAAAAGCGAGGATCTTATGAAATCTGTAATTACAGTTGTCGGAAAAGACACAAAAGGCATTATAGCAATCGTCAGCGCAAAATGCGCGCAATTCGGTGCAAACATTATTGACATTTCTCAAAGCGTTCTGAAAGATTACTTTGCGATGATCATGCTTGTTGAGATAAACGAACTTAACATTCCTTTCGGAAATTTCGTCGATGAAATGAAAATGCTCGGCGAGCAAAACAATCTGTCCATTCAGGCAATGCACGAAGATATTTTCAACTCCATGCACAGAATATAATTTACGGGAGTACAACTATGATTAATGTAAACGATATTCTTGAAACAATAAATATGATCCGCGACGAGCATCTCGACGTTCGAACCGTAACAATGGGCATTTCCCTTCTCGACTGCGCCTCTGAATCAAACGAGGTAACCTGCGGCAAAGTATATGATAAGATTGCAAAAAAAGCCGAAAATCTTGTAAAAACAGCCGTAAATATCGAGAAAGAGTACGGTATACCGATAATCCACAAGAGAGTATCGGTAACCCCGGTTTCCATGCTCCCCGCAAAAAGCGTGCAGGACTATGTAAATATTGCAAAAGTTCTTGATAAGGCTGCCGATACCGTAGGTATAAATTTTATCGGCGGTTTTTCTGCGCTTGTGCATAAGGGAATGTCGGAAAACGACCGCCTTTTGCTCGAAGCTGTCCCCGAGGCTCTTTCCTCGACGGGAAAAGTATGTTCGTCGGTCAATGTCGGAACCACACGTGCCGGCATTAACATGGATGCTATAAATATCTGTGCACAAAACATTAAAAAACTTGCTTTCCTTACAAAAGATGAAGATTCTATAGGCTGCGCAAAGTTTGTTGTTTTCTGCAATGCTCCGGAAGATAATCCTTTTATGGCAGGCGCTTTTCACGGCGTGGGAGAGGGCGAAACCGTAATAAATGTCGGTGTTTCGGGCCCCGGCGTTGTAAGACATGCTATTGAATCAGCCGGAAACTGCGATTTTTCAATGCTTTCCGAAATAATCAAGAAAACCGCTTTCAAAGTAACCCGAATGGGTCAGCTCGTTGCGGAAGAGGCTTCAAAAAGACTCGGTGTGCCTTTCGGTATCGTTGACCTTTCGCTTGCTCCGACACCGGCTATAGGCGACTCTGTTGCCCACATTCTCGAGGCAATGGGACTTGAAAGCTGCGGCGCTCCCGGAACAACAGCGGCACTCGCAATGCTCAACGACGCAGTAAAAAAAGGCGGTTCCATGGCTTCTTCAAGCGTAGGCGGTCTCTCCGGTGCTTTTATTCCGGTGTCCGAGGATCAGGGAATGATTGACGCCGTAACCCGCGGTTCGCTTACAATTGAAAAACTTGAAGCCATGACATGCGTATGCTCTGTCGGTCTTGACATGATTGCAATACCCGGCGACACTTCTGCCGAAACAATAGCCGGAATTATTGCCGACGAGGCAGCAATCGGTATGATTAATTCAAAAACCACAGCCGCACGCCTTATCCCCGCATATGGAAAATCCTCCGGCGACTCGATAGAATACGGAGGTCTTCTCGGACATGCTCCCATAATTCCCGTAAACAAGTATTCTTGCAATAAATTCGTACAGAGAAAAGGACGTATACCCGCACCGATTCACAGCCTTAAAAACTAACACGGAGGAACTTTTATGAAAGTATATGACGTTGCCGTAATAGGCGCAGGCGTGTGCGGTTCTCTCATTGCAAGAGAACTTTCGAAATATAATCTTTCTGTTTGTATTCTTGAAAAAGGTCCGGACGCCGCAAGCGGCATAAGCAAGGCAAATTCCGGAATAGTTCATTCCGGATTTGACGCAAAAAACGGCTCTCTTAAGGCAAAACTCAATCTCCGCGGGGCGGAAATTATGGAAAAAGTCGCATCTCAATTACACGTTTCATATAAACGCGTGCCCTCAATCGTTGTATGCCTTGAAGGTCAGGACAGAACGACTCTTGACGCTCTTCTTGAAAGAGGAATAAAAAACGGCGTTAAGGATTTAAGGATTATTGAAAAAGACGAATTAAAGACGCTTGAACCGAATATTTCCGACAAGGCCGTATGCGCCTTGGTTTCCGAAAATTCCGGCATTATTTCTCCGTATGAACTTGCAATTTTTGCATCTGAAAATGCCGTTATGAACGGAGCCGAATTCTTCAGAAATTTTGAGGTATCGCAAATATCCGAAAAAGACGGCATTTTATCTTTGTCAAACGGAACCGACACCGTCTTTTCAAAATTTGCGGTAAATGCCGCCGGTTTGCACAGTTCCGAAATCTGCCGCCTTACGGGTGACGACAATTTTAAAATTACACCGCGCAAAGGCGAATACATGCTATTTGACCATGATACTTTCGGATACGTTAAAAACGTTGTATTTCCCATGCCTTCGGAAAAAGGCAAAGGAATTCTCGTGTCGCCCACGGCAGACGGAAATATGCTGATAGGTCCCAATGCCGAAATTTCGGATCCCGACGATACTTCAACTACCGCTTCGGGTCTTGCAGAAATTTTGGAAAGCGCAAAAAAATATTTTAATAACTTTCCTGCAAACAAAGTCATAACTTCATTCGCAGGTCAGCGTCCAACGCCCGACGGCGGAGATTTCATCATAAAAAAATCCGAAAAGTTTCCGCATATTCTGCATCTTGCCGGAATTGAATCTCCCGGGCTCGCGTCGTCCCCTGCCATTGCGGAATACGTAGTTGAACTTTTGTCAAATATGGGACTTTGCCTTGCGGAAAACAAAAAATTCGACCCATGCAACAAAAATATAAAAATAAGAGATATGTCTTTTGCAGAACGCGAAGAATACTATAAAAAGAATCCGCTTTATGCAAAAATCATATGCCGG
This sequence comes from uncultured Eubacteriales bacterium, assembly GCA_934446095.1. Lineage (GTDB taxonomy): Bacteria > Bacillota > Clostridia > Oscillospirales > CAG-382 > CAKSDR01. Next base: position 1,134 of record CAKSDR010000075.1, on the reverse strand, counting down.
TGCGAATCTGTTACCGAGGGAGAAATAATAGATGCGATACATTCGCCGCTCGGCGCTGTCACTGTTGACGGCATAAAATTCAGAACAAGGGCCGGAATGGGACGGTGTCAGTCAGGCTTTTGCCTTCCAAAAATAACGGAAATTCTGGCAAGAGAACTTAAGATAGACCAAACCGATATTTCCAAAAAAGGAAAAGATTCAAAAATTCTTGCCGGAAGGACGAAATGATATGAAAAATATACATGTCAAAATCGCAGTAATAGGCGGCGGTCCTGCCGGCCTTGCGGCAGCGCTCGGCGCCGAAAGCGCCGGAATACGCGCACAGGACATATTAATAATAGAACGCGACAAATATCTCGGCGGAATACTGAATCAATGCATACACGCAGGTTTCGGTCTTACAAGATTCTCCGAGGAACTCACGGGTCCTGAATACGCTCAAAGATACTGCGACATGGTTTTATCAAAAAATATACCGTTTGTAACCGAGGCTATGGTAGTATCTGTTACAAAAAACAAAGAAGTCTATTACATGTCCGAAAAAGAAGGTATGGTAAAAGTATCGGCCTGCGCTATAATACTTGCAATGGGCTGCCGCGAGCGCCCGAGAGGCGCTATCAATATTCCCGGAACAAGACCTGCGGGTATTTTCACTGCAGGAACTGTTCAGAAATATGTAAACATTGACGGTTTTATGCCTGGCAAAAACGCAGTTATTCTCGGTTCCGGCGATATCGGCCTTATTATGGCAAGAAGACTTACTCTTGAGGGCGCAAACGTTAAAGCCGTGTGTGAAATAATGCCTTATTCCTCAGGACTTAGCAGAAATATCGCGCAATGTCTTGATGATTTTAAAATTCCTCTTTTGCTTTCTCATACCGTTGTTAAAACACTTGGTGACGAAAGAATCACCGGCGTTATAATTTCAAAGGTAGACGAAACCCTCTGCCCGATTCCGGGTACTGAGGAATATATTGAATGCGACATGCTTGTCCTGTCGGTGGGATTAATTCCTGAAAACGATTTATCAACAAAACTTTGCGAAATTGACAGCGTTACAAAAGGTCCTGTTGTCGACAATTTCAGGCAAACAACCGCTGAGGGTATTTTTGCCTGCGGCAACGTTCTTCATGT
>CAKSDR010000074.1 GCA_934446095.1 uncultured Eubacteriales bacterium | reverse complement strand
TCCCTGAGCTACAAGTTCAATTGAAGGGTCGGGTCTTATATTTGCAAAAACAGATACTTTTGAACAGCCTGAGAGTTTTCGCGTTATTTTTTCTACTGTACCGCTTTTTTCCATAAACGGATCAGTGAAAATAATAACATTTGAATTTTTTAATTCGGATAGCACGTCTAAAGCATCGCTGTTAAAATATACTTTAGTTTTTATATTAAATGTGTCCATTTTAACACCCTACCAGCAAATTAAAGAATGCTGTCCCAAAGTCTTTTGTCGGGATTCGGAATAACGGAACTGTCAAGAAGCATTCCGTTTTCTCCGGCACCGATAACGGCTTTTTCAATTGCAGCACTGACAGCGGCAACATCGCCGGTTATCAGCATATAGGATTTTCCGCACATACCTCTTGCAATGCGAAGTTCTATTAAATCAACAAGAGATGTTTTTGCGGCAGTATCTGCGGCAACAATAATATCCGATGCTGAAAAAGTTTCAACTATTCCGAGGGCTTTTACATTTTCTACTTTGCTTGCACCATAAATAGCGGGGAAGATTGATTCGTGAGGATTTCCGAGAACGAAACTTCCGATAAGTTTTGAATTGAAACTTACTTTTACAGAATCAACAGATGCTTTAACAGCACTGAGATCGCCGCTGATAAGTACAATATATTTACCCGGACATACAGGCTGACTTTCAATAATTTCAACTTCTGCGGTTTTCAGCATCATGTCTGCACATTGAATACCTGCAGAAACAGTTTGAAGTTCAACCATTCCGATAGCTTTACTCATTAATAAAATCCAAAGTTTTCATCAAAATGTGATGAAAATTATTGTCCTTTCTCCTCAAAACAGACAAAAACAAAATTTTGAGGCAATTTATACAAAATTTTATGCGGTTATAACAATGTATTTTTCCGTTACTTCAGAAACCGTTCCGGAAATCGAAGCATGAACTGGCATACTCAATTTTTCAGGCACGGCACAAGCTATTACTTGTCCCTGTTTTACGCTGTCGCCGGTTTTCACGCATGATACAGCCGGCACGCCTATATTCTGGCTGAGCAAAATTTTAACTTTTGGCGCTGATACGGTTTCGTCAATCAGCGGGGCGGGAAGATTATATCTCGTAAGGCCGAGTCTTGCAGTAAGTCTTGACATCGGAACCTTTCTCATTTCGCGCTCTTCCGGAACCGGTGCTAAAGGTACATCTTTCGGCACGGGAACGCCGTTTTTCCTAAGCCCCATTTTATATTCGCCGATCAATGTTCTGGGAGATAAGCCCTGACCGCATGCATACAATTCGCACAGCCCGCACTGAGAACAGAAAAATGTATTGATAAGAGGTGCGATATCTCTTGTAACACCGCTTGAAACGGACCGCATAAACATATGAGGCTGTATCGGATGCCCGAGAAGATGTCTTGAACAAAGGTCAGTACACATTCTGCATTGACAGCAGGCAGCCATTGCCCGTTTCATGTTTACTTGAATTTTGGAAAGTTTCTTTGAAATAAGCGGATGAGAAGAGGGAAGAACGAGAACGGCGTTTGAAGTTTTTGTAACGACATCCGAATCCGAAACGATTCTTCCTGTCATAGGTCCGCCGCCGATAAGCCTGTAATCGGAAACGGTAACTCCTCCGGCAAGTTTTATTAACTCTCCGTATGTAATTCCGAGAGGAGCCTTTAAAGTAACAGGATTCTTTACTTCTCCGGCAATTGTAATATATTTTGTATATACAGGCTCGGAATTTTTAATAGCCTTGTAAATATTATAAACGGTTTCAACATTGAAAACAGTAACACCGACTGTTATGGGAAGCGCACCCGGTGCTACGACTCTTTTGGTTGTTTCGTAAATTGTTATAACCTCATCGCCGGCCGGATAAATTTCAGGCAGAATTCCGATTGAAACTTTCGGAAAATCGGACATATTGCTTTTTACTGCCTGGACTGCGTTTTTATACGAACCTTTTATTGCAATAATAATCTTTTCAGCTTCAACAGCATCAGCAATAGTTGTAAGAGTGCTTAAAATTTCATGGGCATACTTTTCAAGTACCTGCCTGTGAAGTTTGAGCAACGGTTCGCATTCTGCACAGTTAAGAATTATAGTGTCAGCCCTTTTGTCAAGTTTTGCGTATGACGGAAATCCGGCACCGCCGGCACCGGCAACACCATTATTCTTCATGATTTCAACAAGTTCTGTCAATACCATAAGTTTTATTTCTCCAATCCGATACCGTTATCTATAATACCGACGACAGCAGCATCAATAGGGGAGGAACTGTCATTGCAAGCAAGTCTTGCAGCGGCTCCCTGAGCAATGAGTACAGTGTCACCGATACCGGCACCGACATTATCTACGGCAACAATTTTTGTGCTGCCTTTTATCATAGAAGGGTCAATTTCCGCAACAAGAAACTTTGAACCGACAAGCGCCTCGTTTTTTCTTGTGGAAATTACCATTCCGACAATTTTTCCAATAATCATAAAATTCACCTGCTTTGATATATGATATCATATTTGTAGTGTGGATTTTGCGGGGAGAAGGGGAAAAGCCTTCTCCCCATGAAAAAATCTTCAGTTCAAATAATTAAAAAATTATTTAAGAGCAGGGAGAATTTTTTCAACATCTGCATGAGGTCTGGGAATTACATGAGTAGCAATAACTTCGCCAAGACGTTCAGCAGAAGCGGCACCGGCTTCAACGGCAGCTTTTACTGCGCCTACGTCGCCCTGAACCATAACGCTTACAAGACCGGAACCGATCTTTTCAGTACCGATGAGTTCAACGTTCGCAGCTTTAAGCATTGCGTCTGCAGCTTCAATTGCCGCAACAAGTCCTTTTGTTTCAATCATACCTAATGATTTCTGTACCATGATGGTAACCTCCGATTTTAAAATTTCAGTATTTGTGGAATTTTTAACAGTATTGTTTTTTTCTGACAGAGATGTTTTTACAGAGTTTGCAACAGTTTTTTTGGACGCAGGAGATTTTTTCTTGTTATTTTCAGCCATTTTAAAAAACCTCTTAGTTTAATTTTTTATTATTGGGTCTTGACGCGCAAAACTCAACCATTTTTACAGTCTGTTCATGCGGATTTGCAATAACAGTATAAGCGCATGGCTTCTTTATGCAATTTTCCTTTACGGCTTCAACCGCACATGACACATCAGAAACTTCACCGGTAACAATAATTGTTACAAGTCTTCCGCCGAGTTTTCTTTCCCAGGCGACAAAAGATACATTCGCACTTTTGCACATTATGTCAAGAGCGTCGATTGCTGCAACAACTCCGGAAATTTCTATAAAACCTAATGATTTCATTTTTTAAATTCTTTCTTTAATAAATTAATATGTAAAATTAGAATTTGGGAAGAATTTTTTCAACGTCGGCATGGGGTCTGGGGATTACATGAGTTGCGATAACTTCGCCAAGACGGGCAGCAGCTTCGCTTCCGGATTCAACAGCTGATTTTACAGCGCCTACATCGCCGCGTACCATAACGCTTACAAGACCTGAACCGATTTTTTCGGTTCCGATAAGTTCAACTTCTGCGGATTTTACCATTGCATCAGCAGCTTCAATTGCGGCTGTAAGACCTCTTGTTTCGATCATTCCGAGTGCTTCTTTAGACATAATAAATACCTCCAAAATATAATAAAAATTTTAATTTTTAGTTTTTGTCAAGCCCGCTTAAAGATAACATTTTTTGCGTATCTTCAGATGGACTTGGAATAATATGTTTTGCAACAACGCCTGAAATTTTGTTTGCGGCAGCCTCTGCTGCTTCGACAGCGCTTGTAACGGCATCGACATCGCCGCGGAATTTTACAACGACGATGAGCGGAACTTCAAGGCTGTCTGGGTTTTTGGGTTTGTTTTTATCAAATTTTTCGACAGTAACCGGAGCCGCTTTGCATCCTGCGTCACATGCGGCAAACGCCGCGACGAGCCCGTATACTTCGATAATTCCTGTTGCTTTTGCCATAATAATTTATCTCCGAAAATTATTTTTTGTTAACAATAGCAATCTTCAAGCCTTCCATTTTAAGGTTTGTAACAAGAGCTTCGTTAATTTTTTCAAGCGGGAATTTGTGTGTTATAAGTTCTTTCATCGGAAGACCTATAGCGTTTGCTCTTTTAAGGAAATCAAATGTTGTGGCATAATCGCGCAGGGTGTAAACCCATGAACCCACGGTTGTGATTTCTTTCGAACATATGTCGAAATGAGGGTTTATTGTAGCGTCGCCGCCGTTAATAAAGAATCCGAGTTCGCAAAGACCTCCGCCGTTTCTTATGAATTTATAAATATTCGAATGAGCGACAGGGGAACCTGTGCACTGGAAAGCAAAGTCTGCAAAATAACCGCCGAAAGCATCTTTTACACTTTGAGTAAGCGCTTCAATTCCGGAGGAATTTTTGAAGTTTACAACTTTGCCGGCACCCATTTTCTTTGCCATATCAAGGCGCTTGTTTTCGCCGTCGACAGCAACAATATTTTCAATACCCATAGTTCTTAAAACAGCAATGCATATAAGACCTATAGGTCCGCAGCCCTGAACAACGACTCTGCTGTTGAATCTCAAAATTCCGGTTGTTTTTGCTCTTTCAACAGCGTGAACGAGAACGGCGCACGGCTCAATGAGAATTCTTGAATCAAGATCAAGATCGCTTACGTTAAATATCGTGGATCCTTTTCTTATAAAGATATAGTCTGAAAACCATCCGTTAAGATGAATGTCGTCGTCAGGCAAAAGACCGTATAC
>CAKSDR010000073.1 GCA_934446095.1 uncultured Eubacteriales bacterium | reverse complement strand
TGAGGAATCCTTCCGCGCGTTTACCCACGCAGGAAAATTTCCGTGCGCCGTTTTGTTTGCCGACCTGAATCTTGCTCAAGTCGATGTAAATGTTCATCCGGCAAAAACCGAAATCAAGTTTTCAGACGAAAAAAAGGTATTTGAAGCGGTTTATTTTGCTGTGCGGAACGCTTTATATTCCGAAACAAAAATGAAAAACGAAGAAAAAACCAACTTTTTGCCCGAACATAACGAAACTTTTTCAAATGACAAGGCTGTCTTTCAAAGTACTCCCGCGCCAACTGCAGGCACTGCCAATGAGACACAGATTTTCCCGCCCGATTTTGCAAAAAGCGAACAGCCTCTTTCAAACACAAGTAAAAACATTTCGCTAAATTTTGATACCCCTTTTTCTTTCCCAAACGAAACTTTTGACGAACATCTTCAAAAAGTATGTTCTCCAAACGGGCTTACCGCCGACATAGCAGTTGCCGCAAAAAGTTTTGAAAATCCGCGTTACACTGAAACATTTACCGAGAGCGAGCGCCAAACTTCGCTTGAAATTTCTGACGAATCTGCACAAAATCAAAATTACAGGATTTTGGGGCAGGCTTTCAATTCATACATTATCGTAGAAAAAGACGACAATTTATATATTATCGACAAGCACGCCGCGCACGAAAGAATTATATATGAAGAAATAAAACATTCTAAAGATAAAAATGATTCTCAGATGCTGCTGGACCCAATAAGGGTAACTCTTTCTCCGAACGAAATTGCCGCCGTAACTGAAAACGAGGATTATTTTAAAAACACAAGTTTCGATTTCGATATTTTCGGAAGCGATTCTGTTATAATCCGTTCACTACCCGAGAACATAAGTCATTCCGACGCCACCGATATCTTTCGGAACATTGCTCAAAAACTGTCCGACGGCAACACAAAAGCCGCAGCCGACATTTTTGACCGTGCTCTTTTCTCCGCCGCATGCAAATCCGCAATTAAAGCGGGACAAAAAAACACAATTTTTCAGGACGACTATATCGTGCGGAAAATTTTTTCCGACGAAGCGATTCTTTATTGTCCGCACGGGCGCCCGGTCATTGTATCTTTTACGAAAACAAAGCTCGACAAAATGTTTGACAGAACTTAATTCATATATTGAAAGGAATTATTATGCTGAAAATTTTAAAGCAGGAAGGAAAAGCAAGGCTTTGCGATTTTACAACCGTTCACGGAGTAATTCACACTCCGGTATTTATGAATGTGGGAACTTCCGCTGCAATCAAGGGCGCAGTTTCAACCGGAGACCTTGAAAATATAAAATGCCAGGTTGAACTTTCAAATACATATCACCTTCATATCCGTCCCGGCGATGAACTTATCCGCGACCTCGGCGGTCTTCATAAATTTTTTAACTGGGATAAACCCATTTTAACCGACAGCGGCGGGTTTCAGGTTTTCTCTCTTGCAACCCTACGCCGCATAACCGAAGAGGGCGTGCATTTTGCATCCCACATGGACGGCAAAAGGATATTTATGGGACCGCGCGAAAGCATGAGAATTCAGGCGAATCTCGGTTCCACCATTGCAATGGCATTTGACGAATGCATAAAAAATCCTGCCGAATACAAATATACGAAAGATTCATGTGCAAGAACCACACGATGGCTCAAAATATGCAAGGAAGAAGTTGCAAAAAATAATGCTCTTCCCCACGCTATAAATCCATCTCAGTTGCTTTTCGGCATAAATCAGGGAAGCACATATGCCGATATACGTGCAGATCATATGAAAGAAATCGCAGAACTTGACCTTGACGGATATGCAATAGGAGGTCTTGCGGTCGGCGAATCGGCGGAAGAAATGTATAATACAATAGACGTTGTAGAACCGTTTATGCCGGTTGACAAACCGCGATATCTTATGGGCGTCGGAACACCTGTCAATATTCTCGAGGCTGTTCACAGAGGCGTTGACTTTTTCGATTGTGTAATGCCGAGCCGCAATGCGCGCCACGGAAATTTGTTTACATGGACAGGACACATGAACCTCAACAATGCAAAATACGAAAAAGACCCCCGCCCTATTGATACAAACTGCGACTGCCCTGTTTGCAAGCGTTATACAAGAGCATACATCAGGCACCTGTTTAAAGCGCGCGAACTTCTCGGAATGCGCTTATGCGTAATTCACAACTTATATTTCTACAACACTCTCATGGAAGAAATAAGAAATGCGCTTTCCGAAGAAAGATTTGAAAGTTTCTACCGTGAAATGAGAGAAGTTCTTGCAAAAAGAGTCGATGATTGATTTTCTTTTTGCAAAATATTCTTAAAATATTTTTTTGTTAATAACATATTCACACATGCTTGATATAATCTTCTATAAAGTTTTAGTTAAAAAATCGGAGGTTTTAAAATGTTTAATTTATTTGCAAATTTTTCTTCATTTGCTCTTGAGGGCGAAGCCGCAGCAGTTCAAGGCGTACAAGGAAGTTCCACATCTATGATAGTTATGCTTGTTCTTATGGTAGCAGTATTTTATTTTATCGTATACCGTCCGCAGAAAAAGCAGGAAAAGAAAAACGCCGAAATGAGAAACAACCTCATGATAGGCGATGAAATTACCACAACCGGCGGCATTATCGGAAAAGTTGTGAAAATAAAAGACGATATCATTGTTATAGAAACAGGTACCGATAAAACAAAAATTAAAATCCACAAATGGGCTTTAAGTTCTGTTGACAAAAAAGGTTCTGAAACCGTAAAACCGGCTTCTTTCAAGGTGTCAAGCAGCAAAACCGAATCTGAATCAAAAACTGAAAAAAATGAAAATGAAGTTTCCGAAGACAAGTCGGACACGGAATAATTTAATATTTGATTTGTAATAATTTTTCTGCTCTCAGAATAATATTAGATATAATCTTTTATTTTTCGGGGAGCGGATTTTTTTGAGTACACAGGCAAAAAGTGAACGTAAAAACAAAGGATTTGAAAAAAATATTCCCATATTCAAAGGGTTATTTTTCGGAGTGCTTTCAGGAATCATTTCATTGATATGCATGTGCGCTGTCATGTCGTTTATTTTAACCAAAACAGCCGACCCTGCCAAATTCATTTCTGCAGCCTGCATAATATCCGTAATTGTCAGCGGTGCGGCAAACGGATATATAACATCAAAAACATGCGGAAAATCCATGCCTTACAGTATTATTTCTGCTTCTGTTATCATATTTTGTTTTCTTGCAGCGTCGGCTTTTATTAGCAAGGAAACTATAAATAACAGCATGGTTTTTAAAATTTCCGTTATTGCGTCCGAGGTCATTTCATCATTCATTTTCGGAAACATGTGCGGCAAAAAAAGCGGCAATAAGAAAACCCGGCGTCAGGCGCGGAAAAAATAAAAAAAGGCTTATGCAAAAAATGCATAAGCCTTTTTAATTGAATTTTAGCGTTTCGCGATCGTTATAAAAAGCGTCATTGCAAGGTTCAAAAAATTCCCTTATTCCATCGGTCGTATACACATTTCCGTCCTGACATATGAAAATTGCCTCAAAGTCAAATTCTTTCGAGTTATATATTTTCATCGATTCTTCATATCCCGCAACAAAAAGAGCCGTTGACAAAGCGTCAGCCGTAATTCCGTCCTTTGAAAAAACTGCAGTGCTTTTAAGGCCGTTCCATGCCGGATATCCGCTTAATCTATCAAGAATATGATGATATCTTACACCGTCTTTTTCAAAGTATCTTTCATAGTCGCCCGACACTGCAACCGTTATATCGGTTGCGGTAACAGTACCTACGATACCTGTTGTATCAAACGGATTTTTTATCGCTATATTCCAGCCATGCTTTCCCGTTTTAAGATTTTTTTCCGAAGAACCCGTAACTGAAATATTTCCTCCAAGGCTCACCATGGCATTTTCAAACCCGCATTTCTTAAGGTCTTTTATTATAAGATCCGAAGCATATCCTTTTGCGCATGCTCCGAAATCAATTTTCAATTCCGAATCGGTTTTTGTGAAAATGTTTTCTCCGGATTCTTTTATCTTCTCATACCCACAGTGTTTCAGTGCTTCATTTATTTCCGATTCTTTCGGCACATATTCGCTGCCGCCCGTTATATTCCACAAATCAGAAAGTCTGCCAAGAGTAAAATCAAACTTGCCGTCTGTTTTTTTAGCAAAGCCGATCGCTCTTTTCATAATATCTCCGGCATACCCGGAAAGAACTCCGCCGTTTTCACTTTCATTAAATCTATATACACAAGACTCAGGCACAGTTTTTGAAACGTCGTTTTCGATATCCGAAAGCATGTTTTCGATATTTTTTATGTCAGACTCATTTGCTCCTTGTATCTGCATATAAACGACCGTATCCATCGCAAAAAAGGTGTCGTCGGTATATTTCTCATATCCACAGGAGCATAAAACGAAAACAGGCAGCAATATTGCAAAAAGCAAAGCGTATTTTCTATTCAATGTCATATCTCCTTGTATCGCGTTTTTTAAACAGAATATTCATAATAACACCCGTAACCGTTCCGGTAAAACAATTTGCAACTGTTAAAACCGGAAGATAATAAAGGCACGCAGAACTTTTCATAACGCAGCATGCGCATAACATTTGCCCTATTCCGTGACACACGGAACAGATAATTGAAATTCCGGTAAATGAGAAAATCCTGTTGTATAAATTTATTAAAAAAACCACAGCCGAAAAAGCGAAAATTCCGCCGGCAAGCGACATAAAAAACGAAGTTACATTTCCGAAAAGCATAAGCATTATTACGCTTCTTAGAAAAACTACCAAAAAAGCGCATTTTTTATCAATAAAAATTACCGCTGCCATAACGGCAATATTTGCAAATCCGAGTTTTACCCCCGGTATCGGCACCAGCAGTTGCAGAGGCACCAGCGTTTCAACAATCGACATAATTAAAGAAACGGAGAGGAGAATTGCTGTCGCCGTAAGTTTTTTTAACTTCACAATATCTCCCCTCCTTTAAAATATTTAATTTTAGCCTGCGGTAATATCTGTTTTGCTTTTTTTCTCTGTTTTAACCACAATTTTGTTCGGAAGACAAACTATAGTCCCGCCGCTTTTGCCGATAC
>CAKSDR010000072.1 GCA_934446095.1 uncultured Eubacteriales bacterium | reverse complement strand
GTATAAAATCGCTCTTGGAGGCCTGCAATACACCCGTATCCGGTGTTACGGTAAAAATATCTCAATTTTATGACGACGGAATCAAAAATGTAAGGGAATTGTTTACAGGCGAACTTAACATTGTTTATTCGTCAGCAATGGATAACGGATATACTGTATCTATTATAGAATAGGTGAATTAAGAATGGATAAACGTCGTTATAACGGAGCAATACAAAGTCCTAAAGACGGCCGCGATTACAAAATTTTGCAGTGCATGGATATACCGGCAGGAGGCGCGCTTTATCCCGACAATTTAAAAGTATGGATACCCGAAGAAGTTAAAGATCAGGGAAATGTGCAGAGTTGTACGGCATTTGCAATGTCGGCGATTCTTGAATGCATAGAATACAAATTATATGGCAGAAAAGAGAATTTTTCAGTAGGTTTTCTTTACGGAAACAGAAGGCAAAGCGATTGGAAAGGAGAGGGCTGTATAATGCGTGATGTGCCGAAGACGGTTCAAAAATACGGAAATGTTTACAATACTGTATATGAGGATTTGTCTGAGGTAAGCAAGGTTATTGATAATTTTGAAAAAAATTATGCATCTTGCAGCATGCATTCAAAAAAACTTGTAAAAAATTATATACGTATTGATACCGAACAGGAGGCAAAATCCTTTTTATATAAATATAATGTGCCTTTGTTTGTAAGTACGAGAATGAAATATATAAACCCCCTGACGAAAAGCGAAGGGCTGCATGCGATGGCGGCTTACGGATATGACAAAAAGTACTTTTACTGCTTGAATTCCTGGGGAAAATACAACTGCGAACACCCGAAAATTAAATTTGAAAATTTTACTGAAGTATGGGGGATAGTTCCTATGGAAAAAGAAAAATTCAAAGATATTGAAGATAGTTACTGGGCAAAGGATATAATTGAAAATCTTGCCGAGAAAAGAATTGTAAATGGGTTTGCGGACAATACTTTCAGACCGGAAAAACAATTGACAAGGGCCGAATATTGCGCGTCTGTTTATAATCTTTTAAAATACATCGAGAAAAATTTCAAAAGGGAGTAATTTATGTATGAATTCAGGGAAGATTTAATAAATCCGATTTTTTATCCCATAAAATGTCCGTATGAAATGAAACCGGAGTTCATAGTTGTGCATAATACGGCGAATGATGCTTCCGCGGCAAATGAAGCGGCATATATGAAGAACAACGGAAAAAAAGTGTCTTTTCATTATGCAATCGACGACAAGGAAGTCATATATGCCGTGCCGGAAAACCGGAATACATGGAATGCGGGCGACGGAGAAAACGGCAGGGGAAACAGATTTGGAATATCTGTTGAGATATGTTATTCGAAATCAGGCGGAAAAAGATTTTTGCTTGCGCAAGATAACGCTGCCGCTTTTATTGCCAAAAAAATGCATGAATATAATTTCTGCATATCCGACATAAAAAGGCACAAGGATTTTTCCGGGAAAAATTGTCCGCACAGGACAATGGAACTCGGGTGGGATAAATTTCTCGAAAAGATAAAAGAGTATTACAATAAAACAAGCGAACTTGAAAATGCAAACGATATAGTATATGAACTTTCAACTCATATAAAAATAGACGACCCCATGAAAGCCGTCAGTGAACTGTCAATATATGAAGAGAAAAATACCAGCGTTTATTGGATTTTAAGAAAACTTGCAAACAAACTCAGAGTAAAATAGGAAAATCCGACATCGATTTTAATGGCAGACATTCTGCCGCAAAAGTTTTTGCTTTTTTGGGATTTTGCTATATTTTAATTTTTAGTATAGCGCTGCGTTTGTTTTCCGATAGATTCGGAATTGCAGAAAAGAGCACTTTTCTGCATGCGGCGCGGGTAAATAAATTCGCTTTGCCGCAAACCAAAGGTTTAGGCATGCAAAACCCGCCGTTTATTTTTAAACGGCGGGTTTTTTTATTCATTGTTTTGTTTTAAAAGGTCACGTATTTCGGTAAGAAGAAGTTCTTCTTTTGAGGGTTCCGGTTCTTTTTCGGGTTCCGGTTCTTCATGAAGTTTGTTTTTCAAAAGAAGTTCATTTGCCTTCTTATGTAAATTTGAAATGAATTTTATCATTAAGAAAATTACGGCTGAAATCAAAAGAAAGTCAATTACATTCTGCAGGAAATTTCCGTAGCATAGTACAATGTCTTCTTCCGGCAGGGCGCCTTTTTTCAGTATGAGTTTCATTCCGGTGACGTCGACGGATCCGGTAATAAGACAAATAAGCGGCATAAAAACATCCGAAACGAGAGAGGATACGATTTTGCTGAAAGCGCCTCCTATGATAACGCCGACAGCCATATCCATAACATTGCCCTTAAATATGAAAGTTTTAAAATCTTTTAGCATGATTTTTCTCCTTTTTTAATTTTTTCGTTGCGTTCTCTTTCTGCCTGCGAGAGACGCAAATAAGACGGATTGAAATTTTCCTCACGGAATTTTGCTCTGTCAAAATCGCTTTGCACAAAGATTTCATTTGCACAGCATGCAACCGAAAATGAATTCTGAAACAAATCTTTTGGGTGGCACAAAGAAATATTGTTGTTTTCAATGTCATTATTGCGAGCGTTGGAATATTCCTTCACATGCGACATGAAAAGAATACCGCCGTCGCCGTTTATAATGATTTTTTTGCCTTTGTATTTATCCGAAGAAAGTTCTTCATAAAGTTCTTTTGTTGTTGTGATTCTGTCGTCGCACAGCCGTATCGGCTTTCTGCCATGCACTTCAAACAATGCGTTATACAATTGTTCGCGCCTTGCATCCATGCAGGGGCACAGAACAGTACCTTCTCCGTAATTTGAAATGTTTTCAGCAAGGGCTGCAAGTGTGGATACCGGAATGCAGACCGCATCAGGTCTTTTTGCAAAGGCAAGACCTTTTATGACAGACACTCCTATTCTTACTCCGGTAAATGAACCTGGACCTGTGCTTGCAGCGAATACGGAGATATCTCCGATGGACAGGTTTGCAAGTTTAAGGCAGGAATCTATCATGGGAAGCAGCGTTTCGCTGTGGGTAAGCGCGCCGAAAAGATCGGTTTTTGCAACCGGGAAAATATTATTGCTGCCGTCTGATTTTGAAATGCAGGCGGTTGCCGTTTTTGCGGTAGAATCTACCGAAAGCATATAGTACATATAAAAATCTCCGGGATAAAAAGTTATTCATGTTTTACATGTGATAAAATATAATGAAGTTTTTTCTGCTCGATTATTTTTCCGATTCCGTCGGCAACGCAGTCCAGCGGACGTTTTGCAATAGAAACCGGAAGGCGGGTTTTCTCTTCGATGAGAGTGTTTATTCCGCAAAGAAGTGCGCCTCCTCCGCAAAGAGTGATTCCACTGTCATATATGTCGGAACAAAGTTCCGGAGGCGTTTTTTCAAGAGTTTCCCGTATGGCGTCAACAATTTGATTAAGCGGCTCTTCAAGGGCTTCCCGAATATCGCTTGAGTAAACGTTAAATGCTGCGGGAAGTCCCGAAACTATATTTCTTCCGCGTACTTCGGCAACGCCGATATCGGTAAGCCTGTGTGCGGAGCCTATTGTTATTTTTATTTCTTCCGCCGCGCTGTCGCCGATCAATACATTAAATTTTTTTCTTATATATGAAGATATAGCGTCATTAAATTTGTCGCCGGCAACTCTTAATGAAACGGAGTTTGCAATTCCGTACATTGATATTACGGCAACTTCAGTCGTTCCTCCTCCGATGTCGACTATCATATTTCCGTAGGGGGATTTGACTTGGAGTCCCGCCCCGATTGCGGCCGCAATCGGTTCTTCAATAATGGCGACGCTTTTGGCGCCCGCTTCAAGGCACGTTTGCTCAACCGCTTTGCGTTCAACGTCGGTAACATTGTGAGGAATACATATCACAACACTCGGGTGCTGCGAAAACATACTGTTTTTAGAGGCTTTGACAAAAAAAGCTTTAAGCATTTCGGTTGTGAGTTCAAAGTCTGCGATAACGCCGTCTTTGAGAGGCCGGACCGCGTTTATTGAAGAAGGCGTTTTTCCGGCCATGATTTTTGCCTCATTTCCGACCGCAAGAACTTTGTCCGTGTCTATATCATATGCAACAAACGAAGGCTCGCGGATTATGATTCCCTCGCCTTTGACATAACAAAGGGTATTTGCGGTGCCGAGATCTATGCCTATATATTTACCCATCATAGGGATTCTCCTTTGTTAAATAACATTATTTTTTAAAACCGCAGAAACGATACGGCAAGTCAAATTTTTGCGGTCAAACAACAAGTCGGCGCTGTCATTGAAAATCACTTCAAACCCTGCTTTTTCAAGACTTGTTTTGCCAAACATTTCGCGTCCGAAAACCGTGTTTTGATACATGTCTTCAAAAACAACGGCATACTTTTTTCCGTCACGTTCAATTCGTATTCCCATATTTCCGCATAAAATATCGGCGCTGAGTCCGGATTCGATGAGATCCCTGCAGAGCGAAACCAAAATCGGATTTGCAACGTTCGGAACAAAGGAGTTTTCGGGGCCTATCTTTATCGGCACGGAAGAATATTTTGCGAAGTAAAGCAGATTTTTCAACTGTTTCGCTCCGTTTTTCGGAGAAGACAAAATCGGTATGTTTTCCGGGAACTCAGAAGATATAATATAAATTTCCTTTAAAGTTGAGGAAAGTATATTGTGTATTGAAAACGAAATTCCGTTTATCATTTCGGAAGAATTGTCGAGAATATTATATGAAAACGGAGAAGAAGCGCCGTTTCCGAACACGGCTGAAATCAAACAGATATCGAACTTTGCATTGCAGTTTTCTAAAGGAGAAAAGCAAACGAGATTGCCTTTTTCAAGCTGTTCTCTTATGACGGGACTTTTGTCGCACGTTTTTAAAAGTTCTGTTCTTATAAGATTTATTTGATTTTCCGAAAAGGCAGTGATACCGATTTTAACATTTTTTCTTTGTTCCGCAATTTCGGTAATTGCCGAAAGCACATATTTTATCTGAGGCACGTTCAGCACTTTGTTTTTGTCGAATGACAACGAATCTGAAAGAATGAGCGACGGTGAAAAATCGCAGGCATGCTCTACAGTATATTGTCCTTTTCCGAGGTATTTTAGAATGCGCCCGTCGAAAATATATGACGAATGTGAGTCGCAAAATTTTTCTATTCCCGAGTTTTCGCATGCATATGATAAAGAACCGAAATTTCCGTCGTATTCAGAAAAAATCATTTTTCTTTCAAAACATGTA
>CAKSDR010000071.1 GCA_934446095.1 uncultured Eubacteriales bacterium | reverse complement strand
ATAAAATGATTCAAAAAAGATTTTTCAAAGAAAATCTGTACGAGATAAAATATGACGAAAAGCACGGCGGTTCTCGCAGCACAGTTATGAAATATATTTTCGGTACCGTAAATTCTGCAAAAATTTGCGCCGAAATAAATACCTGCAACCGAAAAAAAGATTGAAATAAAAAAAGTTGCGAAAATTGCGGATTTTTTAATTATTTTTCCGGTTTTGTGTGAAATGCCTGTTATTTTTGCGTTTATTGTCATATTATACTCCCCTTTTTATTTATTTTCCTGTATTATAAAATATGCAAAACGGAATATTAATATGAAAAAAAGCAAGAGACAACCTCTTGCTTTTTAAAATTTTTAAATTTTATTTTGCAATATCGCAGTCACTGCAATCATCGCTTTCACAATCTTCGCATGCGTTTTCTTCGCTGCTATCGCATTCGTCGCTGTCGCAATCACAGCAATAACCGTCGCATCCGTCGCCGTACAAATCTTCTTCAACGGCTCCGAGATCTTCGTCAAGTTCATCTCCGAAGTCGAATAAAGTATCTATATCATCTTCAACTTCTATAAGTTCTGCGGAAATGTCGTCAAGAATATCAACCATAAGAGAGATGATTTTGCCCTCCTTTGAAGTTGTGTCATATTCCATACCTTCAATAACGCCTTTAAGATGCGCAACTTTTTCTGATGTTGTCATAAAAACAGTACCTCCTGAAAATAAAAATTAAACTCTTTCAAGATATTCGCCCGTACGGGTATCGATTTTAAGAACATCTCCGATATTAACAAACAGCGGAACTTTGATCTGTGCGCCTGTTTCAAGAGTTGCGGGTTTTGAAGCACCCGTCGCTGTATCGCCCTTAAAGCCGGGCTCGGTTTCGGTTACTTCAAGTTCAACGAACATAGGAGGTTCAACCGAGAAAACCTTTCCCTTATAGGAAATAATCTTGCAAATCATGTTTTCTTTTACAAATTTGAAGTTGTCGGAAAGATTATCTTTTTCAACCGGAAGCATTTCAAAGGATTCGGGATCCATGAAATAGAAAAGATCTCCGTCGTTGTAAGAATACTGCATGTCTTTTCTTTCAACAAAAGCCTGCTGAACTTTCGCGGTAGGATTGTAAGTTTTTTCAACCACAGAACCTGTAATAACATTGCGAAGTTTTGTACGTACGAAAGCCGCGCCTTTGCCCGGTTTTACATGCTGAAATTCAATTACCTGAAGAACGTTGCCGTCTTCTTCAAAAGTAACGCCATTTCTGAAATCGCCTGCTGATATCATTTATTTATCCCCCAAAAATTAAATTAGATACGTATTTTTACAAATAAAGTACACTTTATTATAATATTTTTTTACAATATTGTCAAGATATTTTATCCAATATTTATATTATCCAATATTTATATTATCCAATATATGAAAGATAGGCGCTTTTCATTTTAAGAGCATCCTCCGCCATTGTGCCTGATGATTCGCAGATAATTGTCGGAGTTACCCTAAGGTTGCATATTGCCTTCATAAGAGGTTCAAATTCAGGACCGTAAAGATTGTCATCAAATGTAAGATGCCTCTTTTCACCGCCTTTGGTATATTCAATTTTTGAAAAATGGCAATGCAGATTTTTTGCAATCACATCACCGCAGGCGGCTGCTACTTTTTCAAAAACCGACGCATAATCCTCGGGAGTATTAAATACGCCCCCACCCTCTCTTGCGTTCATGTGTCCGAAATCAATTACCGGAACAACGCACTTATCGGTTTTGCATAATGAAAGTACTTCGTCAAGGGTGCCGAGCTGATTGACTTTTCCCATGGTTTCAATGCCGAGTTTTACGCCGTAAAGGTTTTCATCATGGAGTTTTGAAATCGCAAACTCAAGTGCTTCCTTCGCAAAGTCAAGAGCCGCTGTTCTTTCGAGTTTTGCAGTGCTGCCTGCATGTATTACCATTGTTTTTCCGCCGAGAAAACGCAGGGCGTTTGCACATTGGAGAATATATCTTGAACTGTTTTTGCGCTTTTCTTCGTCCAATGAAGACAAAGAGATATAGTAAGGAGCATGAATTGACATTTTAATATTGTATTTTGCCGCATTTTCGCCGATTTTTCTAAGAGTATCTTCGGATGCAAAAAGGCCGTTGCCGGCTTCGTATTCATACGCGTCAAGACCGAATTCTTTTGTGAATTTCGGTGCGTCGATTGTGCTTTTAAAACCTGCGTCATAAAAACTTTTCGAGTTTCCGCCCGGTCCGAACAATGCTGTAGTCATACCTTTTTTCTCCTGTTTTCCCTTATATAATAATATTTTTTAAAAGGAACTTCAAAAAACCTTTTAAGTTTAAAAAAATTGTTTTCTACATTTTCAATAGGACTTACCAAAATTGTGCCGCAGCCAATCTTTTTCCCGGCAAAAACGTCTGTAAAAATCTGATCTCCTATAACCATTGATTCGCGCGGCTGAATATTCTCCTTCAAAAGAAGTTCTTTATATACTTTTGAAGACGGTTTTTTTGCATCTGAAAAGTATTGTATATTAAGATTTTCGGCAAAAACCCTTACGCGTTCATCACTGTTATTTGAAACAAAAAACAACTTTATATTTTTTAATTTTAACTTTTCCAAAAAAGCAATTACTTCTTTGGTCGGCTTTTCTGTGTTGTACGATACAAGAGTGTTGTCGATGTCTAAAAAGACAGCCCTGATATTTTCATTGTCAAAAATTTTATCCGGAATATCATATATTGTATCAAAAATATAGTCCGGAACAAAAACATTAAACATACTCTCTCACCAAAAAGTCCGAAGAATATATGCTCTATTCTTCGGACAATCAAATATATCTGCTTATTCTGCTTCAGTTGTTACATTATCGGAATCGGAAACTTCTTCCGCTGTTTCTTCCGGAACAAGCAATGCCTTTATTGAAAGGCTGATTTTGTGATTTTCGTCATTAATATCGATGATTTTTGCGCTTACTGTTTCACCGATATTAAGTACATCAGCCGGTTTCTGAATTTTTTGTTCGCAGATCTGTGAAATATGGATAAGACCGTCAACGCCGGGAATAATTTCCGCAAATGCGCCGAAAGGCATAAGACTTACGATTTTTACATCTACAGTATCTCCGACGGAGTATTTAGAATTAAAAATTGTCCACGGATTTGTTTCTTCTGTCTTATATCCGAGAGATACTCTTTTCTTTTCGGGATCCAAGTCTTTAATGAATACTTCAACTGTATCTCCTACTTTTACAACTTCAGCAGGATTTTTGATGTGCTTCCACGAAAGTTCGGTAATGTGAATCATACCGTCAACTCCGCCAAGGTCAACAAATGCGCCGTATGAAGTTAAGGATTTAACGGTTCCTGTATACTTTTTGCCGATTTCTGCGCTTTCCCAGAATTTATCCTGAAGTGCTTTTCTTTCTTCTCTGATAACAACCTTCATAGAGCCGACAGCGCGTTTTCTCTGAGGATTTATATCAATAAGTTTGATTTTTCCTTCTTTTCCCAAAAGCGATTCGAGATCTTTTTCCGTGATAGCCTGAGAGGTTCTCGGAAGAGAAGTCTGAGAAGCGGGAATAAATGCTCTGTGTGGACCAGACTGGAAAATAACTCCGCCTTTTACAACGTCACATACCTTACCTGTAAGGATTGTGCCGTTTTCATAGGCATCTTTCAAAGCATTCCAGTTTTTATCGATGTCAAGACGCTTCTTTGAAAGAAGGACTGTACCTTCAGCGTCATTGAATTTAACAACTACGACATCTATAGTATCTCCGACCTTAAATTCATTTTCAATCTGAACAGACGGATCATCACTGACTTCCGAATAAGGAATAATACCTGTTTGTTTGATACCTAAATCTACATGAATTTCAGTAGAGGTTACAGAAGTAATAACGCCTTGTACCCTTTCCCCTGCTCTAATGACTTTATAAGATGCGTTGAACATCTCTTCAAATGTCATGGAATCATTAATAACAGGTTTTTCTTCAATTTTTTGTGCATCAGAATTAAGTTCGATGGAATTAGTCATTCTGATTTTTACCTCCTCAATTATATCATCAGGTGTCGAAGCACCTGCTGTAATACCCGCAGTAAAAGTTTTGCAGGATTTATCACGAGATTTTCGGACTATATCATCAAACGGGATATCGGCCGATGTTTGAGCAAAATAGGTATCGGGGCAGACGTTTTTGCATATATCAAATAATTTTTTTGAATTTGAACTTTGCATTCCGCCCAGCACTATCATTACATCAGAATTTGCAGCAAGATGTCTCGCTTCTGTCTGCCTATTTTCCGTGACATTACATATTGTATCAAAAATTTTTGGATTTGTATATAGTTTTGCGATATTTTTTTGACAAATTTTATATTTTTTATAATTAAATGTGGTTTGAGAAACCACAATTGCGGAAAAAGTCCTTTTTTTCGACGGTTTTTCGAGTTCTTCGTCAATCTGTTTTTCGTCGGAAAAAATAAAAACATTTCCCTTAGCATAACTTTGTATGCCTATAACCTCCGGATGACATCTGTCGCCGACAATTACAAGATCGGTATTTTCGTCAGAATTTTCATCTACAATTTTGTGAATTTTTTTAACGTAGGGGCAGGTGGCGTCAACATATTTTATATGGGACTTTTCAAGAAAATCCGTTATTTTTTTGCTGATCCCGTGCGTTCTTATAACAAAAACGGCGTCCGGAAAACTGCAGGCCGCGCTTTCTATTTCATCTTCGGAAATTGTTCGGATGCCTTTTTTTGAAAGTCGGTCTAAAAATGTTTGGTTGTGGATAAGTTCACCTATTGTGAAAATTTGCTTCTCGCCGCTTTTTTGCAATTTTTCGACAATATCGACAGCTCTTTTTACGCCGAAACAGAACCCGGCGTTTTTCGCGAGCAAAATATTAACATCACTCATTTGAATTTCTCTTTGTTTTCATTTATGAGATTGCATATTTTTGAAAAAATTTCTTTTGAAAGTTTGTCGAATCCGGCGTAATTCAACGTTGTGTCACTGAATGTTTCAAACGGTATCGGTTTGCCTATTATTACATAAACAGGACGAAACATTTTTATTTTATATTCTTTTGTAAAAATCGCAACCGGCAAAATATCGCACTGCGCATGCATGGCGCAAAGACCCGTCCCTGCTTTTATCTCAACGCTGTCGGGCTCCATGCCTTTGACTCTTTTCCCCTGAGGGAAAATGCCGACGCAATCTCCGCCTTTTAAAATGGAAATTGTCTTTTTAATAGCGGCAACGTCGCTGCCGTTCCGGTATACCGGAAATGCACCGAATTTTTTGATTAATGAAGAAAGCACCGGAATTTTGAACAGTTCCGCCTTTGCCATATAGCGTATTTGATTGTCAAGACATATTGAAATAAGAACAGGATCCATATTTGAAAGGTGGTTTGAACATACAAGAAAATTTTTGCCGTGCGGTTCATTTTCCGGATTTATGATCCTTACCCTGAACAAACGCAGAACA
>CAKSDR010000070.1 GCA_934446095.1 uncultured Eubacteriales bacterium | reverse complement strand
GTCTTGCAAAAAAATATCTTCCGAACGGCAGCTGCGGAGTTGTAAGTTTCGGATTTTGCGGCGGAAGAGCCGCTGCGGAACAGTTCATGAAAAATCTGAAAATCGCCGCTATTGAAACTCACGTCGCCGACGCCAGAACTTGTTGTCTTCATCCTGCGTCATCCACTCACAGACAAATGAACGAAGAGGACCTTGCA
The DNA here is from genome assembly GCA_934446095.1 of uncultured Eubacteriales bacterium. Lineage (GTDB taxonomy): Bacteria > Bacillota > Clostridia > Oscillospirales > CAG-382 > CAKSDR01. Next base: position 5,409 of record CAKSDR010000070.1, on the reverse strand, counting down.
AAAGCCGGAATTCCCGGTGACCTTGTAAGATTTTCATGCGGAATTGAAAACTGCAGCGACCTTATTTCGGATATAAATACAGCGCTGATGTCGATATAAAATACGGAGGTTTTTGCTTTGCCTATCAGAATACCGGATAATTTGCCGGCCGTTAAAACATTAAATAGTGAAAACATTTTTGTTATGTCAGAAAACAGAGCAATACTGCAGGATATAAGACCGCTTAAAATTCTTCTTTTAAATCTTATGCCGAAAAAAATCGAAACCGAAACTCAGCTTTCAAGACTTCTCGGCAACACTCCCCTTCAGGTTGAACTTGAACTTATACATACCAAAAGCCACGTGTCAAAAAACACCGCAGCCGAACATCTGCTTGCCTTTTATAAAACGTTTGACGATATAAAAGACAAAAACTTTGACGGAATGATAATTACAGGTGCTCCCGTTGAACAAATGGCATTTGAGGAAGTATCCTACTGGGATGAACTTTGCAGCATCATGGAGTGGACAAAAACACACGTGCACAGTACATTTCATATATGCTGGGGCGCACAAGCGGGTCTTTATTATCATTACGGAATCAAAAAATATTCCCTTCCGGATAAGATGTTCGGAGTTTTTGAACACACGCGCGACCACCCGAACTCAATGCTTTTGCGCGGATTTGACGATGTCTTTATGGTTCCTCATTCAAGACATACAACTGTTTTAAGGGAAGAAGTTGAAAAGATCCACGAACTTAAAATTCTCGCTTCGTCAGAAAAAGCGGGCTTGTACGCAATGTCTACGCACGGCGGAAGACAAATATTTATAACGGGACATCCCGAATACGACGCCGATACTTTAAAAAATGAATATTTCAGAGATTTGGATTCCGGTCTTAAAATAAATATTCCAGAAAATTACTTTAAAAATGATGACCCGGCAAACCCACCGGTTGTATCATGGCGCTCGCATGCAAACCTTTTATATTCCAACTGGCTGAATTATTTTGTATATCAGACAACGCCTTACGATATTTCAAAAATTAAATAAAAATTTAAAATATTTATACTATATTCTGCATAAAATAAACCCCCCGATATCGTCGTATGAAAATACAACTTTATCCGGGGGTGTTTTTTATGTACTCGCTTTGTTGCAGAAAATATATACTAATCATCAGGGACGCAAAGATGAGAAAATTAAAAACTTTTACAATCCGTTAAAGACATTTATTATCAGTATTTAACATAAGTTCCCTTGCCGCGTTCATTGCGGAATCGGAAATATTTATGCCTGCGATTATCCTTGCTACTTCTTTTACCCTGTTATCGTATGAAAGTTCCTCTATATACGACTGAGTACGGTCATTTTCGGTCTTTTTGTATATTTTATAATGTACATCGGCAAGTGACGCTATCTGTGCGGAGTGGGTAACGCATACAACTTGCCTTGACAAAGAAAGACTCTTGAGTTTTGAACCGATTCTTCTTGAAGTCTTTCCGGACATTCCGGTGTCAATTTCATCAAATACAAGACATCCGACTCCGTCCTTTTCGGCAAGAACGCTTTTTATGGAAAGCATAAGTCTTGAGAGTTCGCCGCCCGACGCAGTTTTTGCAAGCGAGCAATACGACTCACCGGAATTCATCTTTATTATAAATTTAATGTCATCAATACCGTTTTTCGAATATTGCGGCAGTCTTTGAATATCAACAGTAAAATCAGCACCCTTCATATCAAGATATTGAAGTTCCGATAATACTCTTTCGGAAAGTGTTTTCGCATATGTTTTTCTTCTTTCGGAAAGTTTTTCGGCACACGCTGACAATTCTTTTTCAGAATTTGAAAGTTCTTTTTCAAGTTTTGCAATATTTTCTTCCGACAACTCTATATTTTCGAGTTCCATTTCGCATTCTCTGCAATACTCCACGATCTCGCTTATTGTCGAACCATATTTGCTTTTCAGTTTTGCTATCAGATCCAGTCTTGTTTCGATCCTGTCAAGCGCCTTCGTGGGGTCCTCCGAGACGTCGCCCGTAAAATCATTTACGGTTTCCGCAATATCGATAACTTCATATTTTATATTGTCAAGTCTTTCAGCAAGTTCCGCGGCATCTGAAACCGCGTCCGTTATATTTCTGAGCGACGCGGCCGATTTTTCTATGGCGTCGGCAACACTCATGCCGCTGCGCGCATTATACAACAGTGAATATACCAAAGACACAGACTTTTTTATTTTCTCTATATTTCTGAGTTTGTTGCGTGTTTTTTCAAGTTCCTCTTCTTCTCCGGACTTTAATTTTGCATTTTTTATGTCCGAAATCTGAAGTTTCAAAATATCGATTTTGCGCTGCTTTTCTTTTGAATCCATATTCTGTTTCTTGATTTTTTCTTTTATTCCGCAGTAATTTTCATATAATAATTCGTATTCCGAAAGAAGTTTCCTGTTATCGGCAAAATTGTCAAGAATTTCAATATGTTTTTCCTCATTTAAAAGTTCGGTGTTATCGTGCTGACCGTAATCATTAATAAGAGACGGAGATATTTCCTTGAGTACCGATGCGGAAACCTGCTTTGAATTGATTTTTGCCACGCTCTTTCCATCGGAAAACAACGTTCTCTGTATAAACAAATACCCGTCTTCATCCGGAGATATACCCGCTTTTTGCAGTTTTTCCTCTTCCTGCCTTGAAAAATTTCCGAACACTGCTTCGACCGTTGCGGAATTTTCTCCGAGCCTTACCGTTTCTTTTGGCAGGCGAAGTCCGCACACAAGGCCGAGTGAATCAACAACCGTGCTTTTGCCGCTGCCCGTTTCGCCGGTTATTGCCAAAAAGCCGGCCGGCAAATCCAAGTCGATTTTTTTAATCAAGGCAATGTTATCTATATGCAACGATACCAGCATTTCTTTTTTCTCCGTCTTTAAAAATTATTTCTGAACTTTCTGAAGTAATTCTACAAATTCGCCGGCTGCCTGCTCGTTTCTCAAAATAACAAGCACAGTGTCATCTCCTGCGACAGTTCCCACAATATCGTGGTAATGAATGGCGTCTATCGCCGCCGCCGCGGCGTTTGCCATGCCGGAATAAGTTTTAAAAACCGCAAGATTTCCGGCATAATCGGAATTTATCAAAACATCGTGAAGAATTTTTCTGAATTTTTCCGTAACCGTATCGTTTCCGTCGGTACCGATACCGTTCACGGCATATTTATATTTTTTTGATTTTTCGCCCACCGCAACTTTTACAAGTCCCAATTCCTTTATATCCCTTGAAACGGTCGCTTGTGTGACGTCAAAACCCGCCTTTCTCAAAAGTTCGGTTAAATCTTCCTGTTTTTCCACAGAATTGTCCTTAATTATCTTTAAAATTTTTTCATGTCTTTCAGACTTCATTATATACCTCTTAATTAAAGAATTTGGAAATTTTTATATTCAGCAACTTAAAAAAATCTATGTCTTTTACTTTTACAAGTTCCGTATATCTTTCGGATTTGTAAATATTTATAATATCATTATCCTCAAGAGAAAAATTTTCATCTCCGTCTGTTGTAAGGAAAGCCTTGTTTGCCTTTGATTCATTAAATTTTACGCTTATTCTTGAATTTTTTGAAAAAATTATCGGGCTTGAATTAATGCACAGATAAGGACAAACCGGAATCACGCTTATGCACTCGATGGAAGGGTCGATTATTGCCCCTCCGGCAGACATCGAATATGCGGTAGAGCCTGTCGGGGTTGAGATAATTATTCCATCGGCCCTGTATTTTGCGATTTCGTTGTTTTCGGATAAAAGGTCGATATCTATCATTCTTGAAATGTCGCCCTTTGAAATTACAAAGTCATTCAAAGCGTCCGATTTGTATACAATTTTCCCGTTTCTTGAAACATCGCACGAAATCATCATTCTGGTTTCGGTTCTAATGCCATATTTTTCGCAAAACTCAATAAAATTTTTGCTTGACGCAATTTTAAAAAACAAGTCGTAATCATCAGGTTCTGCCTGAGTCATATAACCTATTCTTCCTATATTAATGCCCAAAACGGGAAGAGAAAATTTTGACGTAACTTTTGCGGCCTTTAAAATTGACCCGTCTCCCCCGACAACAATTGCAATATCGCTTTTTTTGCAAATGTCTGACAAAAGTCCGAACACGCAGTTTTGGGCGTCAATACATCGGTCAGACGCCTTTTTTTCATCTATATATACGCTGCAGCAATTTTCTGAAAAGTATTTTATAAGTTTATTTGTAACGAAAAAATTCTTATCTTTTATTTCATCGGAAAAAATGGTAACGTTCATAATTTCTCTCCGCAAAAAACATTTGTTTTAGTATATTTTATCATACTTTTTGCATAATTACAACAAAATCATAATTTTTTTAAAGAAAAAGCGGCAAGATATTCAATATTCCCATCTCCGCCCGTGATGGGAGAGCAAACAACCCCAAAACTTTCAAATCCGCATTCGGCCGCGCATGCAAGAACATTGCCGACTGCACTCTTTCTTGCCTTTTCGCTCTTCACAATTCCGTTTTTGCCTATATTTTCTTTTCCGGCCTCAAATTGCGGCTTTATCAAAGAAACAAGTTTTCCGTCCGGGGTCAAAATATTTTTAATATTTTGCAAAACCTTTGTCTGGGAAATGAAAGACAAGTCCATAACGGCAATATCCGCCTTTTCGGGAAGGCTGTCGCATGAAAGATTTTTGGCGTTGAACTTTTCAATTGAAATAACCCTGCTGTCGCAAAGCAATTTCTTATGCAACTGATTTTTTCCGCAGTCAAGCGCATAAACTCTTTTTGCTCCCCGCTGCAAGAGACAGTCGGTAAATCCGCCGGTGGAAGCTCCTATATCGGCCGCAACGAGACCCGAAACGTCAATTTTAAAATGCACGAGCGCGTATTCGAGTTTATATCCGCCTCTGCTCACAAATTCGCTTCCGGCGCTTTCAATAATTTTAATTTCTGAACTTTCGTCATAATTTTCAGATGGTTTTTTAATGAGTTTTTTGCCTGCAAAAACCCTTCCTTCCTCAATAAGCCTTTTGGCGGACTGCCTGCTTGAGGCATAGCCGTTTTGTGCCAAATATAAATCTATTCGCATTTTGCATCTCCGACATTATTCAAAATATCGTCCGCGGAAATACCGCATTTTTTGTATAAATATTCAAGTTCTCCCTGTTCGGGGATTTCGCCGTCTATAGCCATAATATCAAAATTTTCACACCCTATTTTCCCCATGCGCAAAAGTTTATCTTTGAATATCATGCCGGCGCCTCCGTTATATATTCCCTCCTCGAGGAAAATTATTTTTTTAACGTTTCCTATAGACTCATTTATAAGTTTTGCCTGACGGTCTGCAGGTTTCAGCGTTTCAAGAAGTATAATGCCGGTTTTTATGCCCTTGCCGTTCAGTTTTTCGGC
>CAKSDR010000069.1 GCA_934446095.1 uncultured Eubacteriales bacterium | reverse complement strand
AGAGATGAAACACATTTTTTGCAAAAAGAATAAAATTTCATTTTATTTTTTCCTCAATTATACTAAGTACTTTTTCTACCATTTCGTCAAAAGAAAGATTGCCGTTATCCAAAATAACGGCGTCCTCTGCCGGAACGCAGGGCGCATTTTTTCTTGTCGAGTCATTTTTGTCGCGCTGTATCATATCGGATAAAACGTCTTCGTATGTAACTTCCTTTTCTGCGGAAATAAGTTCGGTATACCGTCTTTTGGCGCGGATTTCAATGTCTGCAAGCATGAAGATTTTAACTGTGGCGTCAGGCAGAATAACCGTTCCTATGTCCCTGCCGTCCATAATAACATTTTCATTGTTTGCAATGCTGCGCTGAATGTCAAAAAGAAATTTGCGGACTTTCGGAAGAGCAGAAACCTTGGACGCATACATTGACATTTCAGGGGTTCTTATGTATCCCGTAACGTCTTGTCCGTTCAAAATAAGCCTTTGACCGTCTCTTGTCCATTTTAAATCGATTTTTATATCCGGAAAACGCTCCGAAAGCGTCTTTTCATCACAAGGGTTTATGCCGTTCATTTTGGCGAAATATCCGACGGTTCTGTAAATAGCACCGGTATCCACATAGACAAAAGAAAGTCTTTTTGCGAGTTCTTTTGCAAGGGTGCTTTTTCCGGCGCCGGAAGGCCCGTCAATTGCGATTTTAACAGTGTTTTTCATTTTTTATACCTCAGTTAGAATTTTTTTCGCGCACGATTTTGCCGCAAGATGTGCCGTTGAAAAGGCAATCTGCAGGTTAAATCCTCCGGTATATCCGTCCACATCGATAACTTCACCCGCAAAATACAACCCTTGCACGAGTTTTGACTGCATGGTAGATGGATTTATTTCCGATGTTTTTATTCCGCCGCGCGTGATTACAGCTTCATCGATCGGACGAAATCCGGATATATTTACAGAGAATTCCTTTAACGTTTCTATAATTTTTTGCCGCTGTTGTTTTGTTACCGCATTGATCTGCAACTCCGGAGGGATTTCTGTCTTTTGAACGAAAACGGGAATCAGTTTCGAAGGAAGAAGTCCGGACAAAGCGTTTTTGAATTCCTTGTTTTTGTTTTTTTCAAAATCCAAAAGCAGCCTGTCTGAAAGTTTTTTTTCGCAAAGTGCAGGCTTTAAATCTATTTTAACATAGTAATCCGACGGAACAGCGCCGATGTGGGCAGAGGCAGAGAGAATAAGCGGCCCCGAAAGTCCGAAATGCGTAAAAAGCAACTCGCCCGTTTCTTCAAAAACGCACTTTTTGTTTTTTTTGCATATAAGCGATAATTTTACGTTCTTCAGCGACAGCCCTTGAAGGCGTTTGCAGAAATCATCGTCAGATACAAGCGGAACAAGGCTTGGTACCGGAGAAATTATGGTATGGCCGGCTTTTTGCGCAAAGCGGTATCCGTCGCCGGAAGAGCCTGTCACAGGGTATGATTTTCCGCCGGTGCATATAATAATATTTCTGCACGGATAGATTTTTCCGGAAGATGTAACTATTGACGAAACCTCAAAGTTCTCATAATTTATATCCGAAACTTCTTCGTTTATAAAAGTGCAGCCAAGGCTTTTAAGATAGTTTTTCAGAGAATTGAGAACATCCAAAGATTTATCTGAAACCGGAAATACTCTGTTTCCCCTCTCTGTTTTTAATTTAAGACCGATATTTTCAAAAAAGTTTATTGTATCTTCAGACGTGAAACTGTTATATGCCGCAAAAAGAAATTTCGGATTGCGCGGAACGTTTGCAAAAAAGCCGTCCTTCGAACAGTTATTAGTAATATTGCATCTTCCCTTGCCCGTAATGAGCAGTTTTTTTCCGAGGTATGCGTTGTCAAAAAACTTTTCGCTTTCGTAAAATTTAGATGACCTGTTTTTTTCAAAAACAACCGTTTTTACCCCGGATTCAAGCGCCGTGCATGCTGCCATAAGGCCGGATGCGCCCCCGCCTATAATGCATATGCTGTCGGAAAAGTCAGTTATTTGTTTCATATACATCGAATTCCTGCCAGATTTTTTCAAGTTCAACAAGCGTATCTGAAAGAGAGTTTTTGTTTTTCAGCGAAACCGCAACTATCAATGCGTTAATAATGCTTAAAGGCGCGACAAGCGAGTCGACAAACGAGGCCATTTCGCTTTTTGCATATAAAACACTGTCGGAAAACTGCGCTATCGGAGAAATTTCGCTGTCGGTAAGCGCGATTACTTTCGCGCCCTTCTTTTTGGCATACGAAACTGCGTTTACCGTGCTTTTCGAGTATCTCGGAAAACTTATTGCAAAAAGAACGTCGTCCGATGAAATATGCATCATTTGTTCAAAAAGTTCGCTTGCGCTTGTAGTGTGAATAAGTACAATATTTTTGAAAATAAGGTTAAAATAATAGGCAAGAAAATCCGCAAGCATACCGGCGGAACGCGCGCCTGTTATATAAATTGTACCGGCTCCAAGAATAAGTTCCACTGCCTTTTCAAAAGTACCTCTGTCAACTTCATCCAAAGACAGTTTTATTTTTTCCATATCAGCCGTCAAAACCTTACTTACGACATCTGATGCGCCGATAATATTGTCGGCAACGGCAATTCTTTGAACAGACGTAAGGTTTGTTCTTATAAGGTCTTTCAGGGATTTTTGAAACTCGGGATACCCTTTGAATCCGAGTTCAATTGCAAAACGCACGACGGTGGATTCGGATACACCGATTGTTTCTCCGAGTTTTGTCGCCGTAAGGTACGCTGCTTTATCGCTGTGTTCGATAATAAAATTTCCTATTTTTTTATGGCTTTTAGACATAACAGGAAATGATTTTTTTATCTTAACAATAAGATCATCATTCATGAATTTTTAAATCCTTTGATTTTAATTATTTTTGCTCAAAAACTCTGTTTATAACAGCTCCGATAAGAATAGTGTTGTTTAGAAAATAAATCCACGACAAAAGAACGATAAACGCTCCTATAGAGCCGTAAACGACAGAATAATTTGAAATATTGTCAACATAGAATGAGAATAGATATGATATCAAAACCCAGCACACCGAAGAAAAAACAGAGCCGGGCAGAATATTTTTAAATTTCAGTTTTTTGTTTGGAAGCACTTTGTAAAACAGACAAAAAATAATGAAAATATACGATCCGATTATAAAAAATCTTATTCCGAGGTAAAAATCTATAAACGAGTCGGAAATAAAAGGAATAAACGATGCAAGAAACGTAAGCACGCTTTTTCCGGTGATCTGAAGTACAAAAGTAAAGAGCAGACCTATTATTATAAGCGCCGAAAAGGCGGCGGATATTACCCATTCAAAAACGGGATTATACATAGGCTGCGAGCGATAAATAGAACGTATCTTTCTTTTCAGCGAATTTATATATCTTGACATGGAATATATGGCGAGAAAAATTCCGAGAAAAAAGAAACTTAAATTACTGACGCCCTTTATATAAGAAATAAAGTCGTCTATAAGCGAATATACCTGTTTCGGAAAAATCTTGACAAGGAGTATGTAAAATGCCTCGTCATTAAATTTCAGCATAATCACGGCGGCGCTTATTGCCATAATAAGAGTAAAGAATGTAAAAAGGAAATAATATGACAGTTCAGCGGCATTGCCGGCAATCGCTTCATCAAAATAAAAGACAAGACATTGTTTTACTTTGCTGAAAAAAGTTTTGCTTTTTTTCATAAAATTATTCTGTTTTCAAAAGTTAGAAACCGGCATCTTCGACAGCCTTTTTTAAAACTTCTTCCGAAACATCTTTTTTCATGCTTAATTCTGCGGTGCCGGAAGACAAATCTATTTTGCATTCTTCCACGCCGGAAACAAAACTCAGGGATTTTTTCACAGAATCTGCGCAATGCGAACATTTCATACCGCCGATATACAATTTCTTGTTCATATAAAAATCCTTTCATCAACATATCATTTTTGCTTACTTAAATATTATATCATAAAAGAAAAAAATTACAACAATTGTTTTCATACTTTTTAAATATTCTTGTTTTAAATAAATAAATATGATATAATAAAAAAAGAACTGCTGAAAGGACTTCATATGCAAAACGATTTAAAATTAAGATACATAAAAGCAAAAAACAAACTGTTTGACAAAGCGTATTCTTTCCTGAACGAAAGGCAAAGACAGGCGGTTTTTACAACCGAAAATCCCCTTTTGATATTTGCAGGAGCGGGCAGCGGAAAAACTACGGTTCTTGTTCAAAGGATCGCCTTTATCGTAAAGTACGGAAACGCTTATTTTAACGAAGACATAAAAGAGGAGTATCTGACGGAGGAAAATGTTGCGTGCCTTGAGGCTTTTGCCGCAAATGACGAACTTTCCGCCGAAGAAATGGAGCAGATTTTGCCGATATTTGCCAAAGACCCTGCGAAAACATGGCAGATACTTTCAATAACTTTTACGAACAAAGCGGCAAATGAAATGAAAGAGCGCCTTTTAAAAATTCTCGGAAACGGCGCACTCGAAATATGGGCAGGTACCTTCCACTCAATATGCGTTCGGATTTTGCGCAGATATATCGACAGACTCGGTTATGACAACAGTTTTACAATCTACGATACCGACGATCAAAAACGCCTTATAACCGCGTGCATAAAAGAAAGAAATCTTGACGACAAGCAGTTTGTGCCAAAAAATGTTTTGAATATGATAAGCAGAGCAAAAGACAGGCTTATAGGGTACTCTGACTTTGCGAAAGAATGCGGAAATGACTTCAGAAAAAGCATTATAGCGCAGCTTTATGAGATGTATGAACATAAAAAATCGCAGGCAAACGCGCTTGATTTTGACGATATAATATTGTTTACCGTAAAACTGTTATCGGAAAACGAGGATATTAAAAATTATTACAACGAAAAGTTCAGATATATTCTTGTAGACGAGTATCAGGACACCAATATTTCGCAGTTTCATCTTATAAAACTTCTCTGCGGCAAGCACGACAACATAATGGCGGTCGGCGACGACGACCAGAGCATATATAAGTTCAGAGGCGCGGCTATTGAAAATATTTTAAATTTTGATAAGTCTTATAAAGACGCAAAAGTTATAAAACTCGAGCAGAATTACAGAAGTACCAACAATATAATAACCGCCGCAAACAGCATTATAGCAAACAACAAGGAACGCAAGGGAAAAAATCTTAATACAAAAAATCCCGACGGCGACAAAATATTGATAAAAGAATGTGAAAATCAGAATTTTGAAGCTTCTTTTGTCATTGATAAAATAAACGATCTTGTTCAAAACGAAGGATATTCTTTCGGAGATTTTGCGGTTCTTTACAGAATGAATGCGCAGTCAAACAATTTTGAAACCGCTTTTGCAAAAAGCGGCCTTCCCTATCGCATACTCGGCGGCGTGCGTTTTTACGACAGGCGCGAAATAAAAGATATGCTTGCGTATTTATGCGTTGTCAATAACACTTCGGATAATTTAAGGCTTAAAAGAATTATAAACATGCCTAAAAGAGGTATCGGTCAGGCGACCGTTGATGAAATTGAAAGAATTGCGGCTTCTGAAGGAAAATCTATGTTTGATATTCTTACGAACGCAAAAAATTATCCCACTATTTCAAAAAGCAGCACCCGTCTTTCCGCCTTTTCCGAAC
>CAKSDR010000068.1 GCA_934446095.1 uncultured Eubacteriales bacterium | reverse complement strand
GCGGATTTAGCTCATTTGGTAGAGCGCGACCTTGCCAAGGTCGAGGTGGCGGGTTCGAGCCCCGTAATCCGCTCCATATGGGAGTTTAGCTCAGCTGGGAGAGCATCTGCCTTACAAGCAGAGGGTCAGGAGTTCGAACCTCTTAACTCCCACCATTTTAAAACTTACGGTTCGGTAGTTCAGTTGGTTAGAACGCTAGCCTGTCACGCTAGAGGTCGTGGGTTCGAGCCCCATCCGAATCGCCATTTTTTTAAACATCAGTTTTGCTGCTATAGCTCAGTTGGTAGAGCGCGTCCTTGGTAAGGACGAGGTCGGCCGTTCAAACCGGCTTAGCAGCTCCATTATTTTAAAATTAAAGAAAAGAGTTTTGCGCACGTATTTCGTGCGTTTTTTTATGCAAATTTTCAGTACCGGTTATAAATATTTGGAAAAAATGATAAAAAACAGTTGATTTTAAGCCGAAAATCCCCAGATATTTTCAAATGTGTTTATATGTAGTTTTTATGGCTATATCTTTCATTGAAAAGGAATTTCATAAAATGTATAATAAAAGCATAGAAAGAAAGGAGGACACAAAAATGAAAAAAATTCTTTCTATGCTTATCGCATTTACAATGGTTATAGCAATTTCGCTTTCGGCAAGCGCTCAATGTCCTATTTCAAATCTTTTGTTTGGAAATGAAGGAAATTCTGGTGGGACAGAAGGAAACAACAACTCAGTTTTATACAATATTTCAGATATTGCATCAACAATAAACAATATTGCAAAAAATTATAATTGCAAGGACGGAAATTGCGAAACCGACTCTTCATGTCCGGCAAATGACCTTATAAAAAATGTAATAAACAACCTTGTTTTAAATCAGGGCGGTGCAAATTCCGAAAACACTGTAAACGACATATTAAATGCACTGAAAAACAAATCCTGCATCTTTGGCAATTGCGAAAACGATAATGCTGATAACAGCGGGAACAACAATGAAAATTGTGAAAACAATAACTGCAACAATGGTATAAGCGAAGATGAGAAAAACTGCGAAGACGGCAATTGCCCGGAAGATAACGTTCCGGAAGACAAAGCGCCGGAAGAAGATAAAACTCCCGAAGTATCATATTCATCTTATGCTATGGAAGTAATAAGACTTGTGAATGTCGAGAGGGCCAAATATGGACTTTCAGAACTTACATACACTGACAGCCTTATGAATGCGGCAAATAAACGCGCCGTAGAGCAGGAAACGGTATTTTCACACACAAGACCTAACGGAACGAGTTGCTTTACGGTATTGCAGGAATATGGAATTTCATATTCAGGCGCAGGAGAAAATATAGCAATGGGACAGAGAACTCCTGCTGAAGTAGTAAATGCATGGATGAATTCGCAGGGACACAGGGAAAACATACTGAACGCAAACTTTACGAAAATAGGCGTAGGATGTTACCTTGGCTCAAACGGAACATATTACTGGTCACAACTTTTCACATATTAAATAACTTTAAGCGATAGGCAAAAATCTCCGCGAAAGCGGAGATTTTTTATTGCATTATAAACTAATATATGGTATAATATCGGCAGAAAGTTTTGGGGAGCAAAACTTTGCGGCATTGCCGCCGGCGCACTTCGCGCGCGCTGCCGCATTGACGGCTGCACAAAAATGCCATTGCAAGCAAGCATTTTTGCTTATGGTAAAATATCGGCAGAAAGTTTTGGGGAGCAAAACTTTGCGGCATTGCTGCCGGCGCACTTCGCACGCGCTGCCGCATTGACGGCTGCACAAAAATGCCATTGCAAGCAAGCATTTTTGCTTATGGTAAAATATCGGCAGAAAGTTTTGGGAAGCAAAACTTTGCGGCATTGCTGCCGGCGCACTTCGCGCGCGCTGTCGCATCGGCAAAAGCGAAAAACCGGTATACATTAATTTTTCACTTGTGAAAAAATATTTATAAATTATCAAAGTCCGGCGAATGATCTTAGATTTTATTTATTTTGCTCCGGGCAAAAGGACGGAACATATGGAAAACACGAAACTCTTGGAACTCTCGGAATTAATATTTCCCGAACTTACGGAAGAGGACACAATAGAAAGCCTCGAAGAAAGATTTCCCAAAAGACAGCTTTGCGAAGGGGCAAAGGTTACGAGAATGGCGCCGAGCCCTACAGGTTCAATGCATCTCGGAAATTTGTACGGCGCTCTTGCTGACGAAAGAGTAGCCCATTCCACAAAAGACGGGATTTTTATGCTTAGAATTGAAGACACCGACGATAAGAGAGAAGTGCCCGGTGCCGTTGAAAAAATACTTAAGTATCTTGGCGGATTCGGACTTGGCTTTGACGAGGGTGCAACTGAAAGCGGCGACAAGGGAAATTATGGGCCGTACAGACAAAGGCAGAGAGAAAAAATATATCATATCGTGGCGAGAAAACTTCTTCTTGACGGCAGAGCATATCCGTGTTTTTGCACTGAAGACGACCTGAAAGCGGCGCATGAAATTCAGGAAAAAAACAAGGAAAATTTCGGATACTACGGAAAATACGCAATTCACAGAGATATGCCTATTGAAGAGGCGATAGAAAAAATAAAGAACGGCGAAAAATATGTCATAAGATTCAGGTCCCAGGGTGACAGCGGAAAAAAGACCAAATTTAAAGACTGTATCAAAGGGGAACTTGAAGTTCCCGAAAACGATCAGGATTTTGTTCTTTTAAAATCCGACGGTATTCCGACTTACCACCTGGCACATGTTGTTGACGATCATTTTATGAGAACGACAGATGTCATAAGGGGCGAAGAATGGTTGTCCACATTGCCGTGGCATATTGAACTGTGGAAGGCCTGCGGATTTAAAATGCCCAGATTTTCACACACTTCACAGGTACTGAAGTTTGATGAAAGCCTTGGCACAAAACGCAAGATGTCAAAAAGAAAAGACCCCGAATGTTCACTTGAATTTTACTATAAAGTCGGATATCCTACGGAGTCAGTTATAGAATATCTCATGACGCTTTTAAACTCCAACTTTGAACAGTGGAGAAGTGCAAACAAGGAAAAAAGTTACAGGGAATTTCCTTTTTCAACCGCAAAAATGAGCGCTTCGGGTGCGTTGTTTGATCTTGCAAAACTAAATGATATATCGAAAAATGTTATTGCGGGAATGACGGCTGAAAATGTATATGAAAACGTTTGTGCATGGTCAAAAGAATACGATGAAAAATTTTATAATATCATTTCAGAAAAGAAAGATTATATGATATCTGTTTTTTCTATAGGCCGCGGAGGCAAAAAACCACGTAAGGATTTTGCTTCATGGAGTGAGGTTCCGGATTTTGTATCATATTTCTTTGACGAACTTTACTATATGAAAGACAGTTTTCCGGAAAATGTTCCGGAAGCGGGTGAAATACTCAGAGAATACGCAGATATATTTAATATAAATGACGACCAGAACGAATGGTTCGAAAAAATAAAAAATATATCGGAAAAGTACGGATACACTTCAAATATGAAGGAGTATAAAGAAAATCCGCAGGCGTTTAAGGGAAGCGTTACAGATGTCAGCACGGTTATAAGAGTTGCCGTTACGGGGAGAAAAAATTCACCCGACCTGTATTCTATAATGAAATTGCTTGGCGGCGAAAAAGTAAAGGAAAGGCTGCTCAAGGCATAATGGGGGATATTGAAATGGAAGAAAAAAAAGAATATACCAATTTTATTGAGGATATAATAGATGAGGATATAAAAGAAGGATTTTCGGAAAGAATACACACACGTTTTCCGCCCGAACCGAACGGATATCTTCACATCGGAAGCGCAAAAGCAATATATATAAATTACAGTATTGCAAAAAAATATAACGGTCTTTTCAATCTGCGCTATGACGACACAAACCCGGTAAAAGAAAATACCGAGTATGTAAAATCCATAGAAGAAGATTTGAGATGGCTTGGCGCTGTACCGAACGGCGGAATATATTACGGTTCCGATTATTTTGACAAATGCTATGAATTTGCCGTAAAACTTATAGAAGACGGCAAGGCATATGTTGATGATCTTACTCCCGAACAAATGAGAGAGTACAGGGGAACTCTGACGACGCCGGGCAAGGAAAGTCCTTGCAGAAACAGGAGTATTACAGAAAACCTAGACCTGTTTGAAAGAATGAGAAACGGCGAATTTGAAGACGGCAAATATACGCTTCGCGCAAAAATAGATATGGCGTCTCCTAATATGAATATGCGCGACCCTGCTATTTACAGAATCATTCATACAAGCCATCACAGGCAGAAAGACAAATGGTGCATATATCCGCTGTACGATTTTGCGCACCCGATACAAGACGCGCTTGAGGGAATTACACATTCGCTCTGTTCCATAGAATTCGAAAATCACAGGCCGCTGTACGAATGGGTTGTTGATAATATAGATTTTGAACACAAGCCTAAACAGAGGGAATTTGCGAGAATGAACGTTACCCATACTGTTATGAGCAAGAGATACTTAAGGGCGCTTGTCGAAGAAAAATATGTCGACGGCTGGGACGACCCGCGTATGCCTACGTTGTGCGGACTCAGAAGAAGGGGATATACTCCGTCTTCAATATTTGAATTTGTAAAAAGATCAGGAATATCAAAGTCGCTCAGCCTTTGTGATATAGGGCTTTTGGAACACTGCATAAGAGAAGAACTGGGTCCTGCGGTGCAAAGAAGAATGGCGGTTCTTGATCCTCTTGAAGTTGAAATATCAAATTTTGAAGAAGGCAAAACCGAATTTTTTGAAGTTGTCAATAACCCGGAAAATCCTGCCGACGGAACAAGAAAAATTGCATTTACAAAGCATTTGTATATTGAAAGAGGAGATTTTTCGGATAATCCCCCTCCTAAATTCCAAAGACTGAAGCCGGACTGCGAAGTTCGCCTTATGGGAGCATATATAATAAAATGCGAAAAAGTTGTATATGGGAAAGACGGAAAAGTCGAAAAACTTATATGCAAAGCGGATCTTGAAACTTCAAACAAAAATCCGGCCGACGGAAGAAAGGTGAAGGGTACAATCCACTGGGTAAGCATGGAAAATTCCTATAATGCAACAGTAAATCTTTATGATTATTTGTTCAGCATTGAAGATACAAATGAGATGGAAGAGGGAAAATCATTTGCAGATTATTTGAATTCTGAATCCAAAATACAACTCACGAATGCAAAACTTGAAAAATCCATGGAAGAGGCAAAACCCGGCGAAAGATTCCAGTTTGTAAGAACAGGATATTTTTGTGCCGACAGCAAGGAGAAGAATACATTTAACAGAATTGTTACTTTAAAAGACAGTTACAACAAAAAATAATTAAATTGCCTTTTATAAAGAAACAGAAACGGAGGTAAATATGAATATATGTGTATATGGTGCTTCCAGCAATGCTATTGATGAAGAATATATAAAAGTGACCGAGCAGCTTGGTCAAAAAATGGCATCAAGAGGACATACGCTTGTATATGGCGCAGGCGCTGGGGGACTTATGGGCGCTGCGGCAAGAGGCGCATACTCGCGCGGCGGCAGAATTATAGGAATTGCTCCGACTTTTTTTGAAATAGACGGAGTGCTGTTTGACAAGTGCACAGAGTTTTTCCCGACGAAAACCATGAGGGAAAGAAAGCAACTTATGGAGGATAAATCCGAGGCATTCATTATGGTTCCCGGAGGAATCGGAACTTTTGACGAGTTTTTTGAAATCCTTACTTTAAAGCAACTGGGACGCCATACTAAGGCAATTGCAATTTTAGATATCAACGGATATTACACTGAACTTTTCAGTTTTCTGAAAAAAGCCTCTGACGAGCATTTCATGAGAGAAGCATGTCATGGTTTATATGCTGTGTTTACC
>CAKSDR010000067.1 GCA_934446095.1 uncultured Eubacteriales bacterium | reverse complement strand
GACTACGGTTCAATTATCGGAATCCGCCAGGAAACGCAGCAGAAACTTGAAAAATACAAGCCGCAAAATATAGGACAGGCCTCCCGCATTTCAGGCATAAGTCCTGCCGACATTTCGGTTCTTATGCTTTACATAGATAAATTTTCAAAACAAGATAAGAAAGGTTAAAAAGATGCCTCTTGCCGATAAAATAAGACCGTCATCACTTGACGATGTCGTAGGTCAAAAACATCTGTTGTCCGAAAACAGTCTGCTTCGCCGGGTCATAGAATCGGGCGTTTATCCGAACATGGTTTTTTTCGGTCCGCCCGGCGTCGGAAAGACAACGGTTGCGGAAATAATTGCAGGCAAATCCAACAAAGTTCTAAGAAAAATCAACGCCACGACCGCCTCTCTTGCCGATATAAAACAAGTCTGCTCCGAAACAGGCTCGGTATTTACTCAGGACGGAATTCTTCTTTACATAGACGAAATACAATATTTTAACAAAAAGCAGCAGCAATCTCTGCTGGAATTTATTGAAGACGGGAGAATTACCCTTATATGCTCAACCACAGAAAATCCTTATTTTGCGGTATACTCCCCCATTCTTTCGCGGTCAAGCATTTTTGAATTTCTTCCGGTTCCCGACGATGAAGTCAAAAGGGCGCTCGTCCGCGCGTTCAGCATACTGTGCAAAGCCTACAAAAAAGACCTGTCGGTTGACGATTTTGAAGATTCCCTCGAATATATTGCAAAACGCTGTTCAGGAGACGTAAGAAAAGCGATAGGCGCTCTTGAGTTGTGCTTTGTTGCGACAGGCGGAAACATTTCTGCCGAATGCGCACGCGAAAGCATCGGAAACTTTTCTTTAAAACTTGATAAAGACGGCTCGGAACATTATGACCTGCTGTCAGCTTTTCAAAAATCAATACGCGGTTCCGATGAAAACGCAGCTCTTTTTTATCTTGCAAGACTTCTTGAAGCGGGCGACTTATTATCCCCGATAAGGCGGCTGCTTGTCATTGCAAGCGAAGACATAGGACTTGCATATCCGCTGGCATGTGTGTGTGTAAAGGCTCTTACCGACACCGCATTGCAGTTGGGACTTCCGGAAGCGAGAATTCCTCTTGCAAGCGCCGTGGTTTTGCTTGCAACATCTCCAAAGTCAAACTCGGCATATATGGCGTACAGCAAGGCGGCAAAAGACGTTCAGGACGGGCTTGGCATAAAAATGCCGGACTATCTGCGCGACTCAATGCAGCCAAATGCAAACCATAATGCCGGTTACAAGTATCCGCATGATTTTGAAAACAATTACTGTGTCCAGCAATATCTGCCGGATGATATCAAGGGCAGGGTTTATTATAATTTCGGCAACAACAAAATGGAAAAAAACGCAAAAGAATACCGCGAATTTATAAAAAATTTAAAAAAGTCTGATTTATAATCAGACTTTTTTAAATTACTTTATCAATTTTATATTTCCTATTATCGGAAATTCTATCGCCTTGCCTGACAGCGCGAACACTATTCCGAGAATCTCGAGAACCGAGAAAACGATGCTCAAAATACTGAAAACAAGGTTTACAATAAAAAATCCGGAAAAAATTCTCTGCAGCGCCGACGAAATTGTAATCACTAAAAAAAGTACCAGCCCTTGATTCGCGTGAAACTTTGCAAAAAGCGAATTCGGCGATAATACCAACGGGAGAAAAAACAGAATCCAAAGATATGAAAGAGCGCTTTTATATTTGTTCATAGCAATGTCTTGGGTGTCATACATTCCGGTAACATCGCAAAATCCAAAATTGTCATTATTCATACAATATAACCTCCGATAAAATTCATTTTATTTGAGTATATCAGCAAAATTTATATAAATCAACTATATTTTATTAATATAGACCATGTTTTTTTAAAATTATCGAAAAAATATTAAAAATCTATTGCAAAAACGATATTCTTATGTTATAATTATTAGCACTGGATAAATGTAACCATACAACAATCGGGTTACTTGTGAAGATAAATTTTATAAAGGAGGGAAATTCAATGAAGGAAAATATCCATCCCCGTTATGTAGAAACCACTGTTAAATGCGCTTGCGGCGAAACATTCGTTACAAGATCAACAAAAGAAGACTTACGTGTTGACATATGCTCTAAATGCCACCCCTTCTTTACAGGCAAACAAAAATTTGTTGATGCCGGCGGAAGAGTTGACAAGTTCAAGAAGAAATTCAACATTGAATAATTTTAGATTTTATAAAAATTGTTGTTAGTCTGAGACGGCGAATTTTCGTTTTTTGCGTAAAGTTCATCGTCTTTTTCTTTTATATTTGCAAAAAGAGGTATTTTTAATGATTAAAATTTTTCACACTGCCGATATTCACCTTGATACTCCTTTTTCATTGTCCGACCCGATAGAATCCGAAAAAAGGCGTCAGGAATTCAGGGACACATTTTGCAATGTAATTTCAAAGGCAAAAGAATACGGCGCTGAAATCTTTCTTATAAGCGGAGATTTTTTTGAAGATATTTTTATAACTAAAAATACTGCGGACCTTGTCGTGCGTGAAATTTCGAATTTCCCGTCCTGCCGCTTTTTTATTTGCGCCGGAAACCACGACCCATACAGCGAAAACTCGCCTTATGCCCTTCTTAACTGGCCCGAAAATGCATATATTTTTAAGAGTCCCTCTCTTTCGTATGTTGATATTCCCGAGAAAAATCTGAGAATATACGGGTACTCTTATACCGATAAAAACCATCCGGAAAACATTTTTGAAAATTTCACCCTCGAAGACATCTCAAAAATCAATATTCTTATGGCGCACGGATTTATTAACATGCCTTCCGACACCTGCAATATCATGATGGAAAAAGACGCCGAAAAATTCGGCTTTGACTATATTGCTCTCGGGCATGTTCACTCACACACAGGCTTTATGAAATACGGGAATACGATCGCCGCATATCCCGGATGCATGCTCGGACGCGACTTTAACGAGGACGGTTTTAAGGGTGTAATTTGCGGCAGCATTGAAAAAGGCCGTGCCGACCTTGAATTTTGCAAAGTGTCGGACAAGCATTTTGAAAAGGTTTCGGTTGACATATCGGGAACAAAGACCGTAAAAGATGCAATTTCAAAAATTACAAACAGCGTTTCGCATCTTGACGGCAATACATATTTAAGAATTACTGCCGAAGGCATTACATCTCCGGATGTGCTTCTTTCGGACGAAATTGTTCTCGAAAACTTAAAAAGATTTCCAAAAGCCGAGTTTATAGACAATACCCTGCCGCTGTTTGAATTTGAAAAGTTAAAGCAGGACAAAACTATTGTCGGCTCGTTTTTCAGAAAAATAGAACCTATGTTATATGATGAAGATACAAACAAAAGAAAAACCGCGATGCTCGCGCTCAGATACGGTCTTGCGGCTCTGCTCGGGAAAGAAGTAAACTTATGACAAACAATTTAAAACCCGAAAAAATATCCGATACTCTTTTTATCTATCAGGATAAAAATGTTTTTTCATACGGAACCGACGCCGTGCTTCTTTGCGCTTATGCCAAAACTTTTATAAAAAAAGCAAGTTTTAAAAAAGGAATAGACTTATGCTCCGGAACGGGAATCATAGGACTCATGCTTCTTGACAAAACCGAAAACTTTGTATGCCACGCCGCCGAAATAAACAAGGACGCATGCGAGATTTCTAAAATGAGCGCCGAAATTTCAGGGCTTTCCGACAGGTATTTTATACATAACACAGATATTCGGAATTTTAAGGATTGTTTTTGCGCAGAAAGTTTTGATTATGTATTTTCAAATCCCCCCTATATGACGGACTCTTGCGGATTTATGTGCGAGAAAGACTACAAAAACATAGCGCGGCATGAAATACTTTGCAATATAGACGACGTTTTTTCGGCAGCATCTTTTCTTCTTAAAACAAATTCCGACATTTTTACGGTGTATCGGCACAATCGGCTTTCTTCCCTGTTTGCAGCGGCTAAAAAAAATTCTTTTGAAATAAAAAATATGACTTTTGTATACTCAAAAATCACAAAACCGCCGGTTTTGGTTCTTTGCCGCGCAAAAAAACAAGCCTCCGAAGGACTTATAGTATCGCCTCCCCTCATCATCCATTCACATGACGGGACATATACCGACGATATGAAATATATCACAGAAAAAGGAGAATTTCCGAAATTATGGCAAATGAAACGCTGAAAGGCGCCCTGTATATTGTTGCAACCCCTATCGGAAACCTTTCCGACATTTCGGAGCGTGCAAAAAAAGTTCTCAATGAAGTTGATTTCATCGCCGCGGAAGATACCCGTATTTCGGGGCTTCTGCTTTCAAAGTATGAGATCAAAAAACCTATTTTTAACTATTTTGAGCATAATAAAATTTCCGCCGGCAGAAAAATAATAGAAAAACTCCTTCAAAACTTGTCCTGCGCTCTTGTAACCGACGCAGGAACTCCCGCAATATCCGACCCCGGAACGGAACTATGCGCTTTGGCGCACGAAAAAGGAATACCCGTAATTCCGATTCCGGGTCCTTGCGCTGCCGTAACCGCGCTTTGCGCAAGCGGATTTTACAGCAGAAGATTTGTATTTGAAGGGTTTTTGCCTCAAGACAAAACAAAAGTAGATGTGCTTGACAGCGTTTCTGCCGAAAAGCGCACCATTATTTTTTACGAGGCTCCCCACAGAATTTTAAAAACCCTGACCGAACTTTCGCAGTGCCTCGGAAACAGGAAAATCTGTCTTGCAAGGGAACTTACGAAATTAAACGAGCAAATAAAAATAACCACATTTTCCGATGCAATTTCACATTACTCCGAAAACGAACCGAAAGGCGAATTTGTTATAATTATTGAAGGAAAAAAAGAAGAAGCGCCTTTTTGGGAAAGTCTTTCTGCAGAACAGCACGTTGAATTTTACATAAAAAACGGTCTTTCAAAAATGGACGCCATAAAAGCGTGCGCAAAAGACAGAGGAGTTTCAAAAAATACTATTTACAAGCAGATGATAGAAAATGACAAATAACTTTTCATGTAACAAAAGATACTATACCCTCGACTCATATTTGAAGTCAACTTTTGGCTGCAAAGTTGCAAAAATTTCTCTTAATGCAGGTTTTTCATGTCCTAACCGTGACGGCACAAAATCATATAACGGATGCATTTATTGTTCCCCCATGGCAAGCGGTGATTTTGCGGGCGATAAAAACAAAGATATAGTTTCACAGTTTTCCGATATAAAAGCGGTTATCGACAAAAAATGGAAAAATGCAAAATATATCCCCTATTTTCAGGCCGGAACCAACACATATGCTCCCCTGCCGGTTTTAAAAAAAATGTACGAAACCGCGCTTTCGCTTCCGGACATCGTAGGTCTGAGCATTGCCACACGGCCCGACTGCATATCCGACGACACATTGGAATATCTTCATGAAATCTCAAATCGGACTTATCTCACCGTTGAACTCGGTCTTCAGACAATTCACGATAAAACAGGAAAACTTATAAACCGGCAAACAGATTTTTCGGATTTCTGCAAATGCTATGAAAAACTCAAAAGCAGAAATATAAACATATGCGTACATTTAATAAACGGTCTTCCAGGCGAAAATTATGAAATGATGATTGAGAGCGTTAAAGCCATTTCCGAAATGCATCCTCACTCCATCAAGCTTCACATGCTCCACATACTGAAAAACACCGAGGCGGAAAAAATGTATCTCAACGGCAAAATCAAACTTTTTGAACCGTTCGAATATATAAATCTTATATGCGATCAACTGGAATATATCCGCCCCGACATTGTCATACAAAGAATAACCGGCGACGGTTCGAGAGATACGCTTGTTGCCCCTCTCTGGAGCATCAAAAAGTTCAACGTGCTGAACGGCGTTGACAAAGAACTGAAAAGAAGGGACAGTTATCAGGGCATAAAATGCGCTTTTTAAAAGCATATTTTTGTAAGTATGCATGAAACTGCCACACAAAAAATCATATTTATAAGCGAGGCGTGCAAAGCATACCTCGTTTTTTTGATTCCCACAGATGAAAAGTACATT
>CAKSDR010000066.1 GCA_934446095.1 uncultured Eubacteriales bacterium | reverse complement strand
GCTTTCCCCTGCAAGTATGGTGTTCCATTACGGTCAGGAAATGTTTGAGGGCCTTAAAGCATATAAAGGCGCCGACGGCGAGGTTTATCTTTTCCGTCCGGATATGAACGCAAAAAGGACAAACAACACAAACAAAAGACTGTGCATACCGACTCTTCCCGAAGAAGACTTTGTGCAGGCAGTAAAGGCGGTTGTAAATGTTGACAGGGCATGGGTTCCGGACGAGGAAGGGACATCTCTTTATATACGGCCTTTTATTATTGCGACAGATGCTTTTCTGGGAGTTGCGCCTTCAAAAACATATATGTTTTTGATAATTCTTTCGCCGTCCGGAGCATATTATGAAACAGGTCTTGAACCCGTAGGAATCTGGATTGAAGATGAATATGTAAGAGCAGTAAAAGGCGGCATGGGATTTGCAAAAACCGGCGGAAACTACGCCGCAAGCCTTATAGCTCAGGTAAAAGCGCATGATGACGGATATTCTCAGGTTTTGTGGCTTGATGGAGTCGAAAGAAAGTATATTGAAGAAGTCGGGGCGATGAATATTTTCTTTAAAATAGACGGAAAAGTTGTAACCCCTATGCTTAACGGAAGCATTTTGCCCGGCGTAACAAGGGATTCCGTAATAAATGTCTGCAAGCATCTCAGATATGATGTTGAGGAGAGAAGAGTATCGGTTGATGAACTT
The DNA here is from genome assembly GCA_934446095.1 of uncultured Eubacteriales bacterium. Lineage (GTDB taxonomy): Bacteria > Bacillota > Clostridia > Oscillospirales > CAG-382 > CAKSDR01. The sequence continues at coordinate 5,598 of CAKSDR010000066.1, read as the reverse complement.
GTTCTTGCGGCAAAAACCGGAAAACTTGAAGAGGTTTTCGGAACGGGAACCGCGGCTGTCATTTCTCCTGTCGGAAAACTCCGCTATAAAGAAAGCGTATTTAATATCGGAGAGGGAAAAATAGGACCGCTTACGCAAAAACTTTACGATATAATAACAGGTATCCAGTGGGGAAAAACCGAAGATAAATTCGGCTGGAGAGTTACTGTAGAATAATGATAAAAGCGAAGACGCATGCGTCTTCGCTTTTTACTTTGCAATAAATTTTTGGAATACCTTTTCGGCAATGTCGTTTTTATAAAACTGCTCTTTTGCAAAAGGATATTTTTCGATGTCTGAGTATTTGGAAAGAATCGGTATTGTGCGCTTATCTTTAGTTTCTTTTAAAAGACGCGCGCCTGAGTCGGTGCAGCCCAAAAGCATGCAGCTTTTCGGGACTTCTTTTAAAGCGCCGGTTTTAATATCAAAAAACGAATAAAGAACAGCTCTTCGTATTTTTGCGCTTGTAAGATGTTTTCCCGAAAGATATCCGTAAAAATCTGCAAGCGTGCCGCTTTCAAGCGATGCTTTTTTTATCCGGTATTCCATTCCGTTTTGAATTTCCGCACATGTTCGCATATCTTCCGGTTTTGCTTTTATAAAAAACGAACTGTATGCCGCAAAAAGAAGTCTTTCGTCAATTGCAACGGCATTTTTTAAAACATCGCCGCTTGACGGAGTGTATTTTGAAAAATTTCCGATCGTGGGATTTTCTCTTAAATATGATGAAGAACAAAAACTGCCGCAAGGCTTCGCGCTGTGACCGGCTCCCACTCTTCCGATAGGCAGCGGACGGATTTTTGAGTTTAGTTTTTTTATCGCACGGAGATATTCAAGGGCAAGTATGTTATTGGGTTTTGAAATGATATTTTCAAATTCTTCTCCCATTTTTTGTTTTATAAGGCTGCTTCTTATTTTTGCAAAACTGAGATTTTTGCAGTCTTTTTGAATTTTTAAAATTTCACATGTTGTATCGCGTGACAACAAAAAGTCCGAGAGTTTGTCAAGTTTTTCGGCGTCCGGCGTTTCGGCACCGAAACATATGCTGTCGCAAAGACCGGTGTTTTCGATAATATACACGGCGGAAAAGGCGAAAATTTCAGCTGACGCACATGAAAAGGGAAACGGCAGTTCAAGAACAATGTCTGCTCCGTTTTTAAGCGCAGTGTTTGCACGGAATTTTTTGTCAAATGCCGCATACTCGGCTCTTTGAGTAAAATTTCCGCTCATAACACATACGACGGGAGAATTAGTTTCGCTTTTTATTTTTTCAATTTGATATTTGTGGCCGTTATGAAACGGATTATATTCGCAGACTATGGCGCAGCCTTTCACAAAACCGCCTCCTTTTTATAAACTGATATATTGTTATTAGTAATTTTAGCATACCGGCATGCAAAAATCAATGAATTTTACAATTGAAAAAGAAGCGAATGTGTGATAAAATATATAAAAATTATAGAAGCGGTGAGTGAAGTGGAAAAAGGAATCTTTAATATATTGTGCGTCGGAGATGTCGTCGGAGAAAACGGGACTGATTTTATAAAGAGCAAACTTTGGAGTATAAGGGATAGATATAAGGTTGATTTTGCCATTGTAAACGGAGAAAACAGCGCTGTCGGAAACGGTATAGACAAGTTTAGCGCCGATACGCTTTTTTCATCCGGAGCAGATGTTATTACAACCGGAAATCATGTTTTCAGAAAAAGGGAAATTTATGACTACATGGAAAAAAACGAGTATTTGTTAAGGCCCGCAAATTATCCCGCAGGAACTGCAGGAAACGGATATTGCATATATAAAGCGCTCGGATACCGGGTGCTTGTAATGAATCTTTTGGGTACTGTGTATATGGAAAGTATGGACTGTCCTTTCAGGACGGCTCAGAAAATTCTTGAAAGAGAAAAGGGAGAGTATGATATAAGCATAGTTGATTTTCATGCGGAGGCGACAAGCGAGAAAAAAGCTTTCGCATACTTCTTTGACGGAGAGATATCTTTGGTTTTCGGAACGCACACACATGTCCAGACATCCGACGAGCAAATATTTGAAAACGGAACAGGGTATATAACCGATGCCGGAATGACGGGTCCGTATGAGTCTGTGCTCGGCGTGAAAAAGGAGATTGTTATAAATAAGTTTCTTACAAAAATGCCCTGCCGCTTTGAAGAGGCAGACGGAAACACGATTTTTAATGCGGTTTTGTTTTCATATGACATAAATACCAAAAAGACAGTTGATGTAAAAAGAATATCGGAAATACACTGACTTTGCGGAACACTTCCGGGCATTTTAAAAAATCTTTGCGTCTTTTTAGGCAGTATCCGGAATTTTTAAAATCTATTCGGCCGGATTGCAAATAACCAGTTTATGTAAATTTTAGACACGGAAAAATTTTTCCGTGTTTTTTTTATTTTTGTATTGACAAAATAAAAAAAGCGTAATATAATATAATCAACAGTTGAATATATGTTCAACTATGAAAGCAGAGGATTAAAAATATGGCTGAAAAGGAAATAAATTCAAAGCAACTAAGCGAGGAAGAACTGCACGAGATTGAGGAAAATTGCTGCGAAAAGCATACCGACACTATAGAAGAAGTTATGGGCAAAATACCATGCGAAAACATGCTTTACGACCTGTCGGACTTTTTTAAAGTTTTTTCAGACAGTACACGAATAAAAATACTTTTTGCGCTTGACTACAGCGACATGTGCGTATGCGATATAGCAGAAGTTTGCGGCATGACAAAATCCGCAGTATCGCATCAGTTAAAGACGCTGCGTCAGGAAAGGCTTGTAAGATTTCGCAAAAGCGGAAAAAACATAATATACTCGCTTGCGGACAGTCACGTAAAAGATATACTCGAAAAAGGACTTGAACATATTAACGAAAGGTAGGTTATAAATATGGGAAAACATGAGCATTTATGCAAGCATGCAGAAGAGCATACACACGAGCATGCACATGAGCATACACATACACACGAACATGAAGGGTGTTCATGCTCGCATCACTGTCATGATGAATGCGGCACACACGAAAGCACGCATGCAGAGATTATAAAACTCGCAGTCTGCGCAGTTTTGTTTTTGGCAGGACTTTTTGTAGGAAACGAAACCATAAAGGCGATTTTGTTTATAGGGGCATACATTGCCGTAGGATATGATATTTTGTACGGAGCTGCAAAGAATATACTGAAAGGCGAAATATTCGATGAAATATTTCTTATGAGTATAGCTTCTCTCGGCGCTGTGCTTATAGGAAAATATTCCGAGGGTACGGCGGTTATGGCATTGTACAGAATAGGAGAAATGCTTCAGGACGCGGCGGAAAGCAAATCGAGAAGGAAGATAACGTCGCTTATGAATATAAAAGCGGAGCATGCGGTAGTTTTAAAAGACGGAAAAGAAGTTGTAATTTCGCCTGAGGACGTAAAGCCGGGAGATGTAATGATAGTAAGACCCGGAGAAAAGGTTGCGCTTGACGGCGAGATTATAAAAGGAAAATGCTTTGCCGACATGTCTGCGCTTACAGGAGAGTCCGCACCTGTCGAAAAAGGCGAAAAAGACGAAATCTTGTCCGGAAGCATAGTTTTGAATGCAAGCATAGAAGTGCTTGTTAAAAAGGAATATACCGATTCAATGGTTGCAAAAATTCTGTCCCTTGTTGAAGAGGCATCCGAAAAGAAATCAAAGACGCAGAATTTTGTAACAAAGTTTTCAAGATATTATACCCCGATTGTCTGCGGTCTTGCGCTTATTATAGGTTTTGTGCCTCCGATTTTCGGCGGAAGTTTAAAACAGTGGATTTATACCGGACTTACTTTCCTTGTAATATCATGTCCTTGCGCGCTTGTGATATCGGTTCCCGTTGCATATTTCGGCGGAATAGGCGCCGCTTCGTCAAAGGGAATACTCATAAAAGGAAGCAACTATATAGATATTTTAAGCAATGTGGAGAGGGCTGTTTTTGACAAGACCGGAACACTTACAAAAGGAAAGTTTGACGTTCATAATGAAATTGTAAACGAAGGACATACAAAGGAAGAACTTGCAAAATATGCCTGCATAGGCGAACATTTTTCAAATCATCCGATAGCAAAGTCGATTCTTGAAAAATACGGGAGTATGACAAATGACGATGACATAAATTCGGCGTCTGATTTTATCGAAGAGGCAGGATATGGAACCGAGTGTATGTATGACGGAAAAAAACTTTTATGCGGCAACAGAAAACTTATGGAAAAGTATGGAGTTGATGCTGAAGAACCGGGAGATTTCGGCACAAAAGTGTATGTTGCATATGACGGCGAATATATAGGAGCCGTTATAATCGGAGATGAAATTAAGCCTGACAGCGCAAAAGGTATAAGCGAACTTCACAAATGCGGAGTAAAGAAAGTAACGATTCTTACGGGAGATAACGAGATTCAGGCGAAAACCGTATGTGAAAAGGTGGGAGCGGATGATTTCAAAGCGCATCTTTTACCGGACGAAAAGGTTTTGGCGTTTGAAGAAATAAAGAAAAACTGCAAATCCGGACATGTGATTTTTGCCGGCGACGGAATAAACGATGCCCCGGTCCTTGCGATGGCAGATGTCGGAATTGCCATGGGAGGAATGGGAAGCGACGCTGCTTCTCAGGCGGCTGATATTGTGCTTATGACCGATGAGATATCGAAAATTTCCGCGGCAATTAAAATTTCACGCAAAACAAGAAAAATTGTTTACGAAAATATAACGTTTATTCTTGCGGTGAAATTTATAATAATGGCACTCGGCGTATTTGGTGTTTCAAGTATGTGGGCAGCGGTATTTGCCGATGTCGGGACCTGCATTATTACAATATTGAATTCATTGAGAATTTTGAAAGACTGAAAACAAATTTTAAAAAAATCACGCAAAAATATTTAACCGGAAGGTATAAAACCTTCCGGTTATTTTTGCTGTTCTTATAATACAGGCGTGTATTTTTAGTTTATGGGCAGGGTATTTTTAGTTTCTTACAAATTATTTGTTCCGAGTTCATTTTCAAGATACTGAGAAATTCCGTCTGACACGGCGCTTAATGCCCGGCGTATACCATTTTCTGAAAGGCTTTCTTTCGCTTTTAGCATGGTTACAGTTAATTGTGTGCCTGAGCCGCATTCGTTTGCAGCAATTAAAAATAAACTTGTATTTCCGTAAACTGAAATCTCTGACAATATGGTTGATGCGTCTTTTTTCTTGTGTTCTGCGCCATATTTGTCCAAAACTTCATAAGCGGCGATAATCACATATTGTCTGCCATAAGGCAGCGTGCAGGTGATAGAATGCGGAAAATTCTCATGAAATAATGTTTTAAAAGCATTTTTCATAGAATAATGTCACCTCCGCTTTATCGGGTTTGCATGTTTTTTTATTGCTTTTCAATATAGCCGCTGATGGGCTCGGCATACATATTGTCGTCGGTCACAGGCTGATACCGCTTGCCGTCGTAAACATCGGTAAAGCCGTTTGTCGCTTTGTAGATCTCATTTGTTTCGGTATCATACACACGCTCATAGCCGAGAGTGGC
>CAKSDR010000065.1 GCA_934446095.1 uncultured Eubacteriales bacterium | reverse complement strand
CATTCTGTCAATAAGCGGCCGCGACACCGTGTCGAGTGAGTTTGCGGTAGAAATAAAAATGCAATCCGACAAGTCGACCGGCACTTCAATGAAATGATCCCTGAAAGTTTTGTTCTGATCTGAATCGAGCACTTCAAGCAGCGCCGACGACGGGTCACCCTGGGAATTCGACGTCATTTTATCTACCTCGTCGAGCAATATTACGGGATTCATGGATTTTGCCTGAATAAGAGCGTTTATTATTCTTCCGGGCATAGATGCTATATATGTTTTTCTGTGGCCTCTTATATCCGCCTCGTCGCGCACGCCGCCGAGAGATATTCTGACAAATTTTCTGTTAAGTGCCCTTGCGACTGACTTTGCTATTGACGACTTGCCAACGCCCGGAGGTCCCTCAAGGCAGATTATTTGTCCTTTAAGTTCCGGTGACAACTGTCTTACCGCGATGAATTCAAGGATTCTTTCTTTTATTTTTTCAAGACCGTCATGGTCTTCATTAAGAATTTTTTGGGCTCTTTTTATGTCAAATTTATCTTTTGTTTTTTTGTTCCACGGTATATCCAAGCATACGTCGAGATAATTCCTTATAACAGTGCCTTCGGCAGCACCGAACGGAATTTTTTCAAGTTTTGCCGCCTCTTTCATCAGTTTTTCGCAAACATTTTTCGCAAGCCCGGCATTTTTTATTTTCGCCCTGTATTCATCTGTATCCGAAACATAAGCGTCGGCGTCCGAGTCTTCGTCTGACGATGAAAGTTCGTTCTGTATTACTTTTAACTGTTCTTTAAGATAATATTCCCTCTGGTTTTTGTCGAGTTTTTCCTTGACTTTATTATGTATATTGATCTCTGTTTTCAGTATTTCTATCTCATCATCAAGAATAATGTACAGTTTTTCAAGCCTTTTGTAAGGATTGAACTGAGCGATGATTTCCTGCTTGAGTTTTATCTTATGAACAATATTTGCGCAGATAAAATCGGCCAAAAAGCCGGGGTCTTCTATTGTTTGCACAGCAACGACAATTTCATTTGAAACTTTCGGGAGAAAACTTATAAACTCTTCAAATTTTTCCTTTACTTTTCTTACAAGCGCTTCTGTTTCTATTCCGCCGTTATCGTCAAGAAAAACATTTTTCGAGATTACTTCTGCCGAGAAAAAGCCGTCTTGTTTGAAAAATTCCTGAGCCTGTCCCCTGTTTCTTCCTTCGGTAAGTATTCTGTAATTGCCGTCCGGAAGTTTCAGAGTTTGCTTTATTTTTGCGACCACTCCAATTGTATACACTTCATTGTCCTGCGACTTCGGATCCGCAGGGTTTATAAGCGAACTTACAAAGACAAGCCCGTCGGTTTCATTTGCCATTGACACCGCGGCAACGGCGCCCTTGCCGGAAAGTTCAAAACTTGTCGGAATTCCCGGAAAAAGCACCGCTCCCCTTAAAGGCACAACGGGAAGGGTGAGTTTTTCTATTTTTTCTATATATTTCGGCATATATTTTATTTTCAATCCTTTTCTGTTATTTGCTGCGGAAATGTATTTGCGAAACGGCGGATCGCACGCTCAAAGGCGTCCGCACGTCAAAACTTTCCGCATATATTATAGCACATATAATCTCTTTTTTCTACAATATTTTAATTTTTTTAATATTTTATGCGAAATAATATAATAATATGTAGAAAAGTTAAAAGCGGCGCGCAGTTTTTGCTGCCGTCCGCCGCTTTCAAGGATTTTTGGTTACATGTTTTTTAATCATTTGGAATGATTCGTCACTGATATCATGTTCGATTTTGCATGCATCTTCCGCCGCCGTGTTTTCATTTACTCCCAGGCGTATCAGAAAAGAGGTGAGCAGCGTGTGCCTTTCATAAATTTTTTTTGCGACTTCAAGACCCGACTGAGTAAGTTTTATAAATCCGTCCCGGTCAACCGTTATATACTCGCCGGACTTCAAAAGACCCACAGCGCGGCTGACGCTCGGCTTTGAAAAATTCATATATTCCGCAATGTCAAGCGATCTGACATGCGGGCTTTGCTTTGACAGTATGTATATTGTTTCGAGATACATTTCTCCCGATTCCTGCAAATGCATAAACATTCCTCTTTTCTTTAAAAAAAGCCGCAAAACCGTAATGTTTTGCGGCACATTCTGCGGACGAAAACCGCATCATGGTCGGAGTGACAGGGTTCGAACCTGCGGCCTGATGGTCCCAAACCACCCGCGCTACCAACTGCGCCACACCCCGGTGTTAAAAACACTGATATTTAAAAGCAACACTTGTGCCGCTTAAATAATTCATAATATTTTATCATCTTTTTGTGGTTTTGTCAACAGAAAAACATTATTTTAATTTTAAAAACACTATTGACAAATAAATAACTTTGTGGTAGTATATACAAAGACAATAAAGCAGAATATGATTCTCACCCGGCATTAATTATGATGCAAGGTCAATTTTTCAGGTTTTTTAACGCCTGTTGTATCTATGTTTTGCGAAGAATTGTCATCTTCGCTTTTTTTTATTTTTGGGAGGTGTTATTTATAGGATCAGCAAAGGATATCTCTATCAACGATGAGATAAGAGCAGCAGAAGTAAGAGTTATTGATGTCGACGGAACACAACTTGGGGTACTGAAAACCAGGGAAGCAAAAAAAATTGCTTTTGATAAAGGATATGATCTTGTGGAGATCGCTCCTAACGCTCAGCCGCCCGTCTGCAGAATTATGGATTACGGAAAATTCAGATTTGAAAAAGAGAAAAAGGAAAAAGAAGCGCGCAAAAAGCAGCAGAAAATCGATGTCAAGGAAATTCAGCTTTCCTGCAGAATCGATACGCATGATTTCAACACGAAGTTAAACCACGCAAAACGTTTCCTCTCTTCCGGAGCAAAAGTTAAGGTTTCCGTTAAATTCAAGGGACGTGAAATGAGCCATACCGCAATAGGCGCCGAAATTATTAACAAATTCGGAGAAGAATGCCTTGATATTGCGACAATCGACAAAGCGCCCGTACTTGACGGCAGACAAATGATAATGTTTCTCGCACCGAAATCCGCTTCAGCAAAATCCAAAAGTTCCGCTGCCGAAAATACAAAAAACGAAGAAGCATAGTTAAATAAAAAATACCCGTATATTTTTACTATATTTAAAAGGTATTTTTATATATTTCATTTTGAAAGGAAGATTTTAAAATGGCAAAAACCAAATCACATAAGGCTACCGCTAAACGCTTTAAAATAACAAAAAGCGGAAAAGCAAAATTCAATCATCTCAACAGACGCCATAAACTCGGCAAGAAAACATCAAAGAGAAAGCGTCAGCTTCGCGCAAACGCATATATCAGCGATTCGTTTGCACCTATCGTAAAGAAACTTATTCCTTACGCGTAAGCCAAGTTTTAAAACTGTTATTTTAAAAACGTACAATTCGGAGGTAATATAAAATGGCAAGAATCAAAGGCGCCGTTATGACAAGAAAAAGACGCAACAAGATCCTCAAACTCGCAAAAGGTTACTGGGGTTCAAAAAGCAAACACTTTAAGATGGCAAAACAGGCCGTAATGAAAAGCGGAAATTACGCATTCATCGGCAGAAAGCAGAAGAAAAGAGATTTCAGAAAACTTTGGATTACAAGAATCTCAGCTCAGGCAAAAGTTTGCGGCATAAACTACTCACAGTTTATGAACGGACTTAAAAAAGCCGGAATTACTCTCAACAGAAAGATGCTTGCAGAACTCGCAGTTTCCGACAAAGCCGCTTTCGCAAGCCTTGTTGAACAGGCAAAAGCCGCTTTATAATAAATTTATATTAAAAAACTGTAATATCCGTTTATGATGTTACAGTTTTTCGCTTTTTTTGATAAAAATTCAACGTATCTTAAAAATATATTGAAAATTCCCGCGGCATTTGATATAATATATTATTGTAATATTTTATACTTATTTTCAAAGGACATACTTTTATGAAAAAAATATTTTTATCTTTGGTTTCAGTTATATTGGTCTGTACCTTACTTATCTCATGCAAAAAACCCGAGAACAATGACAACACGCAGGACAACACTCCTAAAGACGATGCTCCCGTTATATCTCAGGACACCGAAGAAACGGAAAAGTACATAAGTCCGTACACGGGTCTTGCATGCAGCGATGAGAATATTGCAACAAAACGTCCCGTTGCAATGATGATAAACAACATAAAAAAAGCAACTCCGCAAATGGGATTGGCAAACGCCGATATCATTTACGAATGCCTTGTTGAAGGCGGAATAACAAGACTTATGTGCATTTTTTCTGAATATGAAAATCTGCCGGAAACAGGGTCTGTACGTTCTTCAAGGGACTATTATATTGATCTTGCGCAGTGTCATGACGCAATATATTCCCACTGCGGTGGAAGTACATACGCATACGACGTTTTAAGCGAAAGAGATATCGACAATCTCGACGGTGTGCGTGACGGATCCATATCAGGCTGCTACTGGAAAAACAAAGAGCGCCTCAGAACAATGGGTTACGAACATGCGTCCATGACAGACGGAAAAGCCCTTTGTGCGGCAATAAGTCAAAAAGGTTACAGAACTTCTGTTACCGAAGGGTTTACACAGCCGTTAAACTTTGGTGAAAAAGACACCGAAATTTCGGGCAACACCTGCACGGGACTTAATGTTGAGTTTTCTTCGTACGCGCAGTCGTTTTTCATATTTGACGCCGACACAAAAGAATATCTTAAAGGTCAGTATGGGAAAGCACATGTTGACGGATATACAAACAAGCCTTTGAGTTTTAAAAATATTATTCTCCTGTCCGCTTCCTACAGCCGCATTTCCGGAGATGAATACGGCAGGCTTTCTCTTGATTTCACAGGAACAGGAAAAGGATATTACGTAACCGACGGAAAATATAAGGAGATTACCTGGTCAAAAAGCAGCAGAACCTCAAAATATGCACTTTATGAATCCGACGGAAAAACTCCTCTTATTCTGAATCCCGGAAAATCATACATTGGAATAATACCCGGCACAGACAGCGTTTCGTTTGATTTTAAAGAAGTTTCAAGTTTTGAATAATTTATATATAAAGGATATTTTATGTACAGTTACAAATTAAAGACGGCAAAAATTTTATCTTCTTTTATTGACGGCATAACGGCAGAAGAAATTGCGTCAATGATAGAACTTCCGCCGGAAGAAAAAATGGGGGACCTTGCTCTTCCCTGCTTTAAACTCAGTAAAATTTTACACAAAAGTCCCGCAGCAATTGCGGAAGATCTTAAAAATTCATGCGAAAAAAGCGATAACGGAGCATTGTTTTCAAAAATTGAAAATGTATCCGGATATCTTAACTTTTTTATAAATAAGGATGCGTACCTTGAAGATATTTTTGAAATAAACCGCAATAAAAATTTCGGTTCTTCAGACATCGGACACGGCAAGACGATTGTTATCGATTACTCCGCACCCAACATTGCAAAACCGTTTCATATAGGGCATCTGCGTTCTACTGCAATAGGTCAGTCGATAAAAAATATATTTAAATTTTCCGGATACACCTGCGTAGGTGTAAATCATCTCGGTGACTGGGGAACACAGTTCGGAAAACTTATTGTCGCATATAAAAAATGGGGTAGCCGCGAAGACGTTGAAAAACGCGGGATTAAGGCTCTTACCGAAATATATGTGAAATTTCACAAGGAAGCCGAATCCGACGACTCGCTCAATGACGAGGCAAGGGCCGCATTTACAAAACTTGAACACCATGACAATGAATACTATGAATTGTGGCAGTGGTTTGTAAAAATAAGCATTGCCGAATTTAAGAAAACCTACGAACTCATCGGCGCAGATTTTGAATCATGGCTCGGGGAAAGTTTTTATTATGACAAAACCGACGCTGTTGTAAAAGAACTGCGCGAAAAAAATCTTTTAACCGTAGACGACGGAGCAAGTATTGTCGATTTGGAAAAGTATGGTATGAATCCTTGCCTTATTCTGAAATCCGACGGCTCCACAATATATGCCACACGCGATATTGCAGCCGCAATTTACCGCAAAAAAACCTATAATTTCGACAAATGCATTTATGTAACATCTGCCGGTCAGAGTCTGCACTTTGCACAGTTTTTCAAAGTCATAGAACTTATGGGATATTCCTTTGCAAAAGATCTTATCCATGTTCCATTCGGAACCGTAAGCATCGGCGGAACAAAACTTTCAACGCGTGAAGGTAATATTGTTCTGCTCGAGGATATCTTCAATGACGCGATAGAAAAAACCCTGCAGATAATCAACGAGAAAAACCCGGGACTTGAAAACAAACTTGAGGTAGCAAAGGCTGTAGGCGTCGGAGCCGTAATATTCCATGACCTTTCAAACGGCAGAATTAAAGATGTAAACTTTGTTTTGGACGACGTTCTCAACTTCGACGGAAACACAGGCCCGTACGTTCAGTACACATACGCGCGCTGTTCGGGAATTATCGAAAAATCCGACTTCAGCCCTGATTGCCGCGATTTTTCGTTTTCTGACGACCGAGAAGTAAACTTAATTAAAACTTTGATTTTGTTCCCGGAAAAAGTACATCAGGCAAGAACTGAACTTGAACCCTCAGACATCAGCAGATATCTGCTCGACGTATGTCAGGCATTCAACAGATTTTATCATGACTGCCCCGTACTCAAAGCCGAAGATGTAAAAACGAGAAACACCCGCCTTGCCCTTGTAAATGCCACAAGTATCGTTCTTGAAAACGGTCTTAAACTCTTGGGTCTTAAAGCGCCTAAAAATATTTAATTTATTTTCTTAAAATAAGGAGATTTTATCATGTCCGGACATTCCAAATGGAAAAATATTATGCATAAAAAAGAAAAAACCGATGCTCAGAGAGGTAAAATTTTTACAAAAATCGGTAAAGAAATCGCTATCGCCGTAAGAG
>CAKSDR010000064.1 GCA_934446095.1 uncultured Eubacteriales bacterium | reverse complement strand
CTGTTGAAGTAGATCATATGAAAAGCATACTTCAGAAGGTTGACTGAAGAAAATGCCCGGAAAAACAGTTACAAACTGCGAAAGTTGCGTTTATTATAATTATGACGACAATACGGATATGTACAGTTGCGAGGTAAATCTTGATGAAGATGAAATGTATAAATTTTTAAGTTCGTCTTATGAATCGTGCCCGTATTATCAGTATTATGATGAATATAAAATTGCAAAAAAACAGTAGTTATAAAAAAGAAGATATCCGTAAAAGGATATCTTCTTTGCGCTTTTTTGTTAAATTCTATTGTAAAAAAATTAAAATGGTGCTATACTTTTATAAAAGAAAAGCGGCGAGGTAAAATAATGGTAAGGTCAAATTTACATACACACTCCGTGTTTTCCGACGGGGAAAATACGATAGAACAGTTGGCAGACACGGCAATATCCAAAGGTTTCTTAACGCTTGGCATATCAGACCACAGTTATACGGATTTTGACGACAGTTTTTGCATGAAAAGCGGCGTGTTTGACAGTTATATTGATAAAATGCGCGAACTTAAGCAAAAATATGAGGGGCGGCTGGAACTTTTAACCGGCATGGAACTCGACTACTATTCCGAGAATATCGATACGCAAAAACTTGATTATGTAATAGGTTCTGTTCACTATGTTAAAAATCAGGCAGGCGAATGGTTTTTTGTGGATCATGGGGCACAATTGCAACTTTATGCTATTGAAAAAGGTTTCGGAAACAGTAAAAATGCATATATTAAGGCATATTACGATAATGTGTGCGATCATATGCAGAAAAACAAACCCGATATTGCAGGGCATTTCGATGTTATTACTAAATTCAGCCTTTTCGATGAGGAAGATCCATTTTATAAAAAAACAGCGCTTGAAAGCATAGATGTTGTTTTGGATTTCGGAGTTGTGACTGAAATAAACACAGGAGCCGTTGCAAAGGGCCTTCGCCAAAAGCCGTATCCAAACGAATATATTCTCAGAAGAATCAAAGAGAGAAACGGTAACGTTGTAATAAACGCAGACGCGCATGTGTGCGAAAATATTGATTTTTATTTTGACGAGTCGGCAGAACTTTTGAAAAGTGTGGGCTTTAAAACGGCTCTTATGCTCACCAAAAACGGTTTTACGGAATATAAATTATAATATATAAAAAAAGAAGGAATAAAAATGACAAAAATCGACATATTTTCAGGCTTTTTGGGAGCCGGAAAAACTACTCTTATTAAAAAATTGATAAAAGAGGCTTATTGCGGAGAAAAAATCGTGATTATTGAAAACGAGTTCGGCGAAATAGGCATAGACGGCGGATTTTTAAAAGATTCGGGAATTCAAATCACCGAAATGAACTCAGGATGCATATGCTGCAGCCTTGTGGGAGATTTCAGCAGCGCACTTAAAAAAGTGCTTGAACAGTTTTCTCCGGACAGAATAATAATCGAACCTTCCGGAGTGGGGAAATTAAGCGATGTCATAACCGCCGTTAAGAATATCGGCCTTTCAGATGTTGTGCTTAATACTTTTACAACTGTAGCCGATGCATCAAAGTGCAAAATGTATATGAAAAATTTTGGAGAATTCTATAACAATCAGATAGAAAATGCAAGCGCTATCGTTTTATCAAGACAAGACAGCGTTACCGAGGAAAAATTAAAAGAAGTTGTCAGCCTTTTAAGGGAACATAATAAAACTGCAGTTATAGTAACAACAGCATGGGATAAAATATCCGGAAAACAAATCCTTGAGGCGATGGAAAAAAGAGATACAATTGAGGCGGAACTTGAAAGACTTGAATACGAACATGAGCATGAGCATGAACATAAGCATGAGCACGAACACGAACACGAGCATGAACACGAACACGAGCATGAACACGAACATGAACATGAACACGAGCACGAACACGAGCATGAACACGAGCATGAACACGAGCACGAGCACGAACATGGAGAGAATTGCACATGCGGATGTCATGATCATCACCACCATCATCATGATCATGACGCAGACGAAGTCTTTGTAAGTTACGGGTTTGAAACAATGCACAAATTTTCAAAGGAAGAACTTAAAAATATACTTGCAAGTCTTTCGGATAAGGATAGATTCGGAACAGTTCTTCGTGCAAAAGGCATTGTTGATTCGGTCGGCGACAGTTGGATCCATTTCGACTATGTGCCGGGCGAGAGCGATGTCCGCAACGGAAGCGCAGATGTTTCCGGAAGGATATGCATTATAGGCTCAAAACTCAACAAGGAAGAACTGTCAAAAATTTTCAACATATAATTTAGGAGTGGAAAATGCAAAACGAAGTACCTATTTATTTATTTACAGGCTTTCTTGAGAGTGGAAAAACAAAATTCATACAGGAAACGCTTGAAGACGAGAGATTCTCAAACGGGGAAAGCACCCTTTTGCTTGTATGCGAAGAGGGAACCGAGGAATACGATTTATCAAAATGCCCCGGAAATGCGACGGTTATACGTTTTGTTGAAGATGAATCCGATTTTACAAAAGAATATCTTTTAAAACTTGAAGATGAAATCGGATTTTCGAGAGTTGTGCTTGAATACAACGGGATGTGGCAAAAAAAGACCTTATTTGATAATCTTCCGGAGCATTGGATTATATATCAGGAGATGCTTTTTGTTGATTCCACTACTTTTATGGCGTATAATTCCAACATGAGAAGCCTTGTTGCCGACAAACTCATGACATGCGAACTTTGCGTTTTTAATCGATTCAGGGATGAATATGACAAAAATGAATTTCACAAAATTGTAAGAGCGCTTAACAGAAGATGCGACATATGCTACGAGTATACCGACGGCAAGATTGAATATGACGATATACCTGATCCTCTTCCTTTTGACATAAACGCGCCTATTATTGAGATTAAAGATGAAGATTACGCCGAATGGTACCGCGACACGGGGGAAAATATTGATAATTATAACGGCAAAACCGTAAGATTTAAAGGTCTTGTAAGAAAGAATGCAAGGCTGCCCGAAGGTACGTTTGTTGTCGGAAGAGATGTTATGACGTGCTGCATTGAGGACACTAAATTTGCGGGATTTGTATGTCAGTCTGCGCTTAAAAAAGAAGTCGGAAATAATGACTGGATTGTGCTTACGGCAAAAATCGAAGTAAAATTCAGCAAGATATATAATCGTGTCGGACCTGTATTGCAGGCAGAGAAAATTGAAATATCGGATCCTCCGAAGTCCGTTATTGCAACGTTTTATTGATATGCACAGGGAGTATATAAGAGAAATCCCGGAAAGCAAAACTGCAGTATTGTTTATACATGGAATTTTGGGAACTCCGGATCATTTTATTGATTTTGTAAAGGAAGTCCCGAGGGAATATTCGGTATACAATATATTGCTTGACGGTCATGGCAAGGGAGTAGCGGAGTTTTCAAAAAGTTCAATGAAAAAATGGAGGCGGCAGGCGAAAGACATTGCCGAAAAACTGTGCCGCAAATATGAAAACATTATTATTGCGGCGCATTCCATGGGAACGCTTTTTGCAATTGAACTTGCAATAAAACACGCCGAAAAAGTAAAATTTTTGTTTCTTCTTGCATGTCCCATGAAAGTCGGTCTTAGATTCTCTGCTTTCAGAAATATATATTTTATAAGAAGATACGGGGATAGGTATTCTGACGAAGCCGCAAAAAATTTAATAAGATTGTGCAGCGTAAAAATTGAAAAAGGCTTTTTTAAATATTTAGGCTGGATTCCGAGATATCTTGAACTGTTTTCCGAAATAAGAAAAGTCAGAAAAATATACATGTCGTTAAATGTTCCGGGTTTTGTTTTTATCAGCAAAAACGATGAACTTGTGTCTGAAACCTCAGCCGATATTTTAAGAAAAAACAAAAATCTGCATGTCAGGATTTTGAGCGAAAGTTCCCATTCGATTTACAGCAGAGAAGATTATGAATATTTGCTGTCGAGTTTTAAATCTGCCATAAATTCAAACCTGTAATCACAAGTGTAAAACAGCAAGTTTTCCGGCATGCGTCAAAACCTTTTGACTTGCGGCACACAAAAACCTGTAAAGACTTTCTTTGCAGGTTTTTTATTGCTTGAAAAAAAACAAAGATTGATATATAATAAAAATATGAATTTGTTTTTCGGAGATTTATTATGTATGATAAAACCGTGAGAGGTTATCTTAACGATAATTATAAAATATTTCATATAAATGACAAAAATTTTGACTATGAATCCCATTCTCACGACTTTCACAAAATAATTTTTTGCATACGCGGGTATGTGACTTACATTATGGAAGGCAAGACATATTTCCTCAAGGCAAACGACATGCTGCTTGTTCCAAAAAATCAAATACATCGCTCGAAAACACAGGGCGATGAGGAATACGAACGAATTGTCATCTGGATAAAAGACGAGTATTTGCAAATGTTTTGCAGCAAGGGATTAACGCTTGCGGATTGTTTTAACAACATATGCAGGCAAAAATTTTTGAGTTTGAACGAAAGCAAAATACAAAAAATTTTTTCTTATATAAATAAAATTGAATTATCGGAAAAGTCTGACGCGTTTGGGTGTGAAATTGTTAAGGATACATATTTTTTAAGGCTCATGGTTGATATAAACAGGCTGGTTTCCGAACAGGAATCGGAAGAAACATCCTACGTTTCAGACCCTAAATTTGACGAAATTATAAGATATATAAATATGAATATTACTCGGGAATTGACAGTGGATTCGATATCGTCAAAGTTTTTTATAAGCAGGTCGTATTTTATGCACAGATTCAAAGAGGTGACCGGGTATAGTGTGCATAACTACATAACTGAAAAAAGGCTCATACGAGTGGTTGAAAAACTCAAAAGAGGAGTGCCGGTGCTTGAGGCCGCACACGAAAGCGGTTTTAAAGATTACACAGTGTTTTACAGGAATTTTAAGAAAATGTATGGCTACTGCCCGAACGAAACGGGCAAAAAAACAAACGCAGACATATAAAAAATCCGCCGTTTTTCGGCGGATTTTTTTATATGTGTCCGGTTTATTGGACAGGGAATATAATATAATAAAAGCAGAAAAAGAAGAAAAAAACAGAAAAAAGGAGAATAAAAATGAAAAAAACAAATATAATAAACCTGCTTTCTTTCTTGTCGCTGCTTTATATTATAGGAATAATCGGAAGCATAGAACTCGGACGGATTGAAATTATAAGCGGAATAAGACATATAATATGCGCAGTATTAATATTTGAACTTAGAAATATTTTAAAATTTCTGGTTGCATGCCGAATAAAAATTTCTGAAATCAGAGTTTCAAAATGCAGAAAACTAACAATACAATAAAAAATGCGGCAAACAAAATTTTGTTTGCCGCATTTGTATTTAATGTTTGCCGGATAATACGGAAGTTAATATAACAGGCATTGTCCAGAACAACTGCAAAATAATTATAAGATAGGACGGAATTGAAATTCCTCCCAAGACAGTAAGCAGCGCTGTAAATGCAAGTCCTATTAAAACAGAAACAATTTTTATAACGTTATTGATTCTAACAACGGTTTTCATCTTGAAAGACAAAATAAATGCCTGCAAAAGATTGTATTCGGTGCCGCAGCTGACGATTGAAGAATCAGAAGTTTTTTCACACTTTTGAATATCTTCGGCATTTGTTGCCTTAACAACGCTGAAAATTGCCTCAGGGCGTCTTAAATTTGCTCTTATAAAATCATTGTTTATACAAGGGTCAAGGGTTTTTATGCCTGCACAGATACCAAGTCCGTGAAGCGAGCGCAAAATCGATTCAAATGACGGCGAGATTGTATATTTTATATAAAACTTTGCGGAAAGCGAGTTTTCGCAGGCAAGATACAAAATATACCCCGATTGCCTGAACGAATTGTCCATAACATCTGCAGGAACGTCAAAATGGTTTTCTTTCATGTAACTTGACGTGCCGAGATATACATTTTTTTTGTCAATATCGAACCACAGTCCGTCAGGAGCGATATCAATAAGTTTTATATCTTCGTCAATCTGAAGGTTTGTAACAGAATTTGTAAACACCTCGGAAAGAGGACCGCCGACCTTTCTGAATATACGCGCCATAAGCACGATAACATTGTCGATTCTGCTGTCTCCGTATGTACGAATGCTTGTTACCTTTACATCTTTGGGTTTAAAAACTTCGGTGTCACTGAAAGAGATTATTGCAGTGTTATCAAACAAATCCGACACATTTTCTCCGAGGAAAGCGCACCGTCTTTTTGAAACAAATTTTGTGAAAAGTGAATTCGGAAGGGAAGATGTTAAAAAAGAGTTTATCGGTATTGATGAAAGCAAAATGGTGATAAAAGCACAGAAAGAAACGTAAATATCTGGATTTACAATATAACTTCCGACAGATGCGAGCAGAGATACGATAACCGAAACGAGCATTATTGCACCTATATTTTTATCGGAAGACGGGTGTTTTGTCTGCGCTTCAAAGAAATTTGAAACAAATTCGGTTTTTCGTGCGTCGAGAATACCTGATTTTTCAGGAACAAACCCTTTAAGTTCGTATGACAATTTGTCATCCGCGTCATACGTTACATCTTTTATAATGAACTTTTCGCTGTCGGAACTTGCGACACGAAAGGAAATAAACTCGGTCCGTGATTTTATATAATCATAGACAGAAAGTATAAATATGAACAGACATCCCACCGATCCCAGAAGTACGACATCGCTGTAAGTTGTTTTGAAAACTGCATTTACAATGCTGTGAATTGTTACGAATACAGTGGATAGTATAGCGCAACTTTCCGGTGAATATTCTCTGAAGATAATATTCATATACCCTTTGTAAAGCGAGTCGAATTTTATTATTGCCGCAAGAAACATGAGTTGCAGATCCGCAAGTATGAATATGATTCCGGTTTTTCCGCTTTCAAGTACCGGAAGATGAAAAAGTCCGAGAGACGGAGCAAATTCCAGATACAGCGACAGCATCAATACAAGCATGAC
>CAKSDR010000063.1 GCA_934446095.1 uncultured Eubacteriales bacterium | reverse complement strand
GTATACATCTGCGCCGCCGACATTTTGCTTGTTAAGGTCAAACATTGTAATATCCGGATTGTCTTTGAATATCATGCATGTAACGACTTTATCTCCGACTTTTAAAGGTTTTCCGGCGCTGTCCGCCTTTACATTTTTGCCGAGTTTTACAATTTCTCCCGTGCCTTCATGTCCGAGGGCTACCGGAATTAGATTAAAGGGGTCGCGTTTGAACTCATGAGCGTCTGTTCCGCAAACGCCGCAGCCTTCAACTTTTACAAGTATGTCGTCGTCGCCCACTTCAGGGATAGGGTATTCTTTAATTTCAAATTTTTCTTTTTCGGTTAAAACGGCAACGTGTGCTTTTGCCGGAATTTTTCCGTTAAAACCTGAATTGAATGATGTCTTTGTGCAGGAATTAACAGAAGAGGAGTTTTCGCCGCCAATCATGTTGGCAAGAACTTGTTTTACAATTTCTTCAATGTTGTCTGCTTTGTAATCCATAATTTATTTCCTTTCCTGGAAATTAACGGTTTTTCTTATTTCACTGTTGAATATTTCCGCACCGTAAGACGCAAGGAAAGTATCCTGCTCTTCCGTTCCTCCCGATACTCCGATTCCTCCTATTATAACTCCGTTATATATAAGAGGTTCACCTCCGCCGAAAATTACAATTTTACTGTCGTTTGTATTTTGTATTCCGTAAAGAGGACCGCGGGGATAAGAAAGTTTTTTAAGGGCCGAAGTCGGCATTTTCAACGATACGCAAGTAAAAGCCTTGTTTGAGGCGATATCAAAACTTGCAATGTATGAATTGTCCATGCACTCGGTAATTACGGGTCTTGCGGCTGAATTTACTATAGAAACAACTGCATTTACGCCTATTTCCGAAGCTTTTTGCTCGACCTTATAAACTATTTTTCTTGCAAGAGAAAGGGAAATATTTAAATTTGAGTAAGTAATCGACTCTTTTTTCAGTTCATTTGCAATAAACTGTGCAATTTTTTCAAGGCTCGTTTCATTCATAAACGATTCCTCACAAACAATTATTTGCCGAGTTGAGCCAAAACTCTTTTTGTGATTTCGGCAATTACATCGTTTTCATTGGCGGAAGTTTTTGCAGAACAGGTTGCGGTGCCGGAACAGTTGGGGCATGCGGGTTTACCTGCTGCAAGGTTGGGACAAAGGTCTGCGGGATGTTTACCCTTCATACCGAATTTGCGTCTGATTTCATAAAGTCTTTCAACTTGTTCCTTTGAAAGTTCTTTCGGACCTCCGAGAAGAGTCGAGATGAACATCAACTGAGCATAAAATTCAACAGATTCCATCTTGTGATATGCGTTGAGCAATGAATCCGAAAAAGCAAGAGCTCCGTGATTTGCAAGAAGAACTGCGTCATAATGCTGCAAGTACTTTGAAACTGCGTCCGGGATTTCATCCGTCGAAGGTGTGCCGTATTCGGCAATCGGAACGCAGCCGAGTTGAATTATTGCTTCCGGCATTATCTGCGCTGTAAGCGGAATGCCTGCAATAGCAAAACCTGTAGCATACATAGGGTGCGCATGAACAACCGATACAACGTCCGGTCTTTCCTTATATACGCGCATGTGCATTTTGATTTCCGATGAGGGTTTGAAACCTTCAGCGGCTTCAATTACTTCGCCTTTTGAGTTTACTTTGCAGATGTACTCGGGAGTCATAAAGCCCTTTGAAACACCTGTAGGAGTACAAAGAAACTCGTCAGGACCGATTTTTACCGAAATGTTGCCGTCGTTTGAGGCTACCATTCCTCTGTTGTAAATTCTTTTTCCGATTTCGCACATCTGAACTTTAAGTGCATATTCTGATGCCATATTTTTTTCTCCTTTTATAAAATTTTTTATATTAAGAAAGCATAAAGCCGTTTCTTACAAAATAAGTATCGCAGAACAGAAAAAACTTAACCGTCATTCTTAAGGTAAGAAATAAGATCGTCAATTCCGGTTCTGTCCGAAGAGTCAACTTCGAATATTTTTTCGCATCCGCAAAGTTCAAGCCAGCGCCTTGCCATAGCGGTGTCGGCGTTTTTTTCGTGAATTTTTGTGACAATGCCGATTACTTCACGGTTTGCAAGACATGCAATACATGGACTGAAAAGGGAAAACGGTTCTGTTGCGGAACATAAAAGTCCGACAACGTCAGCCTCATATGAATATATCGCAAGCGCCGCTCCGAGATTTTTTGTCTGTATATATTCGCCGGGAGTATCAATAAGAATGTCCGAGTAGTTAATATACTGAGTTTTCCGGTAACTGAGAGGAGAACCCCTGAGAGCCTGCGTAAGTGACGTTTTTCCGCTTTCGCTGCGTCCGATTAAAATTAATTTTTTCATGTTTTTGTAATTTTGCAAACTGAAAAAGAAAGAGTGTTTTCAGCATAGTCGAGTATTGCGCGTACAGACGCTTCAACATCCGAAACAGAACCTGTCATAAGAAGAGTGCCGCTGAAACGATCGACAAAACCGATTTCGGCAGCAGACGCTTTTGTGCATATGTCTGCGGCAATAATCGCGGTTTCGCTCGGACTTATCGTAATTATTCCGATAGCTGCGTGTGAATAGTCAAGACGTGGGTCAAGACCTAGTTTTTTATATAAGATGTTGTCGGGATTTGCAATAATGTGAGCAAGTGTGATTTGTCTTCCGGGAACAAGTTCCTGGATAATCCTCAATTTTTCACCGTTGTTTTTCGAATTTTTAAATTCAAACGGCAATTCATCAAATTTTTCCATTTTTTCTCCTGAGATTTACTTTTTAACCGCCGATAATTACGCAAATGCCGGTTTTTTCGGCGGAAGATTTCAGTTTTTGCATATGTTCCTTTGACGGAGGTTCAGCTTCTCCCATTGTGTAATTTCGTGAAAGTCCGATGTACTTGTCATATCCCAGCCTGTGATACGGAAGAAGGTGCATCTGGCTGACGTTCGGAAGTGATTTTGCAAATTTTGCGATAGAATAAATTTCATCTTCGGTGTCGTTAAATGATGGAATAACAGGAACACGGATAATAAGTTTTTTTGCGTTCTGCGCAATTTTTAAGGCGTTTTCAAGAATAAGTCCGTTTGGCTTTGTGGTAAACAACTCATGCTTTTTCGAATCCGTGTGCTTTATGTCCATAAGGAACAGGTCGCATACCGGAATAATTTTGCGTATTATTTCGAAGTCTGCGTACCCGGTTGTTTCGATCGCTGTGTTTATGCCATATTCCTTGCACGCCGATAAAAGAGCAAAAGCAAATTCCGGCTGTGCCAAAACCTCTCCGCCGGATAGCGTTACTCCTCCGCCGGAGCGCCTGTAATAAGGCATGTCCTTGAGTATTTCTTCCATGACTTTTCCGACGGTTGTGTCTTCACCTATGGTTTTTACTTTGCCGTTTTGGGTCATTTGCTGAATTTTATATTCCTGTGATTCGGGATTGCAGCACCACGCGCATCTTAAAAAGCAGCCTTTAAGAAATACAATTGTGCGGATGCCGGGACCGTCGTGAACGGAGAATTTCTGAATGTCAAATATTCTTCCGCCGACATTTTCAAAAGATTCTATCATATGGATTTCTCCGGATTTCTGCAAATTTTATCATATGGAAGTTTGTTCCGTGCGTCTGATAATATCATCCTGAAGCGATTTGGAAAGTGTAGTAAACAGGGCGCTGTATCCTGCAACGCGCACGACAAGCGACTTATACTTTTCAGGGTGCTTTTGAGCATCGTATAAAGTTTCGCGGCTCACTACATTGAATTGCATATGACTGCCTTTCTGGTCGAAATATGCCCTTATCAGCGCTACAAAACTTTCAAGTCCTGAGGTGCCCTCGAGTGCAGACGGATGGAATTTCATGTTGAAAAGAGTTCCGTTTGAAGCAATCGCGTGATCAAGTTTTGAAACTGAATTTGCGGTTGAAGTGGGACCATGTGTGTCTTTTCCCGCAGAAGGTGAAACACCGTCCGCAACAGGGGTATATGCCAAACGCCCGTCAGGTGTGGCGCCGGTCTGGGCGCCGAGCGGAACATTTGCAGATACGGGATAAAGACCTGCCTGGAACATTCCGCCTCTCGGGTTTCTGAAAGTTTCAAGCGGTTTTGTGTAAGTATAGGCAACATCTCTTGCGAAAGAATCCACTTCTTCAACATCGTTTCCGAATTTCGGAACATCGTCGATCAATTCTTTTATTTTTTTGTATTTTGTCCGCTGATATGGCGACATTCCGCATGTTTTTATTTTGCCGAATATTTCGATGATTTTGGATTCGTCAACATGCTTTCCTTCCGAGACAAGTTTTTTAACTTCTTTTTCGGTCAGTTTTTCTGCAATTTTATCGGGGATATCTTCTCCGAAATTATGTATAAGAGCGTCTTTAAGTTCGGCCATTGTGATTTTTTTCTTGTCAAATACAAGCGTTTTGACTGCGAACAAAGAATCGGCCATATTCGCAACGCCAAATCCCTGGGGACCCGTGAAGTTGTATACGGCGCCGCCTTCCTGCACGCTTTTGCCGCGCGAAATGCAGTCGTCGACCATACTAGACAGGAAAGGAAGGGGACATCTGTTTGCATGCGCTGTGTCTATTGCGTTGTCTGCGTTTACAAGCAGAGTCAGAAAATAATTCGTCTGTTTTTTATAAGCGTCATAAAACTCGTCAAAAGTTTTCATTTTTGTAACGTCGCCTGTGTGAACGCCTATAAATTCTCCGTCGTCATATCCGTCCGAAAAGACAAGTTCAAGCGGACGGCACATGTTATAAAAAGCAGCGTCATGCCATCCTTCTGTTTTGCCGGCCTTTTGAGGTTCAACGCATCCTATGATGTTGTAGTCCCTTGCGTCTTTAATTGTAAGGCCGCGGTTCAATAGGGAAGGAATAATAACTTCGTCATTGTAATAAGCGGGAAGACCGACGCCGGTTCTTGTAAGCGCCGCTGCCCTCATCAGAAATTCATGCGGCGAACCGTTCCATACGCGCACCGAAAACGACGGCTGAGGAAGCAGAACGTGCATTGTGGCATTTATACACATGAAAGAAAGATCGTTTGTAGCATCTCTGCCGTCAGGTGTCTGACCTCCGGCAATCAGATTCTGAAACAGGCTGTAGCCGGCAAATCCTTCGGCGGATGCTGCGTCGCGGGCCTTGTTAAGGTCGTTGAGTTTTATCCAGATGCAGTCGATAATTTCCTGAGCAGCCTGATATGTGATTTTTCCGCTGTCGATATCCTTTTTGTAATAAGGATACATATATTGGTCGAAGCGTCCGGGAGAAATCGAATGTCCGCTTGATTCCATCTGAAGAAGCATTTGCACAAACCAGAATGACTGGCATGCCTGGTAAAAATTCTCCGCGCCGTACATCGGCACTTTTGAGCAGTTATATGAAATTAAGAGAAGTTCGTTTTTCCTTTTTGCATCGGTACACTTGTCCGCAAGTTCAAGCGCGAGGGCAGAATACCTTTTTGCATAAAGTGCCGCCGCGGTGCAACTTTCTATAACCGCATTAAGAAATTGCGTTTTTGTGATATATTCCGGCTGCTCAAATGAAAGTTTTGAAAGTTCTTCTTTCGCCCTTTCAATGATTCCGGAAAATCCGTACTTTAAGATTTTTGCATAATCGACGGTAACATGTCCGACGCCGTTATAAAAATAATTTCCGGGTGTAAACATGTTATGTTCGATTGCCGTTATGGTTTCATGTGCCATAAAAGAAGTCGCAAGGTCGCTTGTGGTTTTTCCCTTCCAATATTTATATACTTCGTGAAGGGTCTTTTTTGTTTCGTCGGAAATGTAAAACGGGTCGGCCGAGCGTTTTTCGATTGTGTCAAACTCGGATTCCAGCCATTCGAATGAAAATTCCGGAAAAACCTGACATCCTCTCGGAACCTTTGTGGCGCTTCCGACTATAAGTTCATTGTCGCGGATAGTTATCGGTATGTTTTTAAGAATATGAGCAAAGGCCTTTGAGCGTCTTGAAATAATAGGCTCGCCTTCGGTCATTTTGTATGATTCTGTAATAAGCACCGCTCTGTCAGGCTCGATTACAGGCATGTGATCATATAAAGCATCTATAAGTTTGCCGATTCTTTCGGTTTTTGGAATGTCTGAAGACATATATTTTTTCATATGGCAAATCCTCCTTCTGCAAAGTTTAAAAGTTTTCGTGCAAAAGTCTTGTTATTGTTCCTATGCAGTCCCTTGTGTGAAGTTTCGTAAGTTTAAAAATGCCTTTTTCGGCGCAGTAAGTTGTGTATGAAACGCCGGCGTTTTCAAGAAGAGTTCTGTCGTTTTCGCTGTCGCCGAAAGCGGTGACTTTGTTCATTGGAACGGAAATGCTCGAACAAAGTTCTTCGACGCTGAAATATTTTGAAACGTTTTCTCTTACAAATTCGCAAAGGTTGTCCGAAAAATATGATATGTATAGTCCTTCTTGCTCGAAAATTTTCTGACTGCGGTTTTTGAAAAGACATATTTTATATATTTTTTCATCTATTTGGTCAAAGTTTTGAATAATTTTAAGATTTTCTCCGAATTTTGCTCTTTCTTTAGCAAGAACGGAGTAGAAGTCGGAAAACATAAAAGATTTCGACATGCCGCAAAATTCAATGGCGCATGTATCGGAAGAACGGCTGAAATTATCAAAGAAAGAACGGATATGCTGCCTGTCGATAGGGTGAGAAAAAAGGACGTTGCCGCCGCAAACGCACAAAGCGCCGTTAAAGCAAATAAAAATCAAATCGTTTTCAAAGCCTTTGAAAATTTTTTGAAGTTCCGTATAAGTCCTGCCGCTTGCAACGGCAAAAGGAATTTGTTTTTTCTTTGACAGCGCAAGCATTTTTTTAAGCCCGGCTTTGTTAAGATGCTGATTTTTGTAAATCAGCGTGCCGTCAACATCGCTTACAATAAATCCGTTCAACAGTTTCACCTTTTACTACTATATTTACTTATATGATACATCATAATTTTTGATATGTCAATAAGCAAACTGTCAAATTACGTCATATTTTTAAAAAAACGCAAGGGTTTTTTCCGGATTTTTTTCAAACACTACTTAAATGGTAGTATTTGAATTCAAGGTATATTTTTAAATA
>CAKSDR010000062.1 GCA_934446095.1 uncultured Eubacteriales bacterium | reverse complement strand
GTTCCCTGCCGGTTTTGCTTTGCGGATTTTCTATTGTGATAAGCGAAACAGGACCTGATAAAAACATTTCGTAAGGGTCCTTGCCTGCCGCTTTATCCATATTATAGATTTTGCCGGAAGTGCCGCTTTCATAATCTGTTACAATGCAGTTGTCAAGAATATCGTTTGTAAGATAATATATTGTTTCTGATGGCAGAGGAAGGGAGGCCTGTCCGCAGTAAACGCCATAAAAAGGGTATTCAAGAGTATTTTCCGTGTACTTTTTGGAAAGAGTTATTCCCATCTCGGACGCAAGTTTTTTTGCGCACTTCAAAAGTTTTTCCTGACGCCAGTGCGTATCCGTTTTATAGTAATCGGTTATATCAAGTGTTTCGGCAATGTCTATATAATTTGCAAAATACATTTTTTCCTGCATAATACTGAATAGTTTTTTATAATCCATATGCAGGTAACCGTTTTTTTCTGCAAGAAAATACCCTTTATCAGGTGCAATTGAAAAATATATATTGCCCTCATTGCCGGATAGAAATTTTTCATATATATAACCGAATTTTTCAGCGGCATAATTTAAAGAATTCTCATCAAGCGGATATTCGATTTTTGCAGCGTAGCCGTCTTTAATATATATACCGTTATTATCAAGTTGACCGAGCGCATAATAAGAGGTAAATGCCTTAAGCGTTCTGAAAGTATCGCGCATTGGAAACTGATCCTGCGTAAAACTTTCAAATTTTGTCATAAAGTTTCCGTTTGAAATTGTTTCAAGAGAGATTTTGGGAAATTGCTCAAGTTTTCTTCTTTCGCTGTTTGAAAAATCCTTTTTTGGTGAAAACCATGACGCGGCGGTCAAACTTACAAAAACTAAACTTACAATTAAAAGACTTATAATGTTTTTATATTTTTTCATATGTCGCACCTGCCTTTAAAACCTGAAATAAAGGAATGGATTATAGGAACCGTCGACAAGATATGCCGAGCATATTACAAGCAATGCGGCAAGCGCTATGGGTTCTACAACAGTTATTATATTCCCTCCCAAAAGGGTTTTGTCGGCGCGTTTCCATATTTTTTTCGGAATCGGAGTTGCGCCTATTATGGCAACTATCAATATTACGAAATAACTGCGGAAATAATAGGAAAATTCCGACGATAAAAGGGGATATCCGCCTGCGCCGAACATTGCTTTTATGTATGAAAATGCCTGCCCCATATTTTCGGCATTAAAAATCACAAAACTTACGAGTGTAAGAAGCACAACATAAATATGACTGAATATCCGGCTTTTTTTAAGGTATTTCAGCAGTAAAACCTTTTCCGCAATAAGGAGGATTGCAAAATATAATCCCCATACAATAAAATTCCATGCGGCACCGTGCCAAAGGCCGGTGAGCATCCAGACCACAAAAATATTGAATATGTGGCGGGGAACACTCACGCGATTTCCGCCGAGAGGAATATAGACATAATCACGGAACCAGGTACCGAGGGATATATGCCAGCGGCGCCAAAATTCAGTTATGCTTTTTGAGATAAACGGGTAATTAAAGTTTTCAGGAAAATCAAATCCGAAAATTTTCCCAAGTCCTTTTGCCATGTCGGAATATCCGGAAAAATCAAAATATACGTGAAGAGAATATGCAACGGCGTAAAGCCAGAAGAAAAGCACGGACTTATCGCCGGATTCCCGAAACAGGTCGCACAGTTTTCCGAGTTGATTTGCAATCATGATTTTTTTTCCGAGTCCTATAATAAACCGCCGCGCGCCGAGAACTGTTTTTTCGATTGTATGGGTGCGGTTTTTCAACTGACTTTCAATATTGGAATATCGCACAATCGGTCCTGCAATTAGTTGCGGGAAGAACGCGACATATGCTGCAAGGTCAATTATATTTTTTTGCGCCGCAACATCTTTTCTGTAGACATCTATAGTGTAACTTAGTATCTGAAATGTGTAAAAACTTATTCCGATCGGCAGCGTAACTTTTAATAAAGGTATATAAAGTCCGGTTAAGGCGTTGAAATTGCTTATGAAAAAATCGGCATATTTGAAGTATCCGAGCATAGAAAGGCTGAACAAAACCGATAGGACAAGAAATAATTTTGAAATCCGCGGCCTATATTTAAAATGCTCTATTAGCAGTCCGAAAATATAACCCATGACAATGGAAAGTATCATCCACACTACATATTTTGGTTCTCCCCAGCCATAAAAAAACAAACTTGAAAGAAGCAAAACGGCATTTTTAAAATTTTTTGGGGTTATTATATATAGAATCAGTACAAGTGGTAAAAACCAATATAAAAACGGCGTACTTGAAAAAAGCATTCTATATATTTCCTCCTTAACAATTAAAAATACGATTATAAAATATGGGGGCGACTTTACAGACGCCCCAGGATTCTATATAATTTAAAGATAAAGAATCACTCTATTACTGCGGCAGCATCAACAAGAACTGAAGATGTCGCTTCAACAGAGGAGCAGGCAGAAACAAGATTGTTAATGTTGTCTTCGTGACCATAAGCCATTACAACATAGTCACCGACGGAGATTACAACTACTTTATCGGGGAAGCCGCACATCCAGTGCTGAGCCTGTATTGCTGTCTTATATGCTTCGGCAAACTCAGAGGCTTTTGAAGGGTCCTTAAGTTTTGCGACAGCGGAACTGAATGTGTTGATATTCATAAGGTGCTGCAAGGTTGCAACATCATCGTCGAGCATATCGTAAAGTTCGTCTGTAACATGGAGAAGATTTTTAAAAGACGCCACATTTTCATCGGTGGTAAGTGCAAATTTTGCAGGGCCTTCCATAGATGAGTTTTCAGCGTCACCGCCTGCGGCAGGAAATTTATTTTCTTCATCAAAAGCAGCCCATACTTTTGTATAAAAGTCTGCGGCAGATTCAATGACAGGCTTTTGAGGATCATCGGTAGTATTGCCGCCGTTATTGCTGCAGCCGGCAAAAGATAAAATCATCATAAAAGCGAGGAGAATAGAAAGTGTTTTTTTCATTTTTTTGTTTTCCTTTCAATAATTGATTTTTTATAAGCGTTTTTAATAATTTGCTGTTACTACAATCTTGTCCTGCGACTGACTTACTGCGGCTGTTAATATTACAGTTTTTTTGCCATAATCAAGTTTTAATTCGAATGAGCCGCTTACCAAAGGATTTACAACCCAGACGATTTCAGCATCATTTGACAGAACAAGTTCCTTGCATTCTGTGCCGTCGGCATTTAAAATGACGCTTCCTTCACTTCCGGAAAGTGAAACGCTGTTTTTTATGCCTGAAATACGCAGCGGTATTTCCGTTCCGGCGACATTGCGTTGCCGCATTGTTGAAATTAACGGAATTTCAACGCAAGTTTCTTCTGTCATGCTAATGTCTTTGACAGTTAATGAAATATTTTCGTCATTCCAAAAAGGTATACTAAGCGCTGTAAATACAACGATAAGGCAGGCGGCTGCCGCCGCTAAATACGAGGGTTTGATTGCAGTTATTATATGTTTCTTTTTCGGAATCGGCAGATGCGCTTCTTTAATCAGATCATCGTCAAGTTCGCTTATAGCACGAGCCAGTAATTCATTTTTCATGTTATACAATTATACCCTCCTTTTCCAAATGGATTTTAAGTTTTGAACGCATCCGGAATAAGAGTGATTTTACGTTGCTTTCGCTTACATTGAAATTCTCTGCTATTGCTGCGATAGAATCACAGTAAAAGTACCTGCATACAAAAACTTTTCGGGCAAGTTCCTTTTGAGTACGTAAAAACCTGCTGATACTTTCTCCGACGATTTTGACCTGCATATCGTTTTCCACATCGTTGTCTTTTGATAAACACTCGCTTAATTCATCAAGAGAAAGAGTGAATTCATTGACTATTCGTCTTCCGGAATATTTCATCTTATATCGGTTAATTGAAAGATTGCGCGTGATTTTGCCAAAATATGTAGCAAGGTTTGACGGATGCTTTGGCGGTATGGAACGCCATGCACCGAACCAGGTTTCGTTTACGCATTCTTCACTGTCAAGCCGGTCATTGAGAATATTCATAGAGATTTTTGTGCAGTATGCTCCGTACTTTTTCTCCGATTCGCAAATTGCATTCTCGCTGCGTTCAAAGTACAATTCGATAATCTGTTCGTCTTTCATGAAGTGACCTCACATCAATGCCTCCTATCCATATACACAGTTGTTTTAAGAAAAGGTTGCATTTTTTGAAAAATATTTTGCATTTTTTGATAAATTAATTATATCACAAACTGCCGAGGCATGTTTTTCAAAGTGTACCCGGCTTTGTTTTTAAAAATCTTTTGCTTTCGGCAAACTCCAGCGGAATTTTGCGGCGCACAGCCTTATTACGGTAATTGCAAGCGCTCCTGTAAGCATTGCGGCATTCGGTCCTGTTATCTGCCATAAGATCATACACAAAATCGCACCGGCAATAGACGCGCAGGCGTAAACATGTTTTACAAATATGTACGGAGTATTGCCGGCAAGAACATCTCTTAATATGCCTCCTCCGACCCCTGTGATCATTGCTACAAATACAACAAGAAAACTGTTATCCGAAAAATCCGATTCCATTGCAATATTTACCCCATGAACCGTGAAAATGCCAAGTCCCACGGAATCCGTTACAAGAAGAAGTATTTCAAAAACTTTTCTGTTGTAAAGAAGTTTTCTTGCTACGGGAATAAATATTACAAGGGACGCAAGTATTGAAACGATTACGTAAATAGGATTTTTAAATGTTTCAGGGGGAACGTGTCCGAGAAGTATATCCCGAATTATTCCTCCTCCGACAGCAGTTGTAACTCCTAAAAAACATATGCCGAAAATATCCATTTTTTTCTTAAGCCCTGTCATGGCGCCGGATATTGCAAACGCAATTGTTCCGAAAATTTCCAAATAAAATATAAACAAATTCATATAAGCACCTGCTTTTTGTAGATTGTCTTATATATTATAGTTTATTAATGATAAAAAGTCAATTACGGGTTATGCATATGATATAGAAAGACCTGCGCAAAGGAAGTTTTGCGCAGGTCTTTTTTTAAAGTTTAAATTTATTTGCAGCCGTCTGAATCTGAGATTGCTGCGCCTGGGTCACTTCATACCAGCCTTTTTGCTGCATATCGCAGAACATATCGTGCTGAATGATATGTTCTTCGTTCAGTATATTTATAAAAGCGGCCTTTACTTCGGGGTGAGCACATTCATTTGCATATGAGTTGTAGTCGTCTGTTATAAGTTTTTGAGAGGAAAGGGAATCCATAAGTTTTTCTCTTTCGTTGAAATCCAAGTTCTGTGACATGTTTTGACCTCCTGTTTTTTACAAACACTGATTTATAAGCGAATACAATGCGTTGTAATGCTTCTGATGTTTTGAAGCAGCCTCGTTATATCTGTTTTTTAACTGAGTGTCAAAAGAACTGTCGGCGTAACTCTGAAATTTACTTATAAGATTTTGTTCATGATAAAGTTGATCCTCGATTGCGGAAAGTTCCTTTGTTGTAAGTTGGTTCATTTTTAAAATCCCCCTTTGATTTTTCATATATACCGGTATATATTGTAATTTTATTATGAGGAGATTTTTTAAGTTTTATTCATAATGAAAATAAAAAAGGCGTATTTACGCCTTTTGTTTTGAAAAATTAAGTTGTGACAGGACAATCCCCAAAAATATCAAAAGACATCCCAGATATCCGCGCGCCGTCATTATTTCATCAGGTAACAGCAGAGCGCCGCCGATTGCGCTGAAAACCGATTCGGTTGACAGAATTATTGATGCTTTCGTGGGGTCTGCATCTTTTTGCCCGACTATCTGACAGGTGTAGGCAACTCCGGCTGACATGATTCCGGCATATAATATAGGTGTTGCTGCGGATAAAATATAACTTAAACTGAAGATGTCTCTTTCAAAAAGCACGGCTCCCAAACATCCGAGTATTCCGCAAACAAAAAACTGCGTCATTGAAAATTTTAATGTGCTCACCCTGTACGCAACTTTATCTATTACAAGTATATGGCATGCCCAGAAAACGGCGCCTATGATAAGGAGAATATCTCCGCGCCCGAAGACTAAACTGTTTCCGGTCATGCAAAGAAGAAAAAGTCCGGAAACGGAAAATGCAGCGCCGATCCATATATTAATTCCGGTTTTCTTTTTGAAAATGAAGAGGTTTAAAATGGGGACAAGAACGGTGTAAAGCCCTGTAATAAACCCGGATTTTCCTGCGCTTTTTGTTTCCATAATACCATATTGCTGTAGGATTGAAGCTGCAAACAATGCAACTCCCGCAAGAACTCCGAATACGAAAGTGTCTTTTAACCGTGCATTATTTAGAGGTTCTCTTTCAAAAATCAGTATTACCGGAATAAGAGAGAGAGATCCCAGAAAAAAACGTATTCCGTTAAAAGTGAGAGGACCTACATGTTCGGTTCCAACACGCTGCGCGACAAAAGCAAAACCCCAGATTATAGCGGTTGTCAAAAGCAGCAATGAAGATTTTACTTTTTTGTTCATGATGTTTCCTCAATTCTTTTTTAAATATAATTATATATTATCACAATATTACCTGCGTTACAATAGGTATATATAACAAAAGAAACGCAGAAAATCCACGCTTCTTTTGACAAAAATATTGCAATTATTACTCTTCTGCTTTAGTTACTATCCAGCAGTTGTTTATATATCTTTCAAAGCCGAGGCTCGGACGGTTTACAAATTCGTCGTTATATATAAGAACAGTGGAACTTCCTCCGTCCATCATTGCCGCGTTATAACAGTTTTCGGCAAGCAGGGTATCCTGGACAGGAAGAAGGTCGACTCCGATGCTCCAGCCTATTTGTCTTCCGTCTATTACAAGAAACAGTACTTCTCCGGTTTTTCTTTGACCGATAGCGGTTCTGGGAGCAATTCCCCATCCGCCGGTTCCTTTTTTTATTGTTCCTTCGCCGTTTACGATAATATAAGGACTGAAAGTCACGGCGCTTACTATATCATTTTCAAGAGCCCATGCCGGAGTGCAGCGTTTTAAAACCATAACGCCGTCTTTGTTGAAACCTACCATGTTGTAAGTATCTTCAGTATTCGCATTTTTCGGATTTATGAGTATGCCGTTTTCAATCAGCATACCTGCGGGAATTCCGCCGTTCGAATCGTAATTCGGACCATCTACAAAACCGCCTCCGTTTATTCCGGCAACGGCGTCGTTATCTTTTATCATGCTTGCGACCTTTTGTCCGCATCTGAACTGATTTTTCGTGTCGGCGAGTTTTACACGCTTTGAATCGGCAATAAGCATAATGTTCCCGCGCCACGATGAACCGCTTACTTCTTTCATATAAAGGCCTTCTTCAAGTTTTGTATAGCCCTCTTCTATATACGGGTCGACTTTTTCCTCGTCTTTTTCGTCGGTTTCTTCGTCATTTTTGTCTTCGATAACAAATATATCCGATTCATAACCCGTATCGTCGACCATGTTTTCTTTCAGTACCTGTTCGATTTTTTCATCCGAAAAGAACCATGTGGCAAGGTATTTG
>CAKSDR010000061.1 GCA_934446095.1 uncultured Eubacteriales bacterium | reverse complement strand
TTCATATTCAATCTGAGAATGAAAAACCACCTGAAGAAGCACGTCCCCCAGTTCTTCTTTCAGAATTTTCGGGTCGTTTTTGTCAATCCCTTCTACCGCCTCATACGCTTCTTCAAGAAAGTTATTGCGAATTGAACGGTGAGTTTGTTCTCTGTCCCACGGACACCCGTTTTCCGACCTCAGAAGTTCCATTATTTTGCACAAATCGTTAAAATCATATTTTTCTTTTGTTTTAAACTTTTCCATAATACACTTTAAAGTAAATGAGCCCTTTCGAGCATTTTACAAATTTTATCTCCTTTCGGAAGCATAATTATATCTTCTTTTGAAACCCCTTTGACCAAGAACAAAACCGCAACGTATACAACGGCTGCAATAACTATTCCTGCAAGCGTCGAGATTTTCTGAGGAAGAAAAGAACACATTCTGCTGTAAGCGAATATACATACTGCGATGCAGGCAAATCCTGATATAATCGGCTTTAGGAAAGTCGACAGGATATTCGGAAAATATTTTATATTTTTCAGCAGAAATATCATATTTGACATCATAATCGTAAAATAGCATAGAGTTGTGCTGACGGCGGCTCCCAAAACTCCGACGCTTGGAATTCCGAGCAAAATATATGCGGATATAATTTTTACTATAATTCCCGCGGAAGTTGATATTATTGTTTTGTTCTGGAGATGCATTGCCTGAAGCATTGAGTTTGTAACGGCAATCATTCCGACAAAGAACACAGATATTGCAAGAATCCGAAGGCATGGGGCGGCAACGTCAATAGTTGTACTTCCGATTTGTTCAATAATTTCTTTTTTGTAAAGCAACGTCAAAATCGGCTTTGACATTCCCGAAAGACCGAGCGCGCACGGAACCGCAATTATTGACGCAACGCGGAAAGTCGAATTCATAAGTGATTTTGCTTTTTCCATGTTGTTTTCAGAGTACAGCGCTGACAGCGCGGGCAAAACGCTTATTGCAAAAGGATAAATAAGGTTTGTCGGCATATTGAATAATGTAACTGCCATCGAAGTATACGCACCGTAACTTTTTGTTGCGACCGCAATATCTGCGCCGGATTCCACCATTCTTTTCGTAACAAGCATTGTATCAACAACGTTTGTAAGTCCCATAATGGACGAAGCGATTGAAATCGGAATTGAAATTATTACAAGTTCATACAAAAGATCCTTTGTCGTTCTTGTAGGCATGGCAGGGTCTATCGTAAAATCTTTTGCGGAAAACGATTTCACAATCATGATATACAAAAGCGAAAAGGCGACGCCTATTGTAACTCCGGATATAACATACGCCGCAACGATATGTATTTCGTAGCCTCTTGATATAAAATACCAGCCGGCAAGAAGTCCTATAAGAAGTTTTCCGAGTGATTCTATTACCTGTGATACCGCTGTCGGGATCATGTTCTGCAAGCCTTGAAAATATCCTCTGTAAGCGGAAGAAAGGCAAATAAAAAACAGCGTAGGCGCAATTCCTATCATTGCATAAAAAGAATTATCAAGTTTCGACCAGCCGGCGAATTTTTTTGCGAGCAAAATCATAACCGCGGTTCCGGTAACTCCTATTGCAAAAAATACCCAGAAAGCAATTTTAAAAGTCTTGTTTATCTCACGCACATTTTTTTTGACATTGCTTGTTGCAATCATTCTCGATATAGCAACCGGAATACCGGCCGTTGATATCATATAAAATGACACATATATGCTGTAGGCGGCATTAAAATAAGCCATTCCTTCAGAGCCTATAAGATTTGTAAGCGGGATTTTAAACAGCGCGCCTATCAATTTCACAAGGATATTGGAAATCATTAAAATAAAGGCGCCGTACATGACCGTCTGACTTTTTTGCTTTGACAAAATTACACCCCTCAGTTAAAAATTATTGTAAAAACTGTTTATTGCTTTTGCGCTGCTGACGATTTTGTCCTCAAAAGACAAATATTCGTAAGGATATTTGGGATTAAAAATTCTTTCAACTTTTCCGTTTCTTACAAGTTTTGTAACGGATCCTGCACCGCATGACAACACCGTATGCATATCTTCCATCATAAAAATATTGTACAAGCCTTCGCTTGGATATCCGGTTTTGCAAAGACAAAAACCCACATTCTCAAGATTTCCGGCAGTGTTTTTCTGTCTGTATATATAATACGGCAAATATTTTGAATTAAGAAGTGTTTCCTGCGAAAAATCAATCATTTGGCGCGTTTTTTCGGCATATTCGCTATTCAATATATTTTCTTCATGTCTATACCTCGAAGATTTTTTCACCGAAAAAGAATGAACCGTTATATTCTCAGGGAAAAACGACATAACATCACGGACGCTTTTTTTAAAACTTTCGACACTTTCTCCCGGCAGCCCTGCGATAAGGTCGGTATTTATTGACCTAAACCCTACTTTTCTCGCCGTGTCCATTGCCTTTTTGTAATCTTCAAATGTGTGATTTCTGCCTATATGCGCTAAAATTTCATCATTTGACGTCTGCGTGTTGACACTTATTCTTCCGGCTCCGTATCTTTTTACTGTCATGAGTTTTTCGAAAGTGACAGTATCCGGGCGTCCCGATTCATAAGTATATTCCAAAAGATTTGAAAAATCAAGGTTTTTATAAATAAATCCCATTAGATCTTCAATAAGTTTTTCATCAAGTATCGTGGGAGTTCCTCCGCCGATATATATGGTTTTCAGTTTAAGGTTATGGTTTTTTATAATGTTTGCGGCAGAAAGGATTTCGGTTTTTAATTTTTCAATATATTGAGGTATCAGTTTAAATAAGCCCTTAGTTGAGCAAGAAACAAACGAGCAGTAACCGCACTTTGACGGACAAAAAGGTATTCCGATATATAAAGAGCAAAAATCATCTCTTTTATATTGCGAAAGACCAATTTCCTTTTCGGCAATATTCAGGGCAAGGCTTGCTTTGCTTTCGTTTACCATATAATATTTCGAAAGAAGTTCCGAAACGTCTTTTTTATCATAACCCTTTTCGAGAAGTTTTGCCGCGGTCTTTGCCGGTCTTATTCCTGTAAGCATTCCCCATGACGGAACATAGGAGAACAGTTCCGACGCCGTATTCAAGAACGCTTTTCCCACAACGCTTTTTGAAACCTCAATTCCGCATGGGAAATCAGACGTTTCAATATTTTCAAAATATTTTTCGGAACATTTTCCGTCTGCCGACAATTTGATATAAATATTGTATAAAGTTCCGGATTTAAAAATTTTTGCAACAAGTGTGCCATGATTGTCGGAAAGACCGAATGTTTCGCAGGGAAAATACAGTTGTATAAGCGTTTGAAGATAATATTCCGATATATCAGCGTCGTTTGTTTCAAGTACAATTTTCATGATTTTAAGTCTTTCGTATCCAGTATTATTGTAACAGGCCCGTCGTTTATAAGCGACACGCTCATATCGGCTCCGAAAACTCCTGTTTCAACGCCGATATTCTTTTCCTTTATAAGTGAAATAAATTTTTCATAAAGCGCATTCGCACTCTCGGGTCTTGCCGCAGCAAGAAAATCAGGTCTGTTTCCGTGACGGCAGCAGGCATATAAAGTAAACTGAGAAATCACAAGAACGCGGTACGGATTTTCACAAGATTGAAAATCAAGCAATGATAAATTCATTTTTCCGTTATCATCGGAAAATACTCTTAGTTTTACTATCTTTTCGGCAAGAATCACCGCTTCTTTTTCAGTATCGGAACTTTCAATTCCCAATAATATCAAAAATCCTCTGCCGATTTTTCCTTTTATATTTTTTTCAACGCAGACTTGCGCCTGTGCAACCCGCTGTATTACCGCCCTCATAAAACTCCTTTTTAATTAAGAAAATCCTCTTGTAACCTCGTAAATATCCTCGATATTTTTGATTCTCGAAGATATCAGGTTCACGTGCTCCGTGTTTTTGCATGTCAGATTCAGCGTTATAAGAATAATGTTTTTCGCCGGAATCACCTTTGAATTCATAGAGTTCAACTGTATTTTCATTTCACCGATAACCGATGTAATATTTGATATTACGTTAATTGAATTTTTGGCGTATATCTTCAGTATCGTTTCAAATTCGCCGTCGGAAGAAGACTTTTCGGGAATCCAGTGGACATTTACCCACCTGTCCTTATAATCGCCGCTTTTTGACTTTCCTATGGTTACATTTGGGCAATCCACCTTATGAACCGAAACGCCGAATCCTCTTGTTACAAATCCGATGATATTATCTCCGGGGAGAGGGTTGCAGCATTTTGCAAAACGAACCTGACAGTTTTCAATGCCGTCCACAATAACTCCCGCAGATGTTTTGACTCCTCTTTTCAGGCGCGGTCTTATGGTGCTTTCCTCGGTTCGTCTTATATTTTCCGGACTTACCGTAACGTTTGTTTTTAAAATTCTTTCGGATTCGTCTTTAAGTTTGGGGGCGATTTTTGAAACGGAAATTCCGCCAAAACCAACGCTGTTATAAAAATCGTCCGTATCGTCCATGCCGAATCTTTTGGAAACATTATTAATAATCTCGTTTTTCTCCTGCTCGGAAAAAGTATGCCCGAGATTTTTAAATTCTTTTTCTATTACATTTTTTCCGTCGATAATATTTTCATCGCGGCATTCCTTTTTAAACCATTGCCGTATCTTGTTTTTCGCTTCGCTTGTACGCACAATGCCAAGCCAGTCTTTGCTCGGCCCCTTAGGAGTCGGAGATGTAATTACTTCAACGATCTGCCCCGTCTGAAGAACAGTATCTTTAGGCACCATCATACCGTTTAATTTTGCTCCGACAAATCTGTTGCCGACCTCGGTATGAATTGCATAAGCAAAGTCAATCGGCGTAGAGCCGTTTGGAAGATTTATGACATCTCCCTTCGGAGTGAAAACAAAAATTTCGTCTTCGAAAATGTCAATTTTCAAAGGTCTTAAAAATTCATCCGCATCTCCTTCGCCTCTGTCGGTTTCAATGAGCGTGCGTATCCATTTAAGTTTCTCGGCTATATTTTCTTTATCGCTGTCGCCCGATTTATATTTCCAATGCGCCGCAATTCCATATTCGGCAATGGTATGCATTTCCCATGTTCTTATCTGCACTTCAAAAGGTATGCCGTGTTTGCCGATAACGGTCGTATGAAGAGAACGATACATATTCGGTTTCGGCGTAGAAATATAGTCTTTAAATCTGCCCGGCAAAAGGTTAAACATTTCATGGATTATTCCGAGTACAGTATAACATTCAAGTTCGGAATCGACAATTATTCTTATAGCATAAAAGTCATAAATCTCCTCAAAACTTTTGCCCTGGTTATACATTTTCTTATAAATGCTGTAAATGGACTTTACGCGGCCGGTCATAGAAAATTTTATGCCTTCTTCGTTCAGTTTTTTTGAAACCTGTTCCTGGGCATTATCAAGAAAACTGCGGTTCTGACCGTACCTATGCTCAATATCCTTTTTAACTTCTTCATATCCGATAGGGTCAAGATACATAAGCGAAAGATTTTCAAGTTCGCCTTTGATTTTCTGAATACCGAGTCTGTGCGCAATAGGCGCATAGACATGCATAGTTTCAAGCGCTATTGAACGCTGCTTGTCCTGCGGCTGTGCAGAAAGGGTTCTTAGGTTATGGAGCCTGTCGGCAAGTTTTATAAAAATTACTCTTATGTCTTTTGACATGGCAAGAAACATTTTACGCAAATTTTCAATGCTCTCAAGATCGCGGTCCTCGAAGTGAATGTCGGTAAATTTTGTGACCCCGTCTACAAGGTCGCATATTTCCTTGCCGAAATTTTTTCTTATGGTTTCAATATTGGTTTTATCCTTGCAGTCTTCAAGAGTGTCATGCAAAAGAGCGGCGCACACCGAATCGGTGTCAAGTTCAAGCTGCGCTACAATAATTGCCACCGCTACAGGATGGGAAATATATTCTTCCCCCGATTTTCTGAATTGGCCCTTATGCATTTCATAAGCGTAATCATAGGCCTTTTTTATTTTATCAAAATCATAGTACTCGCTTATTTTTTTTAAGCTTTCACATAATTGAGAATAGTAGTCCATGTTTAAAATCTTTCCTTTAGTTTTTATGATTAATTTTTATTTGTGCTTTTCAGTTGTGCCAAAAACTTTGAGTCTTCAAGGTTTACTTTTTTATCCGACTCAAAAATCGTGATCTTTGCAATATTCAGGTTTTCCCTTTCAAGAGCAATAAGGTTCATTTCTGCAAATATGTCGAGAATAAAATTCATCATGCAATGTGAAATATTTACGTTAAAAGTACTTGAAATTGTTTTAACCGCACGGAAAATATCGATGCTTTTGCTTTTTTTTGAACTGTTTCTCAGGAAAATAAATGCCGCCCTGAAATCCTGCATTTCCGGAATGTTTTCGTCTTTTACGAGTTTCGCTGCAATCGCCTTCAAATATTCCTTCTGCTGAACCGAAATATATTCAATGTCTTTTTCGCATACCTTGACGTCACGTATTATAAACTGCACGCAAACGTTTCCGCGGTACTCGTTCTTGTCAAGATTGAAAAGAAAGTCGGCGTAATCGTTTTCGGAAAAATTAAAATCATTCAGCGTTTTATTGAAAAACATGCCTGTAAAATTATATCCCTCTTTTGACAGCAAAAGTTTTATATGTTTATCGTTTCCCACCGGAATTACCGATACAATTTTTACGTTTTTCATAACGAAGACGGGCGCCGGATTTAAAAGTCCGAACGGTTCAAGCGATGAAAGGGATTCCGCGAGCGAAATATTTATTTCGTCGGGTTTTAAAATTATATCCGCATTAATATGCTTTTTTAGCATTTCGTCGTCAATATTTTCTCTTGCATACGAGTAAAGGTTTTTGCAAAAAAGAGGAAATTCTTCTTTTACAATGCTGAGTCCTGCAGCGAGTTCATGTCCGCCGTATTTTTCAAGATACTCTGAGCACGATTTAAACGCTTCGTTGATATTAAATCCGTCGATGCTTCTTGCAGAGCCGTGTCCGAGGCTGCCTTTAAAAGTTATAAGAACGCACGGAAGACCATATTTCTCGGTTATTCTGGAAGCGACAATTCCTATAACACCCTGATTCCATGTGTCTGAAGATAAAATGATAATTCTTTCTTTTTCAAAATCAAAATTTTCTTCTATCATTTTAACGGCGTCTTTTAAAATATCATTTTCTATTTTCTGGCGATCTCTGTTAATGCTGCAAAGTTCTCTTGCGATAATTCCGGCCTCGGTCACATTATCTGTAATCATAAGTTTTGCCGCAAGGTTTGCGTCGTTTATCCTTCCCGCCGCATTGATTCTCGGAGAGAGTGTAAACCCTACAACAGACGAGGTAATCCGGCAAGGAACTTCGGAATCGGCAAACGACTCTTTTAAAAGCGCCGCAATTCCGGGAAATTCACTGTTTTTTATACATCTTAATCCTTTAA
Organism: uncultured Eubacteriales bacterium; assembly: GCA_934446095.1. Lineage (GTDB taxonomy): Bacteria > Bacillota > Clostridia > Oscillospirales > CAG-382 > CAKSDR01. The sequence continues at coordinate 315 of CAKSDR010000061.1, read as the reverse complement.
CGACGATAGTTCTGTTTTCATCAGTTATCGGCATAACATCGGCAATTGTCCCAAGACAAACGAGATCGAGATATTTTTGGCATATTTTTTCTTCATTTTCCTGTCCGGCAATAGCGCATATAAGTTTAAATACTACTCCTACGCCCGCGAGAAATTTAAATGGATATGCATCGTCATGCCTTTTGGGATTTATTATTGCAACAGCCTTGCAAGGCAAGTTCTCCCGGCATTCGTGATGGTCAGTAATTATTACGTCGATCCCCTTCGAATACGCAAAATCTATTTCATCATACGCCGTAATACCCGTATCAACAG
>CAKSDR010000060.1 GCA_934446095.1 uncultured Eubacteriales bacterium | reverse complement strand
TGCCTCTGTAGCTCAGTTGGTAGAGCAGGGGACTGAAAATCCCCGTGTCGTTGGTTCGATTCCGACCGGAGGCACCATTGAAAATCAAAAGTTTCGGAAAAAAACCGAAAGATAAAAAATAAATCAGAAATTTCGCATGCGGATTTAGCTCATTTGGTAGAGCGCGACCTTGCCAAGGTCGAGGTGGCGGGTTCGAGCCCCGTAATCCGCTCCATTTATTATTATGGCGCCATAGCCAAGTGGTAAGGCAGAGGTCTGCAAAACCTTTATGCCCCAGTTCAAATCTGGGTGGCGCCTCCAGAAAAAAGACTTGTCGATTGACAAGTCTTTTTTCAGTTAAATTCGCGTTCCGCGAGCTAAATGTGCTAACGTACGCTAAATTACAAAAGTCGGCGTATCCGACTATGTAGCTAAATTGACCTTCGGTCAGCTAATGGCGAATTTAATTTAGCTACTCCGAAGGAGTTGTTTAGCTATTGCGAAGCAATAATTTCGCTTTGCAACTTGTTGCAAAATTTAGCTAAAATCTAATGCATCTATTATGTAGCCGAAAGCCAAAAGAAGCGAATGATTTAGATGACATCTAAATTGTTCGCTTTTTTCAATGGTTTGAGGGCTTTTTGCAAAAATCAATTTTGGAACAAAAGGGTAGATGCCAAGCGGTTTTGAACCAGATTTGAACCAGAGAGAATAGTGTTATGCACATGATTTTATCTTGACAAACAGAAATAATTATGATACAATAGAAATACATTCTATGTATATGAATATAATTAGAATTTATTTCTGAAATAAGGAGGCTAGTATGGTTATTGCAAAAATACATAATGTATTTAAAAACCTTACAGAAACAGAGCAAAAGATTGCGTCTTATATTTTAGAATTTCCGGAAAAGATTGTTAATATGACAGCAAAGGAACTTGCAAGTGCTTGTGGTACAGTTCCGTCAGCGGTTAATCGCATGTGTAAATCTATTGGCGTGGAAGGCTTTGCAAAACTGAAAATTTCTTTAGCTGCTGCAGTTGGCAAGGAAGGCTACGATGAAAAGTACATTCCATTTGATAAAGAAGATAATCCAGAGATGATTTTCAATAAGGTTTTTAATTCCGGTATAAATACACTTAAAAACACCTATCAAATGATTGATTTTTCAAAAATAGATGAAATAGCAAAAAGACTTGCATCAGCAAAGCGTATTTTTATATTCGGTGTGGGCACATCTTCTGTAGTTGCAGTTGATGCAGCTTATAGGTTTTCTCAGCTGGATGTTCAGGCGTATGCTTACACAGATATTTTACAAATGAATGTTATGGCAAATAATATGAAAAACGGCGATGTTGCATTTGGAATTTCGCACAGCGGAAGAACAAAAACAGTTGTTGATGCAATGCGCTCTGCAAAGCAAGCTGGTGCGACAACGATAACATTAACCAGTTTTACGAAAAGTCTTTTATATACAGAGAGCGATTATTCAATTTCGGTGTATGCTGATGAAAAAAATTATCCTGTGGAAGCTGTATCTGCCCGTATAGCACATATGTGTGTAATTGATGCGCTTATGCTGACAATAGCTTCTCTTAATTATGAAGATTATTTAAAACATATTTCTTTAAGAAATGCTGCCCTTGATGGCATAAGATATTAAAATAGAAATGAGGTATAATAAAATGAAAAACAAGGTTATTCTGATTTCAATTGATGGCATGCGTCCTGATGGACTTATAAAATGTAATAATCCTTATGTTGATGAGCTAAAGAAAATGGCATCTTATACTTTTGATGCAAGAACAGTATTTCCATCTGTTACACTTCCTTGCCATATGTCAATGTTTCATAGCGTTCCACCGGAAAGACACGGAACGACCACTAATACATATATGCCGCAGGTGCGACCGATTAGCGGTTTGTTTGAACAGTTAAAAAGCGCAGATAAGGTATCTGCTATGTATTATGGTTGGGAGCCTCTTCGAGATGTATCAAGACCGGAGTCTCTTAAGGAAGCCGGATATACAAATGCGTATTCATTTGATCATACTGATGCAATGTTAACCGACAGGGCACTGAGCTATATTAAGGTAGCAAAGCCTGACTTTGTATTTCTTTATATGGTTGAAACAGATGAAAAGGGCGGACATGATAATGGATGGATGAGTGCTGTATACCTTGATTATATTAACCGTGCAATCAGCAATGTTCAAAGAGTGATTGAAGAAACAAACGGAGAATACACCGTAATTGTAACAGCCGATCACGGCGGGCATGATAGAGCACATGGAAGTGATATGGATGAGGATATGACGATACCAATGTTTTTTTATGGCCCTCAATTTGTGCCCGGCAGAGAGATTAGAGGGGTAAGTATTCTTGATATAGCACCGACAATAGCTGATATTATGGGGGTTGCCCCGGCGAAAGAATGGGAGGGAAAATCGCTCGTATGCGATGAAAATGTATGAGTGTTTTTTTAACTACATTAAATCAGATAGCTTTCCTTTTTGGATTTATTGTTATAGGGTACATACTTGTTAAACTTAAAGTATTACCTGAAAATTCAGCCACGGTTTTATCAAAACTGGAAAACACAATTTTTATACCTGCACTTGTTATGGGAACATTTATCGAAAACTTTACCATAGAGAGAATTGGTGCTGCGTGGAAACTGTTATCCGTAAGTTTTATAATAGTGTGTATTGCAATCCCTTTTGCAATTTTGGTTTCCAAATTGGTTACAAAAGATAAGTATATTCAGAAAATTTATACATACGGTCTTTCCTTTTCTAATTTCGGGTTTATGGGAAATGCCGTTGTAAGCAGCCTGTTTCCCGATGTTTTTTTTGAATATCTGATTTTTACATTGCCTTTGTGGATTTTGATATATCTCTGGGGCGTTCCAAGACTTCTTATTGCAGATTCAGGGAAAAAACAAACTTTTAAGGAATCGCTGAAATCCTTTATTAACCCGATGTTTATTGCGATGCTTATCGGTATGGTAATCGGACTTCTGAATATAAATCTTCCAAAGTGGATTGTGTCGCTTATTGATGTATCAGGGGACTGTATGTCGCCCGTTGCAATGATTCTTACCGGAGTGGTTGTATCATCAATATCCCTGAAAAAAACTTTTTTAAATGTAAGAATTTATATTGTTTCGACGATAAGGCTTATTATTATGCCTGTCCTTTTCATAGCAGTGGCATCTTTTTTCAGAATTCCTGAAACAACCTATATCTGTGCACTTTGTTCCCTTGCAATGCCTCTAGGGCTCAATACTATTGTTATTCCGAGTGCACTTGGTAAGGACACAACGGTTGCAGCAGGTATGGCGGTGATTTCTCATTTGCTTTCTTGTATAACGATTCCGTTAATTTTTTCGATCATATAGAACAGATAATCAATGACAAAAAATTCAATAAATGGCATCTAAACCATTCGGCTCTTCCAAAAAATCCGCACACAATTGTGTGCGGATTTTTACTTATTGCCTTTTTACTGTCACTTAAATTTTTAGTATCAATTTTTGGAAAGTAATAGTGAAAAGCGAAGAAGTAAAGAGCAATCTCCCAAAGGCGAGTTTGAAATTAAAAAATATCTTGTTTTGTTAATATGTTGTGATGCAAAAGGGAATAATCGTATGCTGCTATAATGAATGTGAAGTTAAGTTTACGATCTTAAAAAATACCGATCATAAAACCCGAGATTATCTCGGGTTTTATTCATGTTTCTCTTTTTTCTTACTCTATTAAAGAAACAAAAATCAAAAATGCAAATGTCCATTTCGGATTTTCACGTGAAATCGGATTGGCAAATAGTTCTTTTTTCGGTTTTTTAAAAAAGCAATGACTGAATTGGTGCGCTTGAAAGGTTGATTTTGGGTACGGTTTATAATATAATGATCTTACACAAATTGGAATGTCAAGGTAAAAATATTTAGCAAATATAGCGTGATAATGTATAAGTTTAGAAGTTAGATATGGAAATCAGAAAATACAAAGAAAATGATATAAAGACTATGATTCGCATTTGAAATAAGGTTGTAGCAAAAGGTGTTGCTTTCCCACAGGAAGAACATGCTGACAGTCCGACCGCTTGACAAAAACGGCAAGTGGCAGAGCAAAACCGAAAAAGAATATTTGTGCGTTAAAAACGGCGAGGAACGGGGGTTTACATCAACGGAGTTTAAGTCTGCACAGGCTGACGGCTGGAAAAAACAATATCAGTATTTTGTCGGGAAAAAGAAAGTATATATGCCGCCGTCAAAAGTGGAGGGGTTGGAGCGTGTTTCAAAATACCCGAAAAGCACACGCTACGGCAGACAAAATCCCATAGACAAAATCCCATAACGGAGCGTTGGAACATCAAGGAGCAGTTGCAGATATGGCGAAAAAGTTGGGCGGACATTTCAAATAAATATCTTGAACTTGCAAAATCGGAAAATCGTATCGACCACCGAAGTCATAAAGCAAGGGGCATTGATGAACTGCCGACAATTTATGAGGGGATTTCTGCAAGGATAATTGAGAAAAAAGGCGGCATTTCCGAGCGGTGCGAATTAAATCGGCAAATCAAAGAGGACAACCGTATTTTGCGTGAAATTAAAAAACGGAAAAAGAAGTTGACGGAGGCTGTTAAACGCACTTTGCCCGCCGTTGCGGAAACGCTTGAAAAATTACGCAGTACAATGATTCATTGCCGGTATGTCATAAATTTTGCGGATAAGTGAAAAAACGCAAAGGCAGTTGAAGCCGCAAGGCTGAAAATTCACTGCGATGATTATTCTGAAATCATTGCTGAATTAAAATCAAGAGAATATACAATTTGTAATTCTTATGTTTGTTCCATAATATGTGCTTTGGCACATATTATGGAACAAGTTTTTGTGTCTGAACAACAAATTGCAAAAAATGCATTGACAGCAAATAAATTTTAAGTTATAATAACGCCATAATAATTCTTGCAAAGAAAAGCGACAGACAAAGACGTCTCGTATGGGACAGTTTTGTCTGTCGCTTTATTTTATATCAAAAAGGAAGTGTGTTATATATGGCAGCGATCAATAATACAGAAATCATGTTAAAAGATATAGGAATGGTCTATCGCACAAATGATGGCAGAGATGTAACTGCTTTAACGGGTGTTACACTCGATATAGAAAAAGGTGATTTTGTTTCGCTGGTAGGTCCCTCCGGATGCGGTAAGACGACACTTCTCCGAATTATTGCCGACTTGCTTACGCCGTCATCGGGTGATATTAAAATATCTGGTGAAAGTCCTCACGATGCGAGATTGAAGAGAAGATACGGAATTGTATTTCAGAATGCGGTGCTTTATGAATGGCGGACTGTAAAGAAAAATATTATGCTTCCGCTTGAAATAATGCACGTTCCGCTCAAAGAACAAAGTGAACGGGCGGATAGAATGCTTGAACTTGTCGGACTTACCGAGTTTGCAAACCATTATCCGCATCAGCTTTCGGGCGGTATGCAGCAAAGAGTCGGAATTGCGAGAGCACTTGCAATTCAGCCGGAAATTCTTCTTATGGACGAGCCGTTTTCCGCACTTGATGAGTTTACAAGAGAGAAATTACATATTGACCTTTTAAAGATTTGGAGAAAGACAAACAAAACAATTGTATTTGTAACTCATAACATTCAGGAATCGGTTTTCCTATCCGATAAGGTGTGCGTGCTCTCACCGCACCCGGGCAGACTTTCGGCGGTGGTTGATATAAACCTGCCGCGACCGAGAACGATGGAAATGAAAAGCACACCGGAATTTACCGAACTTATTGCGAAAGTCAGAAACAGTTTTGAAGGCGTATAATTTGTTTGGAGGTGATACTGATGAAAGGCATAAAAAAACTTGCCGATAAGAAATATTTCATGACGATTGTATGGATTATTCTTATTATTGCGGTTTGGGAAATATTCGCATTCGTTGTTGCGGCAACAAAGAGAACTCCAGAAAATATTTTGCCGCACCTTTCGGGAATAATTGAATCGGTTATCAGCAAAAGAACGATCAACGGCGGGCAGACAGCAATTCAAATGGTAATGATAAATGCGGCGGCAACACTGTCCCGTGCCGGTATCGGATACATTATCGGAATTGCATGCGGTTTTATACTTGCACTTTTGATGAGCCTGTGGAAGCCGATTGAAAAAATTGCTTTTCCATATCTTATGCTGATTCAGATGATACCGATTTTGGGAATGGCACCGATTATAAACGCTATTACCGGCGATATAACGATGAGCCGTGTTGTAATAGCGGCAATACTGACGTTTTACCCGGTTGCAACAAATACTCTTGCCGGATTCAAATCAGTGAGCCGTGAAAAGCATGAACTTATGTATTCATATGCGGCGAACAAATTTCAGATGTATATTAAGACAATGATACCGGCGTGCGTTCCGTACTTTTTTACAGGCTTAAAAATTTCGGCGCCTATGGCAATCACAGCATCCATTCTTGTTGACACGCTTCAGGGTGGAGTCGGACTCGGATGCTTGTTATCGCAAGCACTCAAGGGTGCAATGACAAGATATGTTTTTTGGCAGATTGTATTTTTCAGCGCTATAATCGGAATACTCAGCTTTTCGGTAATGGGCCTTTTGGAATATATCCTATGCCCTTACAAAAGGAAAACTAAATCGGGAAAGGAGTGATTTGCATGATAAAAAAACGGATTGACTCTATCACATCAATTCTTTATCCGTTAATATTCGGTATTTTAATTGTCGGAATGTGGCAAAACGGCTTTTTGCATAAACTACTGAAAACAGATGAATACATATTGCCATATCCGACACGCATATTCAGCATTATTGCAGACAACACAGATAAGATAATGCCTAATGTCGGAGCCTCGATGTTCGTTATAATAATTGGTTTGTTGTTAGGCTCGCTGCTTGGATATGCAGCCGCAATCGGAGCAACAATTTCACCGAGATTCGGCAAAGGCGGACTTACGGTTATATCGGCATTTAATGCAATTCCGATAGTCGCCATGGCACCCGTTATTATGAACTGGACAAAGGACGTAAGTTCCGACGCGTCAGTTCGAAGTACGGTTGCAAAGATAATTGTTGTAACGCTTATGTGTATGGCGTCCATGAGTATCAACGCATACCGCGGTCTTACCGAACTGAAACCGTTTTCGCTTGATTTAATGAAATCATATGCGGCGGATAAAAGGACTGTATTTTTAAAATTAAGATTACCGAACAGTATTCCGTATATATTCACGGCATTAAAGGTAAGCGTTCCGTCAAGCGTTATCACGGCGCTTGTAAGCGAATACTTCGCGGAATACCGAGCCGGAGTCGGCAGGCAAATCCGTGAAAATATTCTTATCGCACAGTATTCGACGGCATGGGCATATATTGCGGTTGCATGTATTATAGGAATTGTACTGTTTGTACTTCTCTTGGCAATAGAGGGTATATATTTAAAGAAAAGAAACACTTAAAAGTTTTTCTTTAATGTATATAAATATTAAATACAAAGAAAGAAGGAATTAAAATGAAAACCAAAAAAATATTAGGATTGTTAACAATAACAGCATTGATTATTTCGATGTTCACCGGCTGCGGAAGCAAGGAAAAAGCATCGGATACATTAAAAGCAAATATGACGGATGAAGAACGCATTATATCTGCCGCAGATGAAGGAAAAGTCGGAAACTGGGGACTCGGAAACGAGTATGAAATTCAGGCTCTTTTGACAAAGTACGGAAAGAGCACCGATTATTTGGTACAGTCTTTTGATATGGACGGATTTGA
>CAKSDR010000059.1 GCA_934446095.1 uncultured Eubacteriales bacterium | reverse complement strand
ATATTAACGGAGAAACTTAAAATGAAAATATTGTATTTAATAAACTTTGCCGGAAAAGCCGGTACGGAAAAATATGTTTTGAATCTTGTCAAGGCGTTTAATAAAAACAACGACAAGTGTTTTTTTGCTTATAATATTGACGGACTTTTGTCGGAACAGATGAAAGAACTCGGCATACTGTCTTTGAAACTTGAAATGAAAAATCCGTTTGACATAAAAGCCGCAAAAACTCTCTCTGATTTCTGCAAAGAAAACAAGATAGACATTATACATACTCAATATCCGAGAGAAAATTTTATTGCTATACTGTCGAAAATATTCAATCCTAAAATCAAAGTGGTAAATACGTGCCATCTTACCTTAAAGACCGGATTTTCATGGAAAATACTTAATATGATTTTCACGCGCTTCGACAATAAAATTATTTCGGTGTGCAACTACGGCAAGGAACTGATGATTAAAAACGGCGTATGCAAATCAAAAATAACGGTTATTTTTAACGGAATATATTATGAGGAAAAAAATACAAAATCTACAATAAGAGAAGAACTCGGAATAGATAACGATACGTTTGTCATATGTACGCTTGCAAGATATGCCCCAGAAAAAGGACTGTCTTATCTGCTTGACAGTTTTGCCGCGCTTAAAAAACTTACCGACAGAAAATTGGCGCTTATAATTGCAGGCGACGGCGAACTTTTTGACGAGATCAAAAAGAAGAAAGAAGAACTTCTGCTGTCAGATACTGTTTTTCAATTGGGTTACAGACAGGATTCCGAGAACATTCTTGCAGGATCCGATATGTTCATAAATTCCGCAATGTGCAACGAAGCTTTGAGTTTTGCAATACTTGAAGCTTTAGGATTCGGACTTCCCGTTATTGCCACAAATATAGGAGGCAACCCCGATATTATAAACAAGTCTTTGCCGTGCGGCGAACTTGTTGAATACGGAGATGCAAAAATGACTTCCGAAGCAATACTTGGGCTTGTTGAGGATAAAGAAAAATATAAACTTTATTCCGATAATGCAATAAAGACAGTAAAAGAAAAATTTAATCTTGAAAAATTGCTCTCTGATATATATGAAGTATACAGAGAAGTTTTGAATTAAAAGGAGATTTTTAAAATGTTGGACAAAAAAGGAAGATTATTCGGTAAGATAAATATTATTGATCTTATTGTCATTCTGGCATTGGTTTTTGCTGCAGTCGTTGTGGGAAAATCATACTTTACAAAGAAGGCAGAAACCGAAACCCAGACGCTTGTTATGAAATATTATATAGAAGAAGCGGACAAGTTTGTTGCAGACAAGGTTTACATAGGCTCGCCTTTGTATGATGACTCGGCAAATGTAAATCTCGGCAATGTTACAAAAGTTGAAACAGATGATTCCGTTTCGTATGGCACAAACTCCGAGGGTGAATATGTAAAATCTACGCGCGAAGGATTTGTGTCAATGATAATAACAGGCGAAGTTCAGGGAGTAAGAACCGGTAACGGCGCTTTGATCTCAGGCGAAAAATATGGAGTTGGTCATACTTTTACGCTGAGGGCCGGAGATGCAAAATTATATCTTCGTGTATATGACATAAGCGTAAAGCGCGGCGAGCAGCAGTAATTGCGGGTGCAAAATATGTATAATAGCAGTATATGTATAAGGGCTGCAAAAACTGTTTATCACTTTATAACAAACAGCGTAGTTTACAGATTTATGCTTGCAGTCTTGTCATATTTGATAGACGCTTATAAAGACAGTTGCTTCAGAAAATTTTTGTTAAAACTCGGTTCAAGCGAAAATTTTACCGAAACCTCATTGTTTTATAAATTTTTTAATTCAATATTCGGATTTTTCTTCTTGTTGTCAAGGAAATTTTATGCATATTTTAAAAATAGCGTGACATATAAGATTTTGAAAACTTCTCTTAAGAATTCGTTCTTTTTCAGTTTTAAAAATTCTATGCCTATTTTAATATTCATAATGTTTTCCGTTCCTCATGATTTATGGAACAATACATATGCGCTTATAATGGCGCTTGCAATGTGCGTGTTGTATATTGCCGAATATGCTTCCGAAAGAGATGTAGGAAAAAACTTTTTGAAAATACCTTTTTCTCTGATTTTGTTCTTTGCGTCACTTGTTTTGGGCATCGTTATATCGTATGATGTTTCCGACAGCATAAGAACTATGGCATTTTTCGTAACATCGTATCTTATTTGCTTTTGCATTTACGGCTCTGTATACAGTTATGAAAAAATGCAGCGGCTTTTGTTTTTCATATATTGTTCGCTTATGGTAATGTCGGTGCTTGCAATTTTCCAAAGAATTACCGGTATTAAGGCGGACGCTTCGCTTACCGACCTGAAACTTAATGCGCATATGCCGGGCAGAGTTTTCGGAACTCTCGGAAACCCGAATAATTTCGCCGAGGTTTTGACTTTGTTTATACCGCTTTGTGCGGCGTATATTCTTAATCTCAAAAACGAAACGGCAAAATTTTTTGCAACGCTTTCAATGGCATTACCGATGGCGGCGCTTCTTTTGACATATTCGCGTTCGGGCTGGATTGCATTTTTTGTGTCTGTAATCGTGTTTATTGCACTGTATAATTACAAATTGCTGCCGATTCTTGCTTTCGGAGCAATATGCATGATTCCTTTGCTTCCTCAAAGTATACTCAACAGAATTCTAACAATCGGCAACCTTTCGGATTCGTCAAGTTCATACAGGGTAGATATTTGGACGGGTTGTCTTGAAATGCTTAAAAAATACTGGTTTACGGGAATCGGAATAGGTTCCGGAGCCTTTAAAGCAGTATATCCTCCGTATGCTGTCGGTACCTCTGCCATTGCGCCTCATTCACATATGCAGATTATGGAGATGCTTATTGAAGGCGGAATATTGTGCCTTGCGGCATATTTATGGTTTAATTATTGCTTTATAAAAAATTCATGCGTTGGTGAAGAAAAAACAAAAAATTCAGACATGAAAAATATTTTGATTGCCGGCACTGCGGGCGTTTCCGGAATTATGGTAATAGGCTGTTTTGAATACTGCTGGTTTTATCCGAGAGTAATGTTTGCATTTTTTGTTTGTATGGGAATATGCTTTGCCGCATTGCGTATAAGCAAAAAAATACTGATTTATAATGGAAGGTTCAAAAGATGAAAGTTCTTCAGCTTATAAGCGGAGGAGATACGGGCGGGGCAAAAACTCATGTGTTTGCGCTGCTCGGAGTATTGTCCAAAAAAATAGATGTGAAGTTGGTTTGTTTTACAAAAGGCGTTTTTTATGACGAACTTTCAAAAACAGACGTTGACTGCGAACTTATTGAACAAAAAAACAGATTCGATATGTCTGTCCTTAAAAGACTTGAGGAAATATTGGCATGCGGTTATGATGTCGTGCACAGCCATGGCGCAAGAGCAAATTTTATTGTTGCGCAGCTTAAAAGACGCGGTATGAAACTGCCTTGCGTTACAACTATACACAGTGATTATCTTCTTGATTTTGACGGTTTTTATAAAAGACTTCTGTATACTTCACTGAATGTACTTTCATTAAAAAAACTTGATTATTATATTGCTGTTTCATCAAATTTCAAGGATATGCTTATAAAAAGAAATGTACGCCCGAATTCTATTTTCACGGTATACAACGGCATGAACTATAACAGCGATATAAGTTTTTGTGAAAAAGAAGAATTCGCAAAACGTATAGGAATTGAATATGACAAGAACTGTACTTATGTGGGAATTATAGGACGGCATGACCATGTAAAGGGACATGATATATTTGTACGCGGTGCAAAAGAGGTTCTTGATAAATGCAGCAATGTGAAATTTATTATTGCCGGAACAGGTGATGGCGAACAAAACCTCAGAAAACTTGCGGAAGAACTCGGTATATCGGATAATATTATTTTTTGCGGATTTATCGACGATATTTACAGTTTTATTAATTTTATTGACATTAACACATTGACGTCACGCTGTGAAAGTTTTCCATATGTTCTCATGGAGGGAGCAAGACTGAAAAAGCCTACGGTAAGTTCGCATGTGGGCGGAATTGACGACCTTATTATAGATAAAAAAACCGGACTTTTATTTGAAAATGAAGATCCCGCCGATTTTGCAGACAAACTTATATGCTTAATCAATGATAGAGGTACGGCACAAAAATACGGCGAAGCCTTGTATGATTGGGCAACAGAAAATTTTTCGGATGAAAATCTTGCGCAGACGCATGTTAATATATATAACGCTATTATTTCCGATTCCAAAAGCCCGTACAGATACGACGCCGTGCTTTCGGGTTATTACGGATTTAATAATATAGGGGATGACGCGCTTTTATATGAAATAATCAAAGATCTGAAAAAGGCAGGAGGAGATTATTTAAGAATTGCCGTGTTGTCGGCAAGACCTAAAAATACTAAAAATAGGTACAGAGTTGACAGCACAAACAGGTTTTCATATTCTTCTGTCAAAAAGACGCTCGAAAACTCGCGCATGCTTATAAACGGCGGCGGAAGCCTTATTCAGGACGCGACAAGTTCAAAATCGCTCTGGTATTATATTTTTGTAATGAAACTTGCAAAAAGGGCCGGAAATAAGGTTTTTGTATATGCTAACGGAATAGGTCCGCTCATGAAAAAAAACTATGGCAAGGCGGCGCAGGCTCTTGAAAATGCCGATTATATAACATTGCGCGATGAGATGAGTTTTTGTGAAATCAAAAAACTCGGGATTGAAAATCCTAATATTGAGGTAACATTTGACCCTGCAGTGGCAGTATCGCCGTGTTCTGACGCAAAAGTTCTTAAGATATTAAAAGACGAAGACATTCCGGATGGAAAATATTTTGGAATATCTGTGCGCGAATGGTCGGGAAATGACAATGATTTCTGCGCCAAAGTTTCCGGCATAATCGATTATTGCAATAAAAAGTATAATCTTATTCCTGTGTTTATTCCGATGAAGTACCTGGATGACATCAAGTTTTCGGAAAAGATACTTTCGGGATTGAACTGCAAAGGTTATATCATAAAAAACAGGTATGGATTTGAAGAAACCGTGGGAATTATAAAAAATATGCAGTTTATTTTCGGCATGAGACTTCATACGCTTATATTTTCAACCGGCGTTAATGTTCCTACTATCGGTATCATTTATGATCCTAAGGTAAAAGGCTTTCTTGATTATATTTATAAAAATTCAAATTATAATTTTAACGTTGACGCTTCAGATATAAATTGTGAAAAGGCGGCAGGGTATATTGACTGCATATTTGAAAATTACAAGGACATCTCGGAGAATTTATCCGAAATACATGACGGCATGAAAGCGCTTGCCTATAAAAATGCTGAAATTGCAATAGAACTATTAAATCAAAAAAAATGACGGAGAAAATATGAATTATATAATTTTGGATCTTGAATGGAACCAAAACATGAGCAAAACCCCCGTGTTTGTCGGAGATACTTTTAAGCCGTTTGCCGGCGAAATAATTCAGATAGGCGCATTTAGACTGAATGATGATTTTAGTATTGCTGACAGTTTTGACTGTGTTGTAAAGCCGATATATTATAAAACGCTGCATTTTAAGGTAAAAGAACTTACGGGAATTTCCGAAAAAGACCTTGAACATGCTGAAGAATTTTCCAAGGTTTGCAAAAAATTCAGGGAATGGTGCGGCGACGAGGCTATTTTTCTTACATGGGGATATGATGATATCGATATACTGAATCAGAATTTGCAGATGCACGGGCTTGATAAGTCGTGGACAAAAAGATGGTACAATATACAGGTCATTTACAATAATCAAACAGGCACAGGTTCCAATCAAAAAGCGCTTTCAACGGCAATTCAGTATTTTAATATTGTACCGGAAAGAGAATTTCATAACGCTCTGAACGACGCATATTATACTTCTTTAATATGTCAGAAACTTGACATAAAAAAGGGGATTGAACATTGCAATTACGTAAAGGGCAAAAGCAGGGAAGAAGGATATAAAAAAAGCAGATTTTTTGGCAAGTTTTCTGGACATAAAGAAATTTTATCATCAAAACAATGTTCTTCAGAACTTGTGTGCCCTGTATGCAATTGTTTTTTCGCAGAATCGCACGGATATAAAAGGGAAAATCCGTCGAGATATTATAATATTTTTTCATGCAAGACTGACGGAGATTTTTTTGTTAAAGTTGCAATAGCAAGAAATCGTGAAAACGATTTATACAGAGTTGATATTGTCGTAAAAAAGGCAACGCCGGATTCGTATGAAATGTATGAAAATGCCGGAAGGGTTTTTAAAAATAAAGAAAAACAAAGAGCAAAAACAGTTGATTTTGAAAAAACAAAAAGCAGCGACAAAAATTGACGCTGCTTTTTTTATAATAATTATAATAATTAGAATAATTATAATAATTCAATGCCGTGTTTATGGCAAAGTTCAATGTCTTCTTTAGACCATACGGACGACTGAACCTCTCCCACATGAGCTTTTCGTAAGAAATACATGCATACTCTTGACTGACCTATGCCGCCTCCGATGGTGTAAGGAAGTTCGCCGTTTAAAAGTGCCTTTTGGAACGGAAGGTTTTCATTTTCGGAACAGTTTCTTTCGGAAAGTTGTTTACGCAGTGTTTCTTCGTCTACTCTTATACCCATCGAAGAAAGTTCAAATGCTATATCCAATACGGGATAATATACAATAATGTCGCCGTTTAAAGACCAGTCGTCGTAATCCGGAGCGCGTCCGTCGTGGATGATTCCGGAATTCAACTTGCCTCCTATCTGCATAAGAAATACGGCGCCGTGTTTTTTTGCAATTTCATATTCGCGCTGTTTCGGAGAAAGGTTGGGATATAAATTCTCAAGTTCCTGCGTCGTAATAAAGAAGATCTCTTCCGGCAGAAGTTTGTGGGCAAATTCATAGTCTTGAGCGATGTAAATTTCGGTATGTCTTAATGACGCATAAATTTTTTTAACAACGCTTTTCAGGGTCTGAATATTTCTTTCGTCTTTGCTGATTATCATTTCCCAGTCCCATTGGTCAACAAAAACCGAATGAAGATTATCCCGTTCCTCGTCACGGCGTATAGCGTTCATATCGGTATATAAGCCTTCTCCATGTTCAAAGCCGTAATGTTTTAAAGCAAATCTTTTCCATTTTGCAAGCGATTGTACTATTTCAACGTTTTCTTTTTCTGATTTTATATCGAATTGCACAGGTCTTTCAACGCCGTTTAAAGTGTCGTTTAAGCCTGAAGACGATTTTACGAACAAGGGAGCTGAAACACGGGTGAGATTCAACTGTATTGCAAGATCTCTTTCGAAAAAATCCTTAACTTTTTTGATTGCGACTTCGGTTTGGCGTATATTTAAAAGAGATTTATAGTTTTCCGGTAATATAAGTGACATTTTTTGCATCCTTAAAAATAAATTTTATATATAAAAGGCTGTCCGAAGAAATTCAACGGAAGCCTTTTTGTAATAGAACAGATTATAAAGTTCCGAATATTCTGTCTCCGGCATCTCCGAGACCCGGTACAATATATCCTTTTTCGTTGAGTCTTTCGTCAACATGTCCGCAGTAAATATGAATGTCCGGATGTTCTTTTGAAAGTCTTTCGATTCCTTCGGGAGCTGCAAGAATAGACATGAATTTTATGTTGTTGCAGCCGTGATTTTTTATAAATTTAACGGCAGCTGAACCTGAACCGCCGGTTGCAAGCATGGGGTCAAGAAGAACAACAAGGCGATTGTTTATATCTTCCGGAAGTTTGCAGTAGTATTCATGAGGCTCAAGCGTTTCATGGTCACGGTAAAGACCTATATGACCTACTTTTGCCGAGGGAACAAGAGCAAGAATTCCTCCAACCATACCAAGG
>CAKSDR010000058.1 GCA_934446095.1 uncultured Eubacteriales bacterium | reverse complement strand
GGTATATATTAAAAAAGGCTGTCTGCCGGTAGCATTAAGCGAACTTAAAAATGTAATGAATAAAAAGAGAGCGTTTATCGTAACAGACAGTTTCTTATATCATAACGGATACACAAAACCGATCACCGACAAACTTGACGAAATGGGAATTGTTCATACAACATTCTTCGATGTTGCGCCTGACCCAACGCTTGGCTGCGCAATGGAAGGCGCAAAGCAGATGAGAGCGTTTGAGCCTGACTGCATAATCGCCCTCGGCGGCGGTTCCGCAATGGACGCCGGAAAAATAATGTGGGTTATGTATGAGCATCCGGAAGCAGATTTTATGGATATGGCAATGCGATTCATAGATATAAGAAAGAGAGTATATACTTTCCCGAAAATGGGCGAGAAGGCATACTTCATAGCAGTTCCGACATCTGCCGGAACAGGTTCCGAAGTTACCCCGTTCGCGGTTATTACAGATGAAAAAACCGGAGTAAAATATCCTCTTGCCGATTATGAACTTTTGCCTAAAATGGCAATAATTGATACTGATTTCCATATGTCGGCACCTAAAGGACTTACTGCAGCATCCGGTATTGACGCCGTAACTCATGCTTTGGAAGCGTACGCTTCGGTTATGGCAACCGATTACACTGACGGCCTTGCAATACAAGCGCTTAAAGTAATTTTCAAATATCTTCCGAGAGCATACGACGACGGACAGCACGACATAGAAGCAAGAGAAAAAATGGCAAATGCGGCAACTATGGCAGGTATGGCGTTTGCAAACGCATTCCTTGGAGTTTGTCATTCCATGGCGCATAAACTCGGTGCATTCCACCATTTGCCTCACGGTGTTGCAAACGCACTTATGATCGAATATGTTCTCAGATTCAACGCATGCGAAACGCCTGCAAAAATGGGAACATTCTCACAGTACGATCATCCTCATACGCTTGCGCGCTATGCTGAAGTTGCAACTGCTTTGGGTATTTCCGGAAAGAATGACACGGAGAAACTTGAAAACTTGATAAAAGCGGTAAACGACCTTAAGGAAAGGGTAGGAATCAAGAAGACTATAAAAGATTACGGCATTGATGAAAAGAACTTCCTTGACAGACTTGATGAGATGACTGAACAGGCATTTGACGACCAGTGCACAGGAGCAAATCCTCGTTATCCGCTTATGAGCGAAATAAAACAAATGTATCTTGACGCTTATTACGGAAAACGTTACAAAGAAACAACAGCTCCGATAAAGTCCAAAAACTGATTTTAAGGTAGATGCAGAAAGGCAGGTTGTAAAGTTATGAAACTTGACAGAATTATTGCGGTCAGAAACAATAAAACAATTTATCGTGACGGAGATTTGTGCATGAAAGTATTTAACGAAGATTTTTCAAAAGCCGATATTTTGAATGAAGCATTAAATCAGGCACGTGTTGAAGAAACAGGCCTTAATATTCCGAAAATCGAGGCCGTTACGGTAATAGACGGCAAATGGGCTATTGTTTCCGAATATATACCCGGAAAGACCCTTGATCGTCTTATGGCGGAGAACCCCGATAAATATGACGAGTACATGGAATTGTTTGTTAATCTTCAACTTGAGATGCACAGCAAAAAATGTCCGCAGTTAAATAAACTAAAAGATAAGATGGACAGTAAAATAAGTCAGACCGACCTCTCGGCAACAATAAGATATGAATTGCATACAAGGCTTCACGGAATGCCCAAACATAATAAACTTTGCCACGGAGACTTCAACCCGTCAAATATTCTTATAAAAGACGACGGTACCGCATATATCCTCGACTGGTCGCATGCAACTCAGGGAAACGCTTCTGCAGACGCTGCCAGAACATACCTTCTTTTCTGGCTTAACGGAGATATTGAGGGCGCAAAGAAATATCTTGATTTGTTCTGCAAAAAGAGCGATACCGCAATGCAGTATGTTCAGAAGTGGATGCCTATCGTTGCAGCTTCTCAGACTGTTAAAGGCAATGAAAAAGAACGTGAATTTTTGAATTCATGGATAGACGTTGTCGATTACGAATAATAAATTAAAAATAAGTTTTACAAAGGGAGAATATCGCAAAATGAAAATAACGGTATGTATTGGCTCATCCTGTCATATAAAAGGTTCAAGGCAAGTTGTGGAACAACTGCAGTATCTGATTTCCGAGAACAATCTCTGCGATAAAGTTGAACTTGCGGGAACTTTTTGCATGGGTAAATGTCAGAAAGGTGTTTGCGTTACGGTTGACGACAAATTTTATTCCGTAAATCCGGATTCCGTAAATAAGTTTTTTGCTGACAATGTTATGAGCGTGGTGAAATAAATTGTTAATAGAAATATGCGTAGGTTCATCATGCTACATAAAAGGATCACATGACCTTGTGGAACTTTTTACAAATGAGATTTCAAAAAGAGGACTTGACGCTGAAATTACGCTTGCCGGTTGCTTTTGCACCGGCAAGTGTAACAGAACAGGTGTAACTGTTGTAATAGATGATGAAATTTTTACGGGAGTAACTAAGGAAAAATTTAAAGATTTTTTCGAAGAAAATGTAGTTTCAAAACTTGAACATAAGGAGGGATAATTATGGCAAACTGCTTGACTCTTAAAAAGTCGAACTGCAAAAATTGTTATAAATGTATCCGCCATTGTCCTGTTAAGTCTATCCGTTTTTCCGGAAATCAAGCGTATATTATAGGCAACGAATGTATACTTTGCGGGCAATGTTTTGTTGTATGTCCTCAGGACGCAAAGCAAATTGTTGATGAAACAGAAAAAGTAAAAGTTCTTTTGCAAAGCGGAGCGCCTGTATATGCAAGCATTGCTCCGTCGTTTGTTGCAAACTACGAAGGCATCGGCATAGATTCTATGCGTGAAGCGCTGAAAAAACTGGGGTTTGCCGATGCGGAAGAAACTGCGATAGGAGCTACAATTGTAAAAAATGAGTATGAACGGCTTATCAGCGAGGAAAAAAGGGATATTATTATTTCCTCGTGCTGTCATAGTATAAATTTGCTTATTCAGAAATATTTTCCTGCCGAACTTTCATATCTTGCAGATATTTTATCTCCGATGCAGGCGCACTGCAAGCAGATAAAAGAAAAAAATCCCAAGGCAAAAACGGTGTTTATAGGTCCTTGCGTTGCAAAAAAAGATGAGGCAGAGTATTATGAAGGCATTGTTGATTCAGTGCTTACTTTTGATGAACTTACAAAGTGGTTTAAAGAAGAAAATATAGAATTGAAGTCTGAAAAAGACAATAACGATAATAGTCTTGCAAGATTTTTTCCCACTACCGGCGGAGTGCTTAAAACAATGACGCACAGAGATCCGGAATATACATATATGGCAATTGATGGCGTTGAAAACTGTATTGCTGCTCTAAAGGATATCGAAAGCGGCAAGATACATAAATGTTTCATTGAAATGTCGGCTTGCGCGGGAAGCTGCGTTGGCGGTCCTGTAATGGAAAAATTTCACAGAAGCCCTATAAAAGATTATATGGCGGTTTCAGATTTTGCGGGCAGTCATGATTTTGTTGTTGATCAGCCGGACAGCCTGCAACTTAGAAAAGTATTTACTGTGATAGATAAGAAACTTCAGACTCCGTCTGAGTCTGAAATAACCGAAGTTCTTCATCAAATGGGAAAATTCAAGCCTTCCGATGAACTGAACTGCGGTTCATGCGGCTACAATACATGCCGTGATAAGGCTGTTGCCATACTTCAGGGCAAAGCTGAAATTTCCATGTGCCTGCCGTATCTTAAAGACAGGGCGGAAGGTTTTTCGGATAACATTGTTAAAAATACCCCTAACGGACTTATCGTTCTTAACGAAAGCCTTGAAGTTCAGCAAATAAACGCAGCTGCTCTTAAAATTATGAACCTGCACAGTTCCGGAGATATCCTCGGAGACGCGGTCGTGCGTATTTTGGATCCAAAACCTTTCATGGATGTGCTCGGAAACGGCAAAAACATAAAAAATAAGCGGATGTATCTTGCGGAATATGAAAAGTATGTTGAGGAAACTATTTTTTACGATAAGGAATATAAAATCATTATCTGCATTATGCGTGACATAACAGATGAGGAAAAAATCCGCGAGAAGAAAGAATCTATCAGCCGCCAGACTGTTGAAACCGCGGACAAGGTTGTTGATAAGCAAATGAGAATAGTTCAGGAAATCGCATCATTGCTCGGAGAAACTGCCGCAGAAACCAAAATTGCTCTAACAAAACTCAAGGAGACGATTTCAAGTGAATAATTTGTGCGCAGATATCGGTTATAAAAGTGTAAATCATTTCGGAGAGCAACTATGCGGAGACCATATTGATATAGTTGAGCAGGATGAAAATTCATCTGTAATCGTTCTTGCTGACGGGCTTGGAAGTGGAGTTAAGGCAAGTATACTTTCAACTCTAACTTCAAAAATCATCTCAACAATGCTGGCGTCCGGAATTCCTCTTGAAGAATGTGTTTCTACTATTGCGGCAACTTTACCTATATGCTCGGTAAGAGGAGTTGCGTATTCTACGTTCACGATTATTCATTTGATAGACAATGAAAACGCGGAACTCATTCAGTACGACAATCCCTTGATTATATTTTTCAGAAATAATGAAATTTATGATTATCCGAAAACCGAGATGAATATAGACGGCAAAAAAGTTTATAAGTCGGTCATAAAACTTCAGGAAAACGACACGATTATCGCTATGAGCGACGGATGCCCTCACGCAGGAATAGGAATTGCTTATAATTTCGGCTGGAAAAGACAGGATATAATAGATTTCTTGTCTCCGCTAATGTTCGGCGAGTTTACGGCAAAAACTCTTGCTACGATTTTAATTGACGAATGTTATAAACTGTACGATGAAAAACCCGGTGATGACGCGACTGCATGCGTTGTGAAAATTCGCAAAAGGGCACCGGTAAATATTTTGTTCGGTCCTCCGTCAAACAGGGACGATGCCGGACGCATGATGTCACTTTTCTTCTCCAAAGAAGGAAAACACATTGTTTGCGGGGGAACAACATCCTCCATTGCTGCAAAATTTTTGCATAAAGAATTAAAGCCGAGTCTTAATTTTGAGAGTTCCGATGTGCCGCCTACAGCTGAAATCGAGGGCGTTGACCTCGTTACGGAAGGCGTTATTACAATAAATAAGGTGCTTGAGTACGCAAAAGATTATTTAAGTACAAATGAAAGTTATTCACACTGGGGATATAAGCGCGATGGCGCATCGCTGATATGCAGAATGTTATTTGAAGAAGCAACCGATATAAATTTCTATGTCGGCAGAGCAATAAACCCCGCACATCAAAATCCTGATTTGCCTATTAATTTCAATATAAAAATGAATCTTGTCGAAGAACTTTCAGCATGCTTAAAGAAAATGGGCAAGCGCATTAAGGTAAGTTATTTTTAGGAGGTACTTTAAAAGATATATGAGAAAATTCGATACAAAAGTTCAGCATTTAAAGTATAAGGTCCTTCGTGAAGTTGCAAGAGAGGCGTGGAAAGACACTTTGCTTGAAAATATACTGGATATACCTTATAGGATCGTACCCGGAAATACTCCTACAATGCGTTGCTGCGTGTATAAGGAAAGAGCGATTGTTTCTGAACGCGTAAAACTTGCAATGGGCGGAGACGGTGACAATCCGAATGTTATAGAAGTAATAGAGGCGGCATGCGATGAATGCCCGATGGGCGGATATGAAGTTACGAATGCCTGCAGAGGCTGCCTTGCACATAGATGCGAAGATGTTTGCAAAAAGGGCGCTATTTCATTTGACCATAATCATGTTGCGCATATTGATAAATCAAAATGCGTAGGCTGCGGGGCCTGCAGTAAAGTTTGTCCGTTTACTGCTATTGTGAACAGAAAGCGTCCTTGTGAAAACGCATGCAAAATAAAAGCAATCTCCATGAGCGAGAATAAAGCTGCAAAAATTAATAACGATAAATGTATCGCCTGCGGCGCATGCGTTTATCAATGTCCGTTCGGCGCAATAATGGATAAATCATATATTTTGGACGTTATCGATTTAATTAAAAAAAGCGAAAATAATACAAAATATAAGGTGTACGCCGTAATCGCGCCGTCAATTTCAAGTCAGTTCCAATATGCAAAACTCGGACAGGTTATTACAGGACTTAAAAAAATGGGATTCCATACTGTAATTGAGGCAGCGCTCGGCGCCGATATGGTTGCTTTTGCGGAATCCGAAGAATTGTTTGAAAAAGGTTTTCTGACAAGTTCTTGCTGCCCTGCGTTTGTTTCCTATATTGAGAAAAATTTTCCTAATATGAAAGAAAATATTTCTCATAACCTTTCGCCGATGGCAATGATATCAAAGTATATTAAAGAAAAAACTGATCCGAACGCAAAGATCGTATTTATAGGTCCTTGTACTTCCAAAAAAATGGAAGTTCGGAAAGAAGAAGTAAAACCGTACGTGGATTCATGCATTACATTTGAAGAACTTCAGGCGCTTTTTGACAGTCGTGATATTGATATTACCGAACTTGAAGAGGGAACCCTTGACAACGCTTCATATTATGGCAGAATTTTTGCGCGCTGCGGAGGTCTTTCCGACGCAGTCAAAGAAGCACTTATTGAACATGGATATGAAAACTTTGATTTGAAGGCTGTGTCATGCGATGGAATTGAGGAGTGTAAAGTTGCGCTTATGAAGAAGTCAAAAGGTCTTACAGATGCAAACTTTATCGAAGGCAT
This sequence comes from uncultured Eubacteriales bacterium, assembly GCA_934446095.1. GTDB lineage: Bacteria > Bacillota > Clostridia > Oscillospirales > CAG-382 > CAKSDR01. Next base: position 1,232 of record CAKSDR010000058.1, on the reverse strand, counting down.
GGCGTGTGTCGGCGGCTGTATAGGCGGCGCCGGATGTCTTACACACGGAGAAAAAAATAAGGCAGAAGTTGATAAATACGGAAGAGAAGCGCTTGAAAAGAAAATTACCGATGCAATATCGGTTTTGAAATAAAGTTCTATTCTGCATTTAAATAGGTTTTATATAAAATAAAAAGCATATCACTATAAGTGATATGCTTTTTTCTTTACAAAATTAAATTTTTTTTGTTTTAAAATAATAAAACAAAAAATTATTTATAGAAAAGTGTTTTGTAAATTAAGCATATTTCGATTTACCAGACCGCGATGTTTGAAAGTATACCCTCAACATCAGAATACTCCGCTTTGCGCGGGTTTGTAGCAGTGCATGCATCTTTAAGCGCACTGTGTATTATTGCATCTTTTTGCGCAAGATAATCTTCTTTTGACACGTTTGCATCTTTTAAATATGCAGGTATTCCGGCCTCTTTTTCCATAAACTTGATACGGTCAATTAAAGATTTTACGGAAATCCTTACATTTTGCGATGAAGAAATGCCAAGAAGTTTTGAAATTTTTGCAAGTTTTACTGCTGTTTGCGAGTACTGAAAACGTTTAGAAACAGTTTCAAAATTATCCGATATGCCGGCGTTAAATTTTATAACATGAGGCAAAAGCATTGCATTTGCTCGCCCATGAGGAATATGAAACTTTGCGCCGAGAGCATGTGCAATTCCATGATTTATGCCAAGACTTACAGAATCAAATGCCATACCTGCAAGGCATGAAGCCTTGTGCATTTTATCGCGCGCTTCAAGATTATCACCATTTTTAACGGCGCAGGGAAGATATTCAAATGCAAGTTCCAGCGCTTTTTGAGCAAGCGCGTCCGAAAACTCGGTTGCCTTTGTGGATATGCACGCTTCAATGGCATGTGTTATCACGTCAAATCCGGTGTCGGCTGTAATTGACGGAGAAACCGTTTTTACAAATTCCGGATCGAGAATTGCAATGTCGGGAAGAAGATCCGGCGAAACAAGGGGATATTTTACGCCCTGCTGTGTATCGGTAATTACCGAAAAACTTGTAACTTCAGAACCGGTACCGCTTGTCGTCGGAATTGCAATGAATTTTACATTGTCTTTTCTGCCGGAACTTTTTGCCATAAGAATAACAGCTTTTGCAGCGTCAATGGAAGAACCGCCGCCTAAAGCAATTATAATGTCGGCATCGTTTTTCAGCAAAAAATCAAG
>CAKSDR010000057.1 GCA_934446095.1 uncultured Eubacteriales bacterium | reverse complement strand
ATTATTACTGGTACAATGATTTTAAAACCTTGAGTTCGTGGGATGTTAGCCTTTATTCCGGAGGAGAAACAGATTGTTATTTCCAGATACATACAGATAAATTGTCTGAAGGGGAAACTGTTGATTATTTTACAATTACTTATCGCAGCGGAACGAATTATGACGACGAGAAGACTATCTGGTATTCGCTCAAATGAAAAATATATTTTTTCGGCAAAAAATAATATAAGTTTTGTTAAGTATTATAAAATATTGCCGTAATAAGAAAACACGCATATCACTTTTGAGGTGGTATGCGTGTTTTTAAGTTATCTTTTATAAGGACAGGATGAATCAACTTATATTATCCGTATAACCGGCAAGAGTCATTTTTTCATCAAAAATGAGTTCGCATTTTTCGTATTTCCAAACATAAGGAAGGCATAAATCGGGAGACCCCAGAATGTTTATCACATTATCGGAACTGTCGCCGAGTTCAACATTTCTTTTTTCAATATTAAAATTTTTATCTCCTGCCTTGACGGGGAAATTTTTATCCGAATAATTTTTTGAATATCCGATAACTTTTCCGTCCGAAACAAGAATATATGAATTTCCGTAGGTGTAGCGGAAATCATCGACTTTATCCGGCGCGCCGAGAATGCGCAGAGCAGTTCTTTCATCGTCGCCTATTTTCAAAAAAAGTGTTTTTGACGATTTTTCGGAAGTTAAGTTTACGCTGTATTTCAATGGATTTATAAGTTTTCCTAAATAACTTCCGGAAAGAACCTCTTTATCAATATATTTTATGTAATACGGGAAAGCCAGCATCACGATCATAGTAAATACGACCATGAAAAAAATTTTAAGATGAAAAGTCAACTTTTTCATGTCATCTTTTGTAAGGGCGCCCTTTTCATTTTCATCTGAACCTTTGCGGTTGCCGATAATTCCCAGCCTATGCAAAATTTTATCTTTCAGCATACGGTTCATCCTTTGAGATATACATGTGTCCGCTTTCGTATTGTCCGCCGTCTGCCGTAAAGAATAAGCGCTTGACTTCGGGATATTGACTGAACATTATATCACGGATATTTTCAAGAAGTTTTGATTCTTCGAGAGAACCGACACCCGAAAAAGGAGGGTAGTTTTTTGAAAAATCAATTGTCATGGTCTCGCCGTCGATAGTTATTTTATTTATGCATATATAAAGTCCGGAAAGTTCGGATATCTTATCTACAAAGTATTCCGGTGTGATGTTTTTGCTGACGGTTTCGGTAAACTCTTTTTCTGAGTCAGTGTCATTTATAACATCATAGTACTTAATTTTATAACTTATTTCTTTTTTTTCGGCAGGTGTTTTGGATTCAAACACGGAATTTTGTATAATATTTACATTTTTATTCCTGTAATTTTTTCCGTCAACCGAAAAAACGACATTTTCAGTGTTTTCGGAATATGAGAGAAGGTTTTTAGAGATGCTCTCGAGGACGGCATTTATATAGTCTGTATCTGAAATTGCATCAAAACTTTCGGATGTAAAATCAACATAAACGGAAGAATCTTTTTTTGATATTCCGTTCACAGATACTGCAAGCGAGGACAATTCAATCGTTTTATCTACAATAAAATCGTCGGATAAAACGTCGTTTTGTGCAATGGCATACTTTTTATCGTTTCCGTTTTTGTCAGTGTATTTAATGCAGTTTTCCGATGGATCGTCGTGAGAGATGGCAGGGTCGTTTTCTTCCGTGCGTTTGCACGAAACTGCAGTAAGACAAAGCAAAATTGCGATAATGAATAAAAATATTTTGTAAAAAAGTGTTTTTTTCATTTATTTCACCGCCTTTGTATAATTATTATATAATAAATATTGTATTTTTTCAATAATTTAAGGCAAAAAAATAAATACACCTTTAAATTTAAAAGTGTATTTATTTTCTGGCGGAGAAGGAGAGATTCGAACTCTCGAACCGCTTTTGACGGTTACACGATTTCCAATCGTGCGCGCTCGACCAGCTACGCGACTTCTCCGGATATTTTGTTTTGTGCGCTGCAATGCAACGAAGTTATTATAACATCACAAGCCGCCATTGTCAATAGTTTTTGAATAAAAAACCCGGATTTTTAAATATCTATTATGATTTACTTTTTAAAAAATATGTGCTATAATCAAAAAAGTATGCGGAGGTGATTCTTTGACTGACATACAAAAACAGTTGTTTGAACTTTGCGACGAAAAATATCGAAGATTTCATTCGGGCCTGATGCCGGGAACAAATATTAATAAAATTATCGGAGTTCGCACACCGGTTCTGCGTCAATACGCCAAAAAACTTTTCCGCGATGAAGACGCAAGGGAAAATTTCCTGTCGGAACTTCCGCATAAATATTACGAAGAAAATAACCTTCACGCCCTTTTGATTTCGCAAATGAAAGACTTTGATAAAGTTATTTTTCTTACGGAAAAATTTCTGCCGTATATAGACAACTGGGCAACATGTGATATGTTTTGTCCTGCGGTCTTTAAAAATAACGCCGATAAACTGATTTTAAAAACAGATAAGTGGCTTGCAAGCGGCAGAACCTTTACCATAAGGTACGGAATAGGTATGCTGATGAGGTTTTTCCTTGACGAAAGGTTTGATGAAAAATACCTTTTGAAAGTTGCCGGCGTAAAGTCTGACGAATATTATGTGCAGATGATGCAGGCATGGTACTTTGCAACGGCGATAGCGAAACAGTATGACAGTGCTGTTTTGTATCTTGAGCAAAACAAATTATGTACTGCGGTTCATAATAAAACGATTTCAAAATGCATCGAAAGTTACAGAGTACCGGATTCTGTAAAAGATTATTTAAGAATATTAAGAAGAAAGGCATAACGGGGGAATATATGAAAGCACTGATAACAGGGGCAAGTTCCGGAATCGGATGTGAAATGGCAAAAGTACTGTCGGACATGGGATATGATTTAATCCTTGTCGCAAGACGCAAGGATAGGCTCGATAAACTTAAGGAAAGCCTTAAAGGAAATGTTGAAATTATAACGGCGGACCTTTCGGAAAACAAGAACTGTTTTGAACTTTTCGATAAAGTTAAGGATGAAGATATTGATTTTGTGATAAATAATGCGGGATTCGGCACGTTCGGAGAATTCACGTCTGTAAGCCTTGACAGGGAACTTGAAATGATAAGGGTAAATTCCGAGGCCGTGCATATACTTACAAGTCTTTTCGCCGGATATTTTAAAGACCGCAAAGGAAATATCCTGAATGTGGCGTCTATTGCCGGACTTATGCCGGGAGGCCCCATGCTTTCCACATATTACGCCACAAAGGCGTATGTTTTAAGCCTGACGCTCGGATTGTACGAAGAACTGAAAAAGAAAAACAGCCCGCTTAAAATAAGCGTTTTGTGCCCGGGACCTGTTGATACTGAATTTAACGATGTCGCAGGAGTAAAGTTCGCGCTGCGCGGACTTGACAGCGCCTATGTCGCAAGGTATGCGATAAAAAAGGCCCTGTCCGGAAAGACGGTTATTGTGCCAGGAATAATAACTAAAATAGCAATGTCATTATCACATATCTGCCCGAGAAAACTTCTTTTGAATTTTGCATATTTTGCACAATATAAAAAATCCGTCCCGAAATAAGGACGGATTTTAACGTTTTGCTTTATATAACAAAAAAGAATATGCAGATAAAATGAAGAATGCTTGCAAGAACGACAAATATGTGGAAAATGCTGTGCATGTATCTGTGCGTTTTGCCGCCTCCCGCAATAATATATAAAACCGCGCCGAGCGAATAGGCGATTCCTCCGGCAAGCAAAAACCAAAAACCCGAAAGCCCGATTGCTGCAATAAGAGGTTTTAAAGTGCAGACGATACACCAGCCAAGAGCAATGTAGCAAATGTTGGAAAAAATCTTGTATCTTTTGAGATCTATGGAGTTAAGTATTATTCCGAGAACCGAAACGCCCCACACAATTCCGAAAACAGTCCACGCAAGTGCGGGATTTTCTTTTCTCATGGAACAAAGCAAAATCGGCGTGTAAGTTCCGGATATCATAATGAAAATTGAACAGTGGTCAAGAATCTGAAGGACTTTTTTGGGTATGTCCAAGGCGGGCTTCAGACCGTGGTAAATGCTTGACATTGAATAAAGTATTATAAGCGAAAAGCCGTATATAAAAGAACTTACAACAGCATACGCGTCTTTGTGTATAAAAGAAAAAACAACGCATAGAACGAGCGCTATAATTCCGAGGGCACCGCCTACAATGTGCGTTACCATGTTGAAAATTTCTTCACCGTGCGTGTAGTCGGGAAGTTCTCTGTCAGCAAGTTTTGTGCGTTTTGATGAAGTGTCTTTTTTCATAATATTCATTCCTTTCCTTATAATTATTATATATGGATTATATATTAAAAATAAAATTGTGTCAATGAAAATTTCAAAAAAGAAAATAACGCCTTGACAAAAAAACAATGTTTTGATAGAATTAAGAAAAAAAGAACAGAGGTAATATAAAATGTCTTTTAAAATTGTCGATATTATTAATGACAAACAAAACAACTCTCCGGTTCCGAACCCCACAAAACCTGCAACCATCGCTTTTTTGGGCGACAGCGTAACGCAGGGATGTTTCGGATGCTATAAAACTCAAGTTGACGCTATTGAAACTGATTTTTGCGAATCGGAAGCTTATTCTGAAAAACTCAAAAAAATAATACATAATTTTTATCCCAGAGCTCAGGTAAATATTATAAACAGCGGAATCAGCGGCGACAGATCTTCTCTCGGAATTAAAAGACTTGAAAGAGATGTGCTTTCTTATAACCCCGACCTTGTAGTGGTATGTTATGGACTTAATGACTGCTTTGAAGAAAAATTAAGAAATGAACTTTTCGAAAATCTTCCTAAAATTTTTGATGAAATAAAGAGCAGGGGAATAGACTGCATTTACATGACCCCGAATATGATGTGCAAATATGTTTCCGGAAGACTTTTTGATAAGGATCTGAGAAAACTTGCCGAAGATATTATGAAAATTCAGAACGAAGGCATTTTTGATAAATTTATAGACGATATAAAGGGAATTTGTAAAGAACATGACGTGCCCGTGTGCGACGCTTATTCCGTTTGGAAAAAGATGGACAAAAACGGCGCGGATGTTACCGAACTTCTTTCAAATTATCTTAATCACCCAACCAAAGAAATGCATTGGCTCTTTGCTGCAATGCTCTTTAATAAAATTTTTATTGAAGACTGATTTTTAAACTTTTATGTATGTCCGGGGGAGCCTCTTAAGACGCACCCCGGACATTTTTAATTCAGAATTCGGCCCCCATCATTATTAGTTCCTCTTCATTTTATCTAAAAAGAACAAATTTTTTAAGGCTTTTGCAGATATTTGACTATTTTTTGTCGAAAACGTTGTATATTATTTACAAATTATCAATAATAAAAATGTTAAATCGTACGAATTTTAATAAAAAAAATTTTTTTTATTTACTTTTGAGAAAAATGTGATATAATCTTTAATAGAAGATCCCAAAAAAATAAAAAGAGAGGTAAAAATTATGCAAAAGAAAATTTTAAGCATGCTTATTGCAGTATTGCTTATAGTTTCTGCTTTGCCGATGACATTGTCGGTAAGTGCTGCTGATGTTGCTTCAGGCTACGTTCCCGTTGCTAATTGGAAACGTGCTTTGAGAACGGCTGAAGATACTACATCAGGTGCTTCCGGTTATTCGTCAGAGTTGACAACGCTTGACGGAATGGATGTATTTACCGTTACTGCAAGCGGCAGTACACCTTCGGCAGTAGTTGTTTACATCACAAATAATGGTTCGACTCAGCGTCTTATTACTCCCGATGGCAATACCATTACTTTTGATGCAAACTATGCGTACGTTCCGTACTATTATTCGGTACCCGCAGGAACTGCCGGCGTTGCTACAGGCGATCGCCTGAAACTGAATGTTTGGTATAGCGAATCAGGCGGCATGTATGGACAGTGCGTTGCTGATAACGTAATTGTTCAGAACAAATGGGATGTTGCGGTTTTCCCGCTTTATAAAAGCGAAACTACACCTTTGTACCAAAATCTTGGATTCAAGGCAAGAAGAGAAGCCCAAAAAAAATATCCCGCAAACTGGTCTGTAAGTATTTTTGACAGTATTAGCGGAAACATTGGTCTTAAGACAGGCGAATCTATTTCGTTTACTGGAATCGATGTATATGAGAATATTGACAGTTTTGACGTTAACACTGTTACATTCTGGGAAGACGATACAATGGCAACCGAAGCAGGCAATGCTGAAGTTTCAAAGTATGGTTCTTACACAATGCCTACGGCCGATGACGCAGGACTTGTTATTCCCGACGGATTTTCTTTCCTTGCATGGAAAGACTTGGCTACAGACAAGCAATATGCTCCCGGCGATAGTTATGTAAACGTTTCCGGTGCGGATGTTAACTTTGCTCCGGTTCTTATCGGTTCTACTACATACACAATTTCATTTAAAAAAGCAGATGGAACTGTTGTTGCAGATCCCATTGAAAAGGCTCTCGGAGAATCATTCGAAATGCCTGCTTTCACAGCGGAACCCGATAGAAACACAACATTTACAGGCTGGGTTGATACTTCAACAGGTACGCTTTATAATCCCGGTGATACATATACTGTAACCGCTGCGGCTGATGTTACAATCAATGCTAAATTCCAGAATTATATTGTAAATAATCTTTCTATTGATTCATATTACAATAACTCATTTAGATCAATTTATTATGAGCGTGCTACAAATAACCTTAACTATGATATGCCGGATTATTCCGGATTCGGAAAATATAAGGTTACAAAAGACGGAATCTCCACAATGAAAATCGTTGCAAATGAAGGCGGCAAAAATGTTCCTACAATAGCTGACTATTGTGACGGCGGTCAGGGTGGTTCCAACCTTGCCACGACTAACCTTAACTATTTGTATATTCCTTATTACTACGAAGTTCCCGAAGGACAGACAGGTGCTTTCACAGGCAAAGCCGCTTTCGGTATGCATTACTGGAAAGTTAGAAAGGCTGACGGTGGTATTGAGGAAGGCTATAGATCTCCTTTCTCCGATACTGAATTCGCTCAGAACAGATGGGGACTTATAAAAATTGACTTTAAAAACAATACTACACCCGGTGGTATTCAAACAACTGGTAACGGTTACGTTTGGTACGGTGGATATGTAGACGGACGTCTCGGAACTTCTACTTTTAACCTTTTTGCAAGAAAATTGGATGATGCAGGAACCGGTTACGTTATAGATGATACTGCTCAGATGGCTGCCGGCGAAGCAATCTACTTCGGTGACTTCTATTACTCTGCTGCAGAACATGAAAGACTTGTAACCATCTATAACGATGCTGCAAAGACTGACATCGCTTCTGCTGAATTGTATAAAGATGCTGAAGTTATTACACTTCCCGCAGCTCCTGCAACAATTCCTGCAAATGCTACATTTGCGGGCTGGAAAGATAATTCCACAGGCGTTATCTATCCTGCAGGCGCTGAATATGAAGTAGTAACATTCTCGGATGTTGACATCACTCCTGAATTTGCATATGAAACTTCTGTTACTTTTAAAGCAAACGGAGCAGTAGTTCACAATTACACATGGAATTCATTCTCGAAGTATACATTCCCATCCGCTCCTGCAGTTTCTGAAAATGAAACATTTGTAGGATGGGTTAAGGAAGGCGATACTTCAACAGTATATTCTGCAGACACCGAATACACATATTCGGAAACTTCAGATACTGTATACGTTGCTTTGATAGTTGAAAAAGGTACTGTTTACCTTGATACTGTAAACGGAAGCGATTCAAATAACGGTTTTGCTCCGGGAGCTGCTTTCAAGACTCTTGAAAAAGCAATGGAAACTCTTCCTGCAGCAGGCGAAACAAAAACAATTTACTTCACAGGTTCAATTAAGAATATTAATTTGGCATCTTCTTATGACGGACTTGTAAAGATTGTAGGTTACGGTTCTGCGGATCTTCAGATTACAATGTATCAGGCAATTCAGGCATTTAACGGAAATGTTTCGTTTGAAAATATTACTGTTACATGGCCTTCAACAGAAAAGCAGGCTTACATTGCTAACAATGAAGTTACATTTAACGGTACTCCGGGTCTTGGATATGTAA
>CAKSDR010000056.1 GCA_934446095.1 uncultured Eubacteriales bacterium | reverse complement strand
CTTCTGAGCCACGTGTTTATGTCGCAGTACTGCATTTTCGTAAGCGCATCCATGCCTCTTACCTCGTCGTAAATCGGCCTTGTTCTGTCAGTAAAACAAACATCGGGATTGAATTTTTTGTAAAAGCCCTTTTTCTGCTCTTCCGTAAACACAAAAGCATTTCCGACAAATCTTTCTTCAATCGGGAAAGTGTCCCTGTAAAGAGTGTTTTTGCCGGGAAACCCTGCGGGAAGCATTCTTGAAAACGCCCTGCACATTTTCTTCATTCCCTCCGGCATTGACGAGAGAATATTTGTCGGAACAGAGTCCTTATACATTTTATATCCTGCAAAAAACTCGTCCGACCCCTCGCCGGAAAGCACTACTTTTACATGTTTTGCAGCTTCTCTGCTTATGAGATATATCGCAACAGTGCTTGGATCTGCCATGGGAGAATCAAGCGAATATATTACTTTTTCGTAATTTTCAAGAAAATCGTCGAGAGTTGCCACAAGTTTTATATGTTCTATATCCAAATGGCTTGATATTTCGGAAGCATTCGATATTTCCGAATACGATTTTACGTCGAAAGCCACGGTAAACGCCTTTATTCCGGGGCATAATTTGCTTGCAACTGCAGTTATTATCGCCGAGTCTATTCCGCTTGACAAAAAACTTCCGAGAGGAACGTCGCTCAGCATATGCGCCTGTACGCTTTTAAAAACGGCATCTCTAAGTTTTCTCTCTTTTTCGTCAAAGGAAATTTTTCTGTTCGGGGTAAATTTCACTTCAAAATATCTGCACGGCTCCGCTTTCATGCTCTCGTCTATTACCATATATGTTCCCGCCGGCAAAATCTTGATGTCGGGACATATGGTGTCGGGTTCCGTTACATACTGAAAAGTAAAGAAACTTTGAAGAGCCGATTCCGAAACCTTGTATTCTTTCATGGAATTATCAAACATAAATGCCTTGAATTCCGACGAAAAAGCGATTCCGTCAACTTCGGCTCTGTAATAAAACGGCTTTATCCCAAACGGATCCCTGCCCATAAAAAGAATATTTTTTTCATTGTCATAAATGCAAATCGAAAACATTCCGCGCAGTTTTTTTATGAATTCAGGACCGTATTCGTGATAGCATGAAAGTATCGTTTCGATTTCGGATCTTGTGGAAAAAGAATAACCGCGCTTTTTAAGTTCATCGCGAAGTTCAAGATAATTGTAAATTTCCCCGTTGAATATACCGATGTATCTCCCGTCAAAAGCCGAGAACGGCTGCGCTCCGGCCTCAAGGTCGATAATGCTTAATCTTCTGAATGCAAAGGCATATTTTTCCGAAAAATATGTTTTGCAGTCGTCAGGTCCTCTGTGCCTTATCGACTGCGACATATTAAGTATAGATTCCCTGTCGCCTTCCGAAAGTTTTACTTTTTTATACAGTCCCGCAAATCCGCACATGTTTATATATCCTTTTGTCTTTAAATTTACACAATTATTTTGCAAAGTGCATACAACTTAACAGTATAATTTTAACACATATTTTTCAAAAATGACAAATTATCGAAAAAATTCATAATTGTTTAACATTTTATATACCTATTTTGTGATACAATATAAAAAAAGATATTGTTATTATATTTTTGCCATGCATCGCCGGGCTTTGTGCTCACTTTTATAAATATAAATTTTCCGGCGGAGAAAGAGGTTATTGTAATGAAAAAATTTTTATCAATTCTCGGCGGTATCATCGCGGCAGCCTCAATTCTTACTGCAATAGCGGTGATTCTCAAAAAAATCAAACTCAGTTTTTCAATTGAATATTCAGACGACGATCTCTTCGAAAACGATGAAAACGAAAAGGACATTTCAGTTACTGTCGAAGACGAAAAAGATGACGGCAATATCGAAATTGACATTCCTCTTGACGAGTCACCGGAAATAGAATAATTTACGTTTGTAAATGACGGCATGATTTTATCATGCCGTCGTTTTTTGCGCTTTTGCCAAATTTTGATTTTGCGTTTGCGAAAAAAAATATTGACCTATGCGATTTTTAATTGTATAATAATATATATATTTAGAATATTATGCTGAATTGAAGGGGATATTATAATGCAAAATAAATCTTTAAAGCGTTTTTTAATTTTTCTTATGCTTATACCCGCCTTGCTTATTATATATTTTTCTTTTACACTCAACACAAACAAGGTTACAGGAAATTCTCTCACAAGAATCGACGTTGCGGACGGCCTTAACAACAAGTTTTCGTTTTCCGACAAGGAAGACCTTAATATTTACCTTGACGTAATAAACAATGCCTCAAAGGCTTCGCAGACTCTTCGCGATATCGATGCCGGCAAGTCGTTTGAGGTAAAATATTCCGAACTTTCAAACTCATACGACTATGTTTTTTATGTTGACAAAGATACAAAAGAATGCTATTTCAAGGATGCCGGCGGAAATCTTTACAAAATGAAGGAACATGACGCGGAAAAACTGTCGCTGCGTGCGGAATTTTCGGACATTTACGATAACGGCGTCGTTCCGAGTGCTGTTATAGATATCGGCGGAACTTCGCATGAACTTTCTCCGTCAGACTATCAGTGGGAATTTAAAAGCGGCGACAATATTCTTAACGGCATAAAGAAAAATTCCGAAAACGAGCAGGAAATAAAGTTCAAGAAAGACAATTCTCTCGCGCTTTCTTTTGAAAAAGAACCGGATAACTTAAAAGTTGCTTTATATAACGGCGAACATGTAATATTTGACGGAGATTTTTCCGATATTCCCTCTGCGATTACATATACAAAAGATACTCCTCTTTCATGTGAAATCGAAGCTTCATGGTACAAAGAAGACGAGTGCGACTATTCGGGCAGCGCGAAGTACAGCACAAATCTCTTCTTTGACGTTCCCGCAACCTGGTCATTTGTAGACTCAAGCCTTTCTCAGGGAGAATTTACAATTATAAAATTTGAAAATCTTAATGACGATGAAAATATAAACATCTCATCCGAACTTCCTCTTCCCGATTTCAAAATTCAAAAAGACGGCGATACTAAATTTGCTTTCGTGCCGATAAGTTTTGAAAGCGAAGTAAAAACTCACTCCGTTGTTATAACGTCAAATGATTCCGAGAAAACTCACTCGCTGCGCGTAAGAAGCAAAAATCTTACCCAGCAAAATGTTACCGATAAAAAAGAAAATATCACCGACGCTACGCGCGATGAATTTTTAAAGACGGTTGAAGGTTTTGTTGCCGTCAGTTCCGCTGAAAGATTGTGGGACAGCACCAACGACAATTTCACTTTTGCATGCCCGATAAAAGACGGCAAAAGTTCAGGTATTCCGTTCGGTTCTCTTGTCTACACGGTAAATCTCAGCAAACCGTATTACTATGACGGCGTTAACTATGCTGCTAACAGAGGAACGTCCGTTATGGCAACCGCAAGAGGAAAAGTCGTATTTGCAGATGAACTTACCTACAGCGGAAAAACCGTTATAATAGACCACGGATTCGGCGTTCTTTCAATATATCAGGACCTTGATTCTTTCACCTGTTCCGTAGACGACATAGTATCCAAAGGTCAGGAAATAGGACTTGTGGGTCAGTCAAAAAATCTGCACTTCTGCGTATACATGGACGGTATTTTCATAAACCCCGTTTCAAATTACACTTACGGAATAAAAATAAACTGACAAAAATAAAAGGCAGCATGGATTTGCTGCCTTTTGACTTGCCGCAAAACTTTTTTTGCGGCAAGAAAAAAATTTGTTTGCGGTTCATTCCCAAAAGTTCATTTTCGACACTTCCGGATTTATTGCGGAAAAACGGGCGTATATCCGCAGTTTTTCAGAATTTTTATTTAAATCGGTCTTCACATAAGATCGCAAAGATTTTTTCAGCATGTTTAAAGCAGCATGGATTTGCTGCCTTTCTTTTTTATTTCATATCTTCGCCGAGTATTTTTTTCAGTTCTTCCATAAAAGTGTTTATGTCCTTAAACTGTCTGTAAACCGACGCAAATCTTACATAAGCCACCTCGTCAAGCACCTTAAGTTTTTCCATTACAAGTTCGCCTATCTCGCTTGAAGGCACCTCGGTTCTCATGGAACTTTGAAGTTTGAGTTCAACGTCGTTTACGGCCGATTCTATATCCTGCATTGATACGGGCCTTTTTTCGCACGCCCTCACCATACCTTTTATAAGTTTGCTTTTATCAAACATTTCTCTTGTTCCGTTTTTCTTGACAACCACAAAACTAATATTTTCTATAGTTTCAAAAGTCGTAAATCTTCTCTGGCACTTTAAACATTCGCGCCTTCTCCTGATACTGGTTCCGTCACTTGACGGTCTTGAATCGAGCACTTTGCTTTCAAGGTTACCGCATGCCGGACATTTCATATTCATCACCTGCCGCTAATAATTTATTTGTCTTAAGTACAGTATAACAAAAAAGGAGGGATATATCAATGAAAAATTTAACAAAAAAACTGAATTCAATGGAAAAAATATCCGTTAAATTTATTCTGCGGGGTCTTGAAATCATACTTGCGGAAATTTTTCTCCTCTTTACATATCTTTTTATTTCTTCAAATTGTTCTTTTCTTCAATTTTTAAAAAATATTTTTTCCGAATATTATTTTTCATACCGGCAAATAATATTTGTGAAAAAATCGCTGTTTTATATTGTTTTTTCATTTGTGCTTGTAATTGTTGAAGGAATAGCATTCGACTGCGTTTTGAAAAAATATGCTTCAAACAAATAAAAATTGCGCCGATTTTTGCAATTTTTATCACTTTTTGTCGCATTTTAAATTTATTTTAATATGTTTTTGACAGAAAAATCCTTGACATAATCGAAAAAGCATTATACAATAATAGTAATCAAAGAGATTGGGGTGACCGCAATGGCAGATGAAACAATGGAATTTGAATCCGAAATTTTTACACTTACCGATGAAGAAGGCAACGAAAGCAAATTTGAACTTATCGGCAACCTTGATATAGACGATAATACTTATGTTGCAATGACTCCCGTAGACGGAAACGACGAAGAGTATGTTGTCCTTAAAGTAATCGAAGATGAAAACGGCGAGGAGACTCTTGTAACTATTGATGATGACGATGAGTTTGACAAGGTAGCTGACGCCTTTGAAGATGAATTTATGTCCGAATTTGATTATGATGCGGGAGAAGAACAGGAAACCAACTGAGTTTTCTTTTCTTCCTGCTTGGCTCGTGATGTCCATGTATATAAACCCACATTTTTGAAACGGAGTCCGGATAAAGTTCCGCTATGGGCATGCAGACCTCCCGTCTTTTCCCGCTCCCCGGCATTTTGCCGGCAAAGACCGGAAAAGAACGGATGCTGGTAGCACAAAATATCGGATAGGACGCCACCCTTGCTTACGCAGGGTTTTCACTCGTGAACACACGGCCCGGTGGGTCTTGAATCCGTTAACAATGCCCGAAAAATCGGGCATTTATTTTATTTACATATTGATTAAGGATGTTTTTATGGCCTTTACTACAAATAATGCCTCAGTAAAGTTCGGCATAATCGGCACAAATTTTATAAGCGATATGTTTTGCGACGCGGCAAAAAAAGCCGGAACTGAAATATGCGCCGTATATTCAAGGAAGGACGAAACTGGGCGCGCCTTTGCCGAGAAGCACGGAATACGAAATGTTTTCTCGGACTATGAAAATTTTTGTCTTTCCGATTCTTTCAATTCGTGTTACATTGCAAGCCCGAATTTTCTGCACCGCAAGCATGTCTGCGACATGTTGCAATCAAATAAGCACGTGCTGTGTGAAAAACCAATAGGAATAAATCCGAATCAACTGCATGACATGATAACTCTTGCAGAGAAAAACGGTCTTATTCTTCTTGAGGCAATGCGTCCTGCGTACGACCCTTCTTTTCTTATAATAAAGGAACAAATCAAAAAAATCGGAAAAATAAGGCGCGCTTGTTTTTCATACTGTCAATATTCTTCAAGGTACGACAAATTTAAGGAAGGCACGGTTCTCAATGCATTCAATCCCGAACTTTGCAACGCCGCCGTCATGGACATCGGGATATACTGCATACATATGTGCGCAAGCCTTTTCGGAATGCCGCAAAAAATTCTTTCAAGTTCGCTGTTTTTGGAAAACGGGTTTGAAGCCCAAGGGTCTGCCATTCTTAAATATCAGGATATGTGCGCCGATATTTTTTATTCCAAAATTACGCAGTCATACGTTCCGAGTTTTATTTTGGGAGAACAAGGGTGCGTAACATTCGGGCATGCCCTTTCCAAAATCGGCGAAATATGCCTCTACGGCAACGATGGACAAAAAAACGCTCTTCCTTTTAAAGCCGACGAAAATAACATGGTTTATGAAATCCGCGCTTTTAATAAAATGGTGCTTTCCGGAAAAAATGATTTCGAAAGTCTTGAAAATTCACTTACCTCCATGAAAATTCTCGAACAAATATGCAAAAACTCCGGAATCGATTTTTCTGCAGGCAAATAAAACACTTGCAAAATTTTAAAAAATGTAGTATAATTTCTTATAAATAAAACATATGCGTTGAAAAAGACGGTTTTTTACGCCAAACTGTAAAAAAGAGAACGACTGTCGCCGGCTGAAAACAGTCATTACAGTTGTAAAATTACCTTTCGCTTTTGAGCATGACTTATGAAATCACAGTAGTTTGTCACGGATATCCCCGTTACAGGATTTTGAGTTGTCTGCCGAAAGGCGGAAATTCAGGTGGTACCGCGAAAGTTTTTATGCCTTCGTCCTGATTTTAGGGACGAAGTTTTTTTATTTTTAAAATAAATTCTATGAAAGGATATGCCATGATAGAAAACAAAATTAACGAAATAAAGGCTGAAATTCAGGAAAAAATTCAAAATTTTGATTCATCAAAAAATCTTTTTGAATTCAGGAAACTTTTTCTTGACAACAAAGAAGGAAAAATTTCCCAGCTTATGAAAAATCTCCGCGATGTTCCCTCTGAGCAGCGGCCTGCCATGGGAAAAATAATCAACGAAGCAAAACAATGGGCAATCGAGCAATTCGACATTACGGATGAAAAAATCAAAAAAGCGGAACTTGCAAAAAAATACGCCTCTGAAGATATCGACGTAACTCTTCCCGGCATTTACAAAGAAACAGGCTCTCTTCATCCGAACACGATAGTTGCAAACCAGCTTATCGACCTTTTCTCCGGTATGGGATTTGAAATATTTGAAGGTTCGGAAATTGAAAATGATTATTACAATTTCACGGCCCTTAATACTCCTAAAGACCATCCGGCAAGGGACATGCAGGATACTTTTTATGTTTCAAGCGATTTTCTTCTTCGCACGCAAACATCGGCGGGACAAATCCATGTAATGGAAAACAAGAAACCGCCGATAAAAATTCTTTCTCCCGGCAAAGTTTTCCGTTCGGATGACGACGCAACTCATTCTCCGATGTTTTCTCAAATGGAAGGGCTTGTTGTCGACAAAGGTATTTCTATCTGCGACCTTAAGGGAATGCTTGATACTTTTTCAAAAGTAATGTTCGGCGAAAATGTAAAAACAAGGCTTCGTCCCTCCTACTTCCCATTCACCGAACCATCGGTAGAAGTAGACGTAAGTTGTTTTGAATGCGGCGGCAAAGGCTGCAAACTTTGCAAAGGCACGGGGTGGATTGAAGTCCTCGGGGCCGGCATTGTAAATCACCATGTGCTTGAAAACTGCGGCATTGACCCTGAAGTTTACTCGGGATTTGCTTTCGGCATGGGTATTGAAAGAATCGCCATGCTAAAGTTTGGAATCAACAACATAAAATCGCTGTTCGAATCCGATGTCCGTTTTGCAAAACAATTTAAAAACTAACGAATAGGAGATGATTTACTATGCTCGCACCATTAAGCTGGCTTAAAGATTATGTTGACATAGATATTCCCGCAGAAGAACTCAAAGATAAACTGTTTTCATGCGGATTTGAAGTAGAAGAACTTATCAATATAGGAAAAGATATTTCAAACGTTGTTGTAGGTGAAGTTTTAACATGCGAACTTATACCGGATACCCATATTCACATCTGCAAAGTTGACTGTGCAGACAAAGGAACTTTTCAGATCTGCTGCGGAGCAGACAATGTCAAAGCTGGGGGCAAATACCCTGTCGCACTTGTCGGAGCAACAGTTTATGCGACTGCAAAAGACCATGTAACGGTTGAAGGGGTCATGACAATCAAAAAAGGAAAACTCCGCGGAGTTGACTCTGAAGGAATGTTATGTTCCGGAGTTGAGATAGGCGTTACCGAAGATATGTTTGAAGGAGCGGGGTACAATGGTCTTTTGGTTTTGCCAAAAGACAGCAAGCCGGGTTCCGACGTAAAACCTATCGTCGGTCTTGACGAGTATATATT
>CAKSDR010000055.1 GCA_934446095.1 uncultured Eubacteriales bacterium | reverse complement strand
GCTGTATGGAAAGGAAGAATAGGCGCCATGGTATATAGAATATTTGGCAGAAAAAAATCGGGAAAAACCGAATATATATATGCGGCGATGCAAAAGCATATAGAAAACGGGAAAAAATGCTTTCTTATAGTTCCCGAGCAACAGACGCTCCAGACAGAAAGAGAACTTTTGAAAAGATTTGGAAACAGCGTAAACTTAAATGTTGAAACGGTCAGTTTTACAAGGCTTTGCAATAGAGTTTTCCGCGAAACCGGCGGCCTTTCCCAGAAATATATAGATGATGCCGGAAGGCTGCTTGTTATGGCAGAAACGCTGCTTAAACTGCAGCCTTCTCTGCGCGAATACAAGGATTGTGCCGAAAATGCGGAATTTTCAAAAACCGTAATAAATATACTTGACGAGTTTAAAAAGTACAATATTGAAAATCAAAAGATTGAAGATACGCTTAAACTTTTGGAAAGAAATAACGACGAAAAAATTTTGTATAATAAACTTTCCGATATTTTTTTGATAGGCAGCAGTTACAAAAATCTTCTGCGCAAAAATTTCAATGACAGGGGAGATGACCTCGACAGATTATCTCTTGTTCTGAAAGATTACGATTTTTTTGCCGGAACCGAAGTTTTTATTGATTCATTTTACGGCTTTACACCGCAGGAACTTAAAATTATTTTAAATATTCTTCGTCAGGCGGAAAATACATACGTTACTTTTTTGTGCGAACAAAATTCAAAAGACGCGATATTCGGAAGAGGAATATCCGCGTCTTCGGAAATTTCGGGACTTTGCAGAAAACACGGGCTTGAATTTTGCGATGAAACGGTGAACTATATAAGTGCAAAACCGCAACTGCAATATCTCGAGGAAAACTTTCGCACGGAAAACTGCATTATTGCAAGAAATATTCAGGCGTCAGGCAACAACGGCGATATCAGGATTATTTCATGCAAGAACGCCTTTTCGGAAGCGAACGCTGCGGCGTGTATCATATCCCGGCTTGTAAGAGACGGCGCAAAATATAAAGATATTGCTGTGTGCGCAAGAAATATAGCTTCTTATGAAGGGATAATCGACGCCGTTTTGCAAAGAGATAAAATTCCTTTTACATTTAATTCCCGCGAGGATTTGCAGACGAAGTCCGTATGCGCGTTTATAATTTCCGCTTTTGAGTTTATTTTTGCGTTCAGGTCCGACTTTTTAATAAAGCACATAAAAACCGGACTCACAAAACTTACCGACGAAGAATGCGATATCCTGGAGTGTTACATAAGAACATGGAATATTTCCGGCAAAAAGACGATATTTTCGGATTGGTGCATGAATCCGGACGGGTACACCGAAACATTCGACGAAAAAGCGGAAAAACTTTTGAATAAAATAAATATTGCAAAAGAAAAAGTGCTGCCCCAGTTTGAGGCTTTTTGTGAGGACGTAAAGGATTCAAGAACCGTTAAAGACATCGCAAGGGCGGTTTATCGCTTTATTGAATGGTCCGAGTCCGAAAACAGCAATTTTTCCGAAGAAGACGCAGAGTACAGAAACTTTGTGGTAAGGGCGCTGAACCAAATGGCGCTTGTTCTCGGAAACGAAAGCATTTCGGCGCCCCAGTTCCTTGAATATTTCAAACTTGTAATATCAAATTACACTGTCGCTCAAATTCCGGAATGTGTGGACAGCGTTTATATAGGTTCTGCCGAACTTATGCGTACGGGAAATATAAAATATATGATAATTCTCGGCTGCAACAGCGGTGTTTTCCCGAATACGGATTTTGAAGAAGGAATATTTTCCGACAGGGAAAAGAAAAAACTCGGCGGACTCGGAATAGAAATATCGGCTTGCCTGCAGGAAAAAATATATGATGAATTTTTTATAGCGTATAACGCAATGTGCGAACCTGCGGAAAAATTGTTTGTATTGTATTCGGAAAACGATATAGACGGAAGTCAGCTTAAAAAATCCGTGTTTGTTTCTATGATTTGCAAAATGTTTCCGGACATTTGCGAAGAATCTTTTCCGTTTGCGGAAAGCATAGAAAATATATCGTCCGAAAAAAGCGCGCTCGATTGTCTTTTTACGTTAAATGACGGAGTTTTTGCAAGTTCGCTGAAAAAATATTTTGCCAAAAACGGAGGATATGAAAATCTTCTGAAAAACCTTGAAAATGAAAATATGTTTCCCGGGAAATTGTCTGAAGATATTTCCGGGGAAATGTTTTCGGATGAAATTTACGCAAGCCCTTCAAGAATAGAAAAATACTGTAAGTGCAGGTTTTCGTGTTTTGGAAATTATATACTCGGCATACAGGGCGAAAAAAAGGCGGAACTTGACGTTCGCGAAACGGGAATTGTTTCTCATAAAGTTCTGGAGATTTTTGTAAAAGAACTGGTTTGCGCAAAAACAAAAAACATTATTTATGACAAAAAAACCGTGGAAAAAAGAATAAATGAACTTCTTTCGCAATATCTTTTAGGTATTACAAACGGCGAAATACAAAAATCGATTGTTTCAAAACGGTTCCTGTATTTATATAACAGATTGTCGGGTACGCTTGTTTCGGCAGCAAAAGTTTTGACGGATGAAATTTCGCAAAGCGAATTTTTACCTGTGGACTTTGAAGTATCGATAGGACAGAAAGAAAATTCAATAGCGCCTGTTCCGATAAAACTTCCTTTTGAAAAAGGGGTTTTGAAAGTTGTCGGCACTTTTGACAGGGCGGATATTTACAAAAAAGGCAACGACACGTACGTAAGAATAATAGATTATAAGACCGGCAGCAAGAAGTTTTCAAAAGACGACGCGCAGTATGGAATAAATTTGCAGATGCTGCTTTATCTATACAGCATAATTTTCAGCGAAAGCAAACGCTACGGAAAAAATGTAAAACCGGCGGGGGTCTTGTATCTTATCGTTAAAAGGCCTGCCGGAAAGGCTAATTTGGGCGATGATATAGGAAAAACTCTTGAAAAAACCGAGGAAAATTCATTTTGCACAAACGGGATTGTGTTGGATAATCCGGAAATAATATATGCCATGGAAAAGGAACAGTCCGGCAAATATATACCTGTAAAGCAAAATGCCGGCGGAACATATTCGAAAAATTCAAGCATTATTTCTTCGGATGAAATGATGAAACTTCTTAACGACGCGGCAGATGCTTCCGCAAAACTTATGTCGGAACTTAAAGGCGGGCATATCGAGATAAACCCGTATAAGTGCGACAAGATAAATTCGTGCGCTTACTGCGACCTTAATGATTTTTGCAGACTTGAAAAGAAAAATGAAAAAACAAGATATAATCTTGAATCGCTGCTTTCAGATACGGAGGAAGAAAAATGAAAATGGAATATACTCCGGAACAAAAAAATGCAATATATGACAGAAGCGGCACCCTTATAGTATCGGCAGGCGCCGGAAGCGGAAAAACTTCTATTCTTACAAAAAGGATAATCGAGAGAATTTCAGATGAAAAAGATCCTTGTGAAATAGAAGATTTGCTCGTCGTTACATTCACAAAGGCCGCCGCGAAAGAGATGCGCGAGAGAATCGAGTCGGCGCTTGGCGAAAAAATCGCAGACGACCCGTCGAATAAAAAGGCGATGCGCCAACTTGCCAAAATCGGACTTGCCCATATTTCCACAATCGATTCTTTTTGCTTTGAAACAGTAAAGCAAAATTTTCAGAATCTTTCTCTTCCGCCGAAATTAAAGATAATTGACGAGTCGGAAAGCAAGATTTTAAAAGATCGCATATTAAATCAGATTTTTGAAGAAAAATACGAAGAAGAACCCGAAGATTCGGATTTTTATAAATTTATAGAAACATTTTCGGACGGAAAAAGCGACGCCAAGTGCATTGAAACCGTGTCTGCGATTTATGACAAAACAAGAAATCTTCCCGAACCGGAAAAATATCTTGATTCAACTGTCGAAAAATATACAGAGGTTGAATTATGCAAAGAATATTTTGATACCGATTTTGGAAAAATGTCATATGAATGCGCCTTAACCGAACTTGAAAACGCAATATTCGACATGAAAGAACAATCTTCTCAGATTCGTTATGAGGAGGCAGTGTGCAAATACTGCGCCGCATTCGATGCGGACGCCGAAAATCTTGAGAATATTCTATGTGCGCTCAAAGAAAAAAATTATGAAAATTTCAGAAGAAAATTGCTTGATTATAATACGAAAACTTTTAGCGCCATAAAAGATTACGAGGATAAGGAATATTTAAAAAACATAAAACTCGTCAAGGAAAACGCAAATAAAAAAGTAAAGGGAATGAGGGAAAGACTGTTTCTTGCAGACACCACACAGCTTAAGAAATGCGCACGCGACTGCAAAACAATACTTGTAAGGTTAATCTCGATACTTAAAGAACTTGACGTAAGATTTTTGGATGAAAAAAAGGCGCGGGGAGTCGTCGATTTTACTGACACGGAACAGTATACAAAAAAACTTTTTGTTAAGAATACCGGACTTTATGGGGGAAGTTTTGAGCCCACGGACACGGCGCGCGAATACGGAGAAAGATTTCTTGAAATATATATTGACGAATATCAGGACGTAAATCCAATTCAGGATATGATTTTCAGGGCAATATGCAGAACCGACGAACGCAAACTTGAGGAAATAAACAGGTTCCTTGTCGGAGATGTGAAGCAGAGCATTTACAGGTTCCGCGGCGCTCGCCCGGAACTTTTCGAAGATATTTGCGCAAGAGCAGTGCGTCTTTCCGAAAAAAGCGCCGAAAATACTTTTGTTCACAAGGAATATCTGTCAAATAATTTCAGGTGCTCGGAAAATGTGGTTAAATTTACAAACGCTGTTTTTTCAAAAATCATGTGTGAAAATTACAGCGATGACGAAAAACTTGTGTATTCAAGAAGAGAAAAATCAAAAGTTGCGGATCCGTGCGAAATACTTTTCTACGAAGACGACGATGTGCAGGATGATTATTACGAAAACGAAATAAAAGTCATCGCGGATAGGATAAAGCACATGGTGCACAACAAGGATATTCTATCGGGCGACGGGAAAATGTATGACTATAAAGATTTTGCCGTTATTATGCGAAGCACGAAAAATGTTGCCGACAGATACGCAAGATATCTTGAAAAAAACGGTATTCCGGCAAGTGCGGATATTCCCGACAATTTTTTTGAAAATCCGGAAATTTTGCTTATGCTTTCGATTCTGAATGCGATTGATAATCCGCTCCGCGATATTTACACTGCCGGAGCTATGAGATCCGAGGTATATTTGTTTTCCGATGACGACCTGTGCAAACTCAGACGGTTAAACCCGCAGATCACGTCCGACAAAGTGACTGTTTGGAAATCGGTGAATGATTTTGCTTCTTCGTCTTCTGATGACACAGAACTTAAGAACAAGTGCGCAAATTTTGCCGAAAGCATAAATTATTTCAGGAAACTTTCGAGAGGGACGCCGTGCGACAAACTTATTCTTGAAATATATAACAGATGCAATATTTTAAATATTTGTTCGGGCAAATCGTTCAACAGATATGACGGCATTGCCGAAAAGAGAAGGGCAAACCTTGCGGTTTTGTATAACATGGCAAAAAATTTTGAAAAGTCGTATTTCAGAGGATTGTGCTCATTCTTAAAAGAACTTACATATAAGAAAAACGATGGAGGTAAAATCCCCGTTTTTTACGGAAATTCCGACAACTATGTCAAAATAATGAGTATTCATCATTCGAAAGGGCTTGAATTTCCTGTATGTTTTATTTCTGGACTGCACCGCGACTTCAACATTAAAGAAGAAAACGAAAACATTTTCTTCAGCGATGTGTACGGTATAGGATTTAAAATAAGAGATATCAAAAGCCTTGACAGCGTTAATACAAATTCCGGATTTATAAGCATTGATACGCCTTTCAGAAATGCTGTCCGCGCCGCCGAAAAAAAGAGTTTCCGCGACGAGGAAAAAAGGATTTTATATGTTGCGATGACAAGGGCAAAAGACAGGCTTTTTATGACATTTAAAAATCTCTCTGAATTTGATGCCATGAAATATTTCAGGCACGCACAGTTGCCGGGCGGAAGAATTTCCGAGTTTGCGAGGGGACTTTATGATTTTGTTTTATGCTCGGCGTTTACGTCGGAGAGCATTCGCGATGTATACAGCTGCAGCAATATGCCGCCCGTTTCCGAAGAACTTTCAAAAGACGTTTTGAAATGCAGTCATGTAATCGGGCGGAGTGAAAATGTTATAAGTAAAACAGAAGAAAAGCCTTTGAAAGAATCGTTTTTGAGTACCGATTATACTGAAAAAATAGAAGAATTTCTAAATTTTGAGTATAAAAACGATCTTGATACAAAAATTCCTTCAAAAATTACGGTTTCCAGTTTAAAGTATGGGCTGCTTGACGAGGAGCAGAAGAAAAAAACAGAACTTATAAAACCGGATTTTTTGACGGACGGAGAAGATGAAAAACTGACTTCTGCCGAAAGAGGCACCGCTATGCATATATTTATGCAGTTTGCAAATTATAAAAACTGCGAAATTTCGGTTGAAAAAGAAAGCGAAAGACTTTATAAACAGTCGTTTCTGTCTGAAATCCAGTATAAAAACCTTGATTTCGGAAAACTTTCGGAATTTTTCAGGTCCGGTTTGTACAGCGATATTTCCGAAAGCAAGAATGTTTTTCGCGAAGTGAGATTTAATCTTAAAGTAAGTCCGAATGAACTTATGCATGAAAAAAGAGAACCTGCGCCCGAATCTTTTGTTCTTGTTCAAGGGGTAATCGACTGCTTTTTTGAAAATCATGACGGAACATACAGTGTTGTTGATTTTAAAACCGACAGGGTGTCCGAAAACGGAGAAGAAATTTTAAAACAAAGGCATTCGGAACAAATTTTATATTATAAAAAGGCCGTAGAGAGCATGACCGGAAAAAAGGTTTCAAGATGTGTTCTTTATTCCTTTGCTTTGTCAAAGGAAATAGAAGTATAGGTTTTTTATGCGCCGGATTTGCGCGCTGTGCCTTTAAATTATTTTAATTTTATATAGACATTTATATTGTTTTGTGTTAAAATACTAGTAGTTTTGCAAACAACATGCACAAAGTTCATTTGAGGTGGCGCGAATGAAAAAAAACATTGGATTTTCAATAGGATATGTAACTGTAATAATGATATTTTCAAGACTTATGTCGCTTGTGGGCACGCAGGTATACATGGCTCATTTTGGCGCGAGTGGAGATTATATAAATATATATTCTTACGCCATTCAAATACCAAACACTATTTTCAACTGCATCGGAACCGCGCTTGCAACAATAGTAATTCCCATTTACGGCGGATATGTTGCAAAGGGAGAAGAAAAAAAGGCGCATGATTTTGCCAACAATATTATAACCATAACCATAATGCTGTCAGTCGTGCTTGTTGCTGTCGGCATGGCAGTGTCGCCGGTTATCGTAAAACTTACAAGCTTTTCATCAACCGAACAAACATATTCCTTTGCCGTAAAGGCTCTTATGATAATGATGCCGGTTATGATATTTTATGGGCAGAATTATATATTTCAAGGAATTTTGCAATCTCACGGTAAATACAGTTGGCCGGCATTTGTAAGCGTTCCGAGCAGTCTTATCGTAATTTTTTATGTTTTCCTTCTGAGCGACAAATTCGGGGTTTACGGTCTGCTTATAGCAACAGCGGCAGGAATCTGCATGCAGGCACTGATACTTATTCCGCCTGTTTTTAAGACCGGGTACAGATACCGCTTTTCATTAAATCTTAAAGACGAGGATATAAGACATGCCGGTAGAATGGCCCTCACAGTTTTTATAGGAGTATCCGCATATCAGCTTAATATGTTTTACAATGTTACCATGATTGCAAGATTCAAGGGTATGGTAACTTTGCTTACGTATGTTCAGAATATTGTAATATATATGGTTCTCGCTTTTATCTATTCGGTAACTGCCGTTGTGTATCCGAAACTTTCCGCAAAAGCGGCGGTAGACGACATGGAAGGATACAGGACTGTCTTGAATAATGTTTTGAATATGGCAATACTGCTTCTTGTACCAATCACTTTCGGCTGCATTTCTGTCAGAACGCAGTTTCTTGACCTTATTGCAAAATGGGGCAAGATAACTCAGGATGATGCCGAAAAGGCGGCATTGCTTATGGCGCTGTATTCGATAGGAATTATCGGCATAGGGCTTAAAGAGATTTTAGACAGAGCTTTTTATGCTATAAAAATCACTAAAATATCAGCATTGAACGGTTTTGTTATAATGCTGATAAACATTGCCGCAAGTCTTGTATTGATAAGATTTATGGGCGCTTACGGGATACCTCTTGCATATTCTGTTTCGTCGCTGTGCGGAATGATATTTCTTTTGGTTATGCTCAGAAAAAAAGCAGGTAATTATCTTGAGAATACCTTGTCTGTTTTTATAAAAAGCATTGTAGCGTCGGGAGTTATGTCTTTTGCCATATATTTTATAAACGAAGTTTTTGATGCAAAAATTTCTTCGGATACGCTCATTGCAAGAACCGTAAAACTTGCGGTTCCGGCATTTGCTGGCATTGTCGTTTACGGAATTATGACTGTGATTTTGAAAGTTCCCGAAGTCAGAAAAATAACCGATAAAATATTTAAGAAGGTGAAAAATTGAAATCTTTCATTAGAGGAATATCGTACCTGCTTTACTATTTTTTTGCAAGGCATCTGCCATGTTCTTCAATGCCGTACAGTTTGTGCTCAAAACATATAAGACGGCTTTGCGCCAAGGGAATGTTTGATTCCTGCGGAAAAAATGTAAATATTGACAACGGTGCATTTCTTGCTTCCGGAAAGGGAATTGAAATCGGAAATAATTCCGGAATAGGACAGGATTGCCGAGTTGCGGGTCCGTTAAAGATAGGAAATGACGTAATGATAGCGCCGAATGTTATTATTGTGACCCAGAACCATGAGATTCGCGACACGGAAATACCTATGAGGCTGCAGACCGCGCCGAAAAAACAGGTTACAATACGCGATGACGTGTGGATAGGCGCAAATGCAATTATTCTTCCGGGTGTGACAATAGGAAAAGGAAGTGTTGTAGGCGCCGGAGCCGTTGTTACAAAGGATGTTCCGGAGTATGCGATAGTCGGGGGGAATCCGGCTCATGTAATAAGATACAGGAAGAGCGA
>CAKSDR010000054.1 GCA_934446095.1 uncultured Eubacteriales bacterium | reverse complement strand
AAATAACCGACGAACTCAAAGGCATCTGGAAGCAGATGAACATAAGTTACGACAAGTTTATCCGTACGACAGATGATTATCATGTAAAGGCGGTTCAGCACATATTTAAAAAACTGTACGACAACGGCGATATATATAAGGGAGAATACGAGGGCTGGTACTGTACCCCATGCGAATCTTTCTGGACCGAAACTCAGGCTGCCGGCGGAAAATGTCCCGACTGCGGAAGACCTGTTCAAAAATCAAAGGAAGAAGCGTATTTTCTGAAACTGTCGAAATATCAGAAACGCCTTGAAGAGTACATAGATTCCCACGAAGGATTCATTGTGCCCGAATCAAGGAAAAAGGAAATGGTAAATAATTTTATAAAGCCCGGAATTCAGGATCTTTGCGTGTCGCGCTCCACATTTACATGGGGAGTGCCCGTGGATTTTGACAGCAAGCATGTAATATATGTTTGGATTGACGCCCTTACAAATTATATTACGGCTCTCGGATATGATGTCGAAAATCAGTCGGAACTTTATAAAAAGTACTGGCCGGCAAACGTTCAGATTATCGGAAAGGATATCCTGAGATTCCATACCATTTACTGGCCCGTAATACTTATGGCTCTGGGTCAGCCCCTTCCCGAGAAAATATTCGGACATCCGTGGCTGCTTATCGGAATGGATAAAATAAGCAAGTCGAGAGGAAATGCAATATATGCGGACGATCTTGCAAATCTTTTCGGGACAGATGCCGTAAGATACTACGTTCTTTCAGAGATGCCATACGCAAACGACGGAAGCATTACTTACGAATCTTTTATTTCACGCTATAACTCAGACCTTGCAAACACTCTCGGAAATCTTGTCAGCAGAACGGTTGCTATGGTTAATAAATATTTTGACGGAGTGATTCCGCACAAAAACGAAACGGACGTGATTGACAGCGACCTTATAGATACAGTTGAATCAAATGTCAGAAAAACGGCTGAAAACCTTGACAGTTTTCATGTAGCAGACGCCGCCGACAATATCATGACGATTCTTAAAAGACTTAATAAGTATATTGACGAAACAACACCGTGGGTACTCGGCAAAGATGAAAGCAAAAAAGCGCGTCTTGAAACGGTTCTCTATAATCTTATCGAGGGTATAAGAGTAAGTGCGACCCTTCTTTATCCATTTATTCCGGAATCGGCGGAAAAGATAATAAATCAGATAAATGTGAACTGCGAAGAAGAAATAAAAATAGAAAACTTCTCCGATATTGAAAAATTCGGAAAAGTTTTCCCGGAAGGCGCTCGTGTAAATCCGAATCCCGAACCTCTTTTTGCAAGAATTGATGAAAAGAAGAAACTTGCCGAAATTGACGAGTGGAAAAAACAGACGGCAAAGAAAAACGAAGAAAAAGCGAAAGTTGCTGCCGAAAGCGAAATAACTTACGATGAGTTCATGAAAACGCATCTTGTGTGCGCGAAAATTTTGTCATGCACAAAAATTGAAAAATCAGATAAACTTTATAAACTTATACTAAACGACGGAAACGGAGAAAGACAGGTAGTATCCGGACTTGCAAAATGTTATTCGGAAAGCGAACTTGTAGGGAAAAAAGTTGCGCTTGTCGCAAATCTTAAAAAGGCAAAACTTTGCGGAACCGAAAGTTGCGGCATGATTCTCGCGTCCGGTTATAAAGATGAAAGCGGAAATGAAAAAATTGTCGTGACTTTCCTTGACGATTCGATTCCCGAAGGATCGCAGATAAGGTAAGATATATGTGCAAAATATTTGATTCGCACGCGCATTACGACGATGAAAAATTTGAAGGCGCAGCCGATGAACTGCTGATGAAAATGCACGTTGAAGAGAACGTGGATATAATCGTAAATGCCGGCGCCGGCGTTAAAAGTTCGGAAAATTCCAAAAGACTGTCGGAAAAATATGATTTTATATATTTTACCGCGGGAATACACCCGGAAAACGCGCACGCTGAAAAAAACAAAATCCCTGAAATTGAAAAAATGCTGCATGAGAAAAAATGCGTCGCAGTAGGCGAAATAGGGCTTGACTATTATTACGGCAAAGAAACCGAAAGCATACAAAAAGAAGTGTTCCGTTCACAGATGGACCTTGCCGGAAAACTCGGCATGCCTGTGGTAATTCACGACAGAGATGCTCACGCAGATTGCCTTGAAATTATAAAAGACTATAAGGACTCGGTAAAAGGCGTGTTTCACAGTTTTTCGGGAAGTTTTGAAATGCTGCGGGAAATATTGAAGTTTGGATACTATTTTTCGGTAAACGGAATTATAACTTTTAAAAACGCGAGAAAGTCCGTGGAATTGCTTCAAAAAGTAAAGGAATGCGGAGAGCCTGCCTTGTCAAGAATGCTTGTTGAAACCGACAGCCCTTATCTTACGCCGGTGCCTTTGCGCGGCAGTATTAACAATTCGGGATATATTAAATATACTGCAAGTAAGGCGAGCGAGATTCTGGGAATTTCGTATGAGGAATTTTTAAATATAACTTACGAAAACGCGTGCAGATTTTATAATATTAAAAAAATTGATATTTAAAGGTGGATTTTAATGGCAAAAACCATTGTTGTAACAGGAGCCTCGCGCGGAATCGGCGCTGAGATTGCGTATCTTGCCGCAAGACAAGGGTATAATGTGGTTATAAATTATAACAAAAGCGAACAAAAGGCGCTTGAACTGAAAAGCAGAATTGCCGGATTTTCAAAGAACTGCATAGCCGTAAAAGCCGATATTTCGGATAAATATCAAGTAGATTTTTTAAAGAAAAAGACAGAAGAAGTTTTCGGCGGCGCGGATATTTTGGTAAACAACGCAGGAATATCTTCTTTTTCGGTTTTCACGGATATTACCGAGGAACTTTGGGACGAAACTTTCCGGGTAAATGTTAAAGGAGCGTTTCTTGCAAGCAAGGCTTTTTTGCCATATATGATACGCGAAAAGTGGGGAAGAATAATAAATATTTCTTCCGTATGGGGTGAACACGGCTCATCATGCGAGGTTCATTATTCCGCATCAAAAGCTGCATTGTGCGGCTTTACCAAGGCGCTTGCAAAAGAACTCGGACCTTGCAATATTACTGTAAACTGTGTAACTCCCGGTGTAATAGATACAGATATGAACAGGACATTAACAGACGAAGATATTTTACAACTTAAAGAACAAACGCCTCTTTTCAGAATAGGAAAACCATATGAGGTTGCGGAAAGCGTTTTGTTTCTTGCTTCGGAAAAAGCATCGTTTATAACCGGGCAGATACTCGGTGTAAACGGCGGATTTGCAGTGTGAAATGTAAAATCCGGTTTTTTACATAAATTGACAATAGCATAAATAAATGATATAATAACCGCATTGAGAAAAAATGTTAAGGAGAAAATCATGACCAACGATACAATTCTTGCAAAAGTAAACGGCATGCCGATAATGCAGAGCGATGTCGACAACGCCGTTGCATCATACTTACAGCGCGGACAAAATTTAAACACGCCCGAAGGAAAAAAGATTGTTCTTGAACAACTTATAAATCATAAACTTTTTGTGGCTGAAGCTCAGAAAAATTTATATGAATATGACCCGCAGTTTAAGGCACAGTTTGAAAAAATGAAAGAAGATTTGCTTGCAAACTTTGCGATTGCAAAAACCGTTGAAAAAATTTCGGTTACGGAGGAAGAAATAAAAGATTTTTACGAAAAAAACAAAGTTGAACTTATGTCCGGCGAAACCGTAAATGCAAGCCACATTTTGGTTGACACAGAAGATGAGGCTAAAAGTATTTTGGACGACATCAATTCTTCGAAAATTTCTTTTGAAGACGCAGCAAGAAAGTATAGCAAATGTCCGTCAAAGGAACAAGGAGGATGCCTTGGCGATTTTGGAAAAGGACAGATGGTGCCTGAATTTGACTCGGCCTGCTTTTCAATGAACGAGGGAGAAATAAAAGGGCCTGTAAAAACGCAGTTCGGTTACCATTTGATAAAACTTAACTCTAAAAGCGAATCTAAACAGATTGACTTTTCCGAAATAAAAGATCAGATACGTGAAAAAATATATGCCGATAAACAGCAGGCAGCATATAAAAGTAAAATAAACCAGTTAAAAATACTTTTCCCGGTAGATAAATTTTAAAATTCATGAAAGTTTTTACAATTTTTCGATTTGTAAAAACTTTCATTTTTTTGCGACAAATTTTGCACTTAAATTTTTGCCTTGCATACAATAAAAATAAAGGACAATAAAATTAAGGTATAATCAATGATTGTTCATGAAGCGAAAGGCAGTAATTATGAAATACAATATATTGGTATTAAGTTCCGTGACATATGCACTGAAATCCCAGGGAATATTGTCACGTGAGGGAATAGGATCAAAATTGGAAAGATTAAAAAAAGAACAGTCGCTGCATGGGTGTGGTTACGGCATTAGGGTCGAAAGGGCAAATATCAACAGAATAAAAGAAATTTTGCGAAGAGAAAAAATAAAAATTATTGAGATAATTGATTATTAAATATGCAAAAACTAATATATTTTGACCATGCCGCAACGAGTTACCCAAAGCCTGCAAAAGTAATAGAACAAATGAATAAAGCCATGACGGAACGCGGCGGAAACCCGGGCAGAAGTTCACATGTGCTGTCTGTGCTTGCGGCAAAAGGTATTTATGAGTGCAGAGAACAGGTATGCAAATTGCTGTCATTTAACAGCCCGGAAAACGTTATTTTTACGCAAAACACAACCTATGCGCTTAATATGGCAATAAAAGGGCTGGTTCGTAATAACACTTCGGTTGTGATCTCAAATATGGAACACAATTCCGTAATACGTCCGCTGTATGCGATGACGAAAATGCAAAACAGCAATATACGCTATTACATGTTTGACGCTTCAAGCGATGATGACGATGATATTGTATATAATTTTATTCATGCGCTGAGGCCGGATACCAGAACTGCGGTAGTTACAATGGCGTCAAATGTATGCGGCAGAATTCTGCCTGTTGAAAAAATTGCCGGTATATGCAATCGCCGAAAGATAAAGTTGATACTTGACGGGGCGCAGACCGGCGGCATTGTGCCTATAGATTTTGGAAATTTGGGCGCAGATGTTTTGTGTCTTGCCGGGCATAAAGGACTGTACGGTCCCTGCGGTACCGGAATTATGGTATGCAAAAAGGGTACGGAGCCGGAAAGTATTATACAGGGTGGAAACGGAATAAATTCGCTTGAGCCCACAATGGGGACTGTTCTGCCTGAAAGACTGGAGGCCGGAACTGTGAATACTCCCGGTATTTGCGGACTGTGCGAGGGTATAAAATATGTTATGAATGAAGGAATTGAAGAAATTTTTGAGCAGTCGCTGTATCTTGCAAGATATCTTACAGTCGGTCTTCGGGAAATACCGGGAATAAATATTTACGGGGATTACGATATTAAGACTCCGGTTGTGCTTTTCAATAAAAAAGGGTTTTCGTGCGAGGAGGTATCGGAAATACTTTCTCGTGAAGGTATATGTACGAGAAGCGGTCTTCACTGTGCGCCGACAGCACATATGTCAATAGGAAGCGGAAAAAGCGGAGGAGTAAGGGTGTCTTTGGGACATAAAAATACTGAAAAAGAAATAAATTTCTTTTTAAAAACCGTAAATTCCATAAATAAATAATAAAAATTGCAAAGTTTCGGCTTTGCAATTTTTATTTAAACCTATTACAATTTTTAAGTGAAATTAAAAAAAGCGGACATGAGCTGCGATTTTACTAAGGTGAGGATTCGAAAATATAAAATCGCGTTTTTTGCATGCGATATGGTGGGGGGCCTGCTTTGCAAAACGCTGAGATGATAAAGATTTAAAAATTTTGGCTTTGCATTTTTTATTATTTATTGAAAAAGTTATTATTATATGGTAAAATGTATTAAAAAATATAAGATGGGTGATTTTGTTGTATAATTTTGATGTAAAAGAAGCCGCAGAGCAGTGTTCCGAATGGATAAAAAACTGGTTTTTGAGGAACGGAAATGGATGCAATGCCGTAATCGGCATTTCCGGAGGGAAAGACAGTTCCGTAACCGCAGCATTGTGCGTTAAGGCGTTGTCAAAAGAGAGGGTAATCGGAGTTATGATGCCGTGCGGCATTCAGGAAGATATAGATTATTCAAAAGATCTTTGCTCTTTTCTTAATATAAAAAATTACACTGTAAACATTAAAAATGCCGTAGATTCAGTTTTATCCGAACTTGACGGAAAATTTGCCGTGTCAACTGATACTAAAATGAATCTTCCTGCAAGATTGAGAATGGCATGCCTTTACGCGGTTTCGCAGTCAAATAACGGACGTGTGGTCAATACCTGCAATTTAAGTGAGGATTATGTCGGATATTCTACAAGGTACGGTGACAGTGTAGGCGATCTAAGCCCGCTTTCTCACTTTACGGTTACCGAAGTAAAACAGATAGGAAGATACCTTGGACTTCCGGAAAAATTTATTGAAAAAACTCCTATTGACGGTTTGTGCGGAAAATCTGACGAGGAAAAACTTGGAT
The DNA here is from genome assembly GCA_934446095.1 of uncultured Eubacteriales bacterium. Taxonomy (GTDB): domain Bacteria; phylum Bacillota; class Clostridia; order Oscillospirales; family CAG-382; genus CAKSDR01. The sequence continues at coordinate 2,678 of CAKSDR010000054.1, read as the reverse complement.
TTACATATGATACTCTTGACAAGTATATAAGGGAAAATATAGTTCCGGAAAAAGAAATAAAAGATAAAATAGACAGACTTCATAAACTGAATTTATTTAAACTTGAACTTATGGAATCGTTTGATTTTTTTAAATGAATTTTTGCACAAAAAACACCGAACATTTTCAAAATGTTCGGTGTTTTTTTATTAGTTAAAGTTTTTATTCGTAGCGTTTCCTCTTGCAACATAAGTTGTATGAAGAATTTCATGAGCCTTATGGCTTCCGGGATTTTCAAGAAAATCCTGATAGAGGGCAAGAACCTGAGGGTTCTTATGTGATTCACGCAAAGGAAGTCCTGCGTCCGCGTCATATAAAACCTTGGCGCGAATAGATTTTAAGTCAGTATAGTTGCGAAGTTGCATCGGCTGAATGGGCTGTCCGCCTCCGTTTACGCATCCGCCGGGGCATGCCATTACTTCGATAAAGTGAATGTCTTTTTCTTCGCCGTTTTTGATTGCGTCAAGAAGTTTTCTTGCGTTTGCGGTTCCGCTTACTACGGCAACATTTATGGTGTGATTTCCGAGTTTATAGGAAGCCTTTTTGATACCCTGTGTTCCGCGTACTTCGGGAAGTTCAAGTTTGTCGAGTTTAACTCCGAGACTGAAAGCTGCAGTTCTGAGCGCTGCTTCCATAACACCGCCCGTAGCACCGAAAATCGCACCTGCACCGGTGCCTATCTGGAATGCTTCGTCAAATTCTTCATCCGGAAGGGATTTAAAATCAATGCCTGATTTTTCAATCATTCTTCCGAGTTCTCTTGTTGTTATTGCAACATCAACATCAGGTACGCCTGCAGCGTTCTGATTGTCGCGGCTGACTTCGAATTTCTTTGCGGTACACGGAATTGCAGAAACAAATACAATGTCCTTATGATCAATTCCATGCTTTTGAGCATAATAAGTTTTATATATTGCACCGAACATTTGCTGAGGAGATTTGCATGAAGAAAGATTGTCTATAAATTCAGGATAGTAGTGTTCGCAGAATTTTATCCATCCTGGCGAGCAAGATGTCATAAGAGGAAGTTTTCCGCCCTTTGTAAATCTTTCAAGAAATTCTGTTGCTTCTTCCATTATAGTAAGGTCTGCAGAGAGGTTCATATTGTAAACCCCGTCGAAACCAAGCCTTTTCATAGCAGCAACCATTTTTCCCTCAACGTCCGTGCCGGGTTCCATTCCGAAGCATTCACCAAGAGTTGCTCTTACTGAAGGAGCAGCGCAGATGGCAACGTGCTTTGAAGGATCCGCAAGGGCTTCCCATACCTTGTCCGTATCGTCCTTTTCATGAAGAGCGCCGGTAGGGCAGGCAACTGTACACTGACCGCATCCGATACACGGGTTTTCATCAAGAGTAGTTTCAAAAGCGCAGCCGATATGAGAATCAAATCCTCTGTCGTTAGGACCTATTATTCCGACACCCTGATTATGTTTACATACAGCGGCGCAGCGGCGGCAAAGGATACATTTGTTATTGTCGCGAACAATGTAGGGAGTAGCCTGTTCAACCTCAAATTCGTTCATCTTTCCGGCGAAACGGTTAGAATCTGTAACTCCGTATTCTATACAATATTTCTGAAGTTCGCAATGCTGGTTTTTAATGCACGCAAGGCAATCTTTATCGTGATCTGAAAGAAGAAGTTCAAGATTGAATTTTCTTGCCTTCTGAATTGCAGGGGTATTTGTAAATATTTCCATGCCTTCGCCTACAGGCTGAACGCATGCAGCGGCAAAAGAACGCGCACCTTTGATTTCAACAAGGCAAAGGCGGCATGCGCCGATGGCGTTTATATCTTTCATAAAACATAAAGTGGGGATATTGATATTTGCTTCTCGGCAGGCATCAAGTACAGTTGCGTTTTTGTCAACAGTATAATCTCTGCCGTTAATTTTTATATTAACAGTTTCCAAAACAGAATACCTCCTTCTTATTTCTTAATAATAGCGCCGAACTTACATTTTTCAACACAAGCACCGCATTTAAGACATGCAGATTTGTTGATAACGAAAGGTTCTTTGATTTTGCCGGAAATAGCGCCAGCCGGGCAAACTCTCGAACAAGCGGAACAGCCTTTGCATTTTTCGGGATCAATTTCGAAAGATAACAAGTGCTTGCAGACGCCTGCAGGACATTTTTTGTCCTTAACATGGGCAATATATTCGTCCCTGAAGTAACGGAGAGTGGAAAGAACAGGGTTTGGAGCTGTCTGACCGAGTCCGCACAAAGCGGTAGCTTTAATCTGATAGCAGAGTTCCTCAAGTTTATCGATATCTTCCATCTCGCCTTTTCCGGATATTATTTTATCAAGAATTTCAAGAAGTCTTCTTGTGCCGATACGGCAGGGAGTGCACTTTCCGCAGGATTCATCAACGGTAAAGTCAAGGAAGAAACGCGCAATATCTACCATGCATGTGTTTTCATCCATAACTATAAGTCCGCCTGAACCCATCATTGAGCCTATGGACAAGAGAGAATCGTAATCTATGTGAGTATCTATAAGAGAAGCAGGAATGCATCCGCCGGAAGGACCGCCGGTTTGTGCAGCCTTAAACTTCTTGCCGTTCGGAATTCCTCCTCCGATTTCTTCAATAACTTCACGCAAGGTCGTACCCATAGGAACTTCTACAAGACCTGTGTTG
>CAKSDR010000053.1 GCA_934446095.1 uncultured Eubacteriales bacterium | reverse complement strand
TACCATTGCTTTTTTGAAATTGATATATTCTTCATCAAATTTCTCACGAACAAGCTTATCTGTCCTGTTCTCCTCAATCGAATCGATATATGCATTATTCATATCACTGTAGCTAAACACTTCTTCACTTATCCAATCATCCGAAAAATCCATATCTTTTGCATTTTGCAGTGTTATATACGCTCGGCAATATGTCGGAATACCGTCTGTATGCTTACACAGCAGACAATTCGCTTCCTCTGATTTTATAACCTCATATTCAGTGCCTTCTCTTGATTTAACAGTATTTTTCTGTTTTTCTCTTTCTATCAAATCCTTTGCAACAACCTCGATAACTGCCTCCGATAAATGGTCGGGAATATAGTCTGAAAGCACATTATCGGTTTCATATATAAACTTGTGCTTGCAAGTATATTTATGTGAGCCGTGCCGTCTGCAAGATTTAGTTACAGTATGTGAATCTTCTTCCGTCCATCGTATAACCTCACCGCAGCTTGATGTATTATCATCAGGCAAGTTCGGCTGTTCCGGCTCTGTCGGTTCATCATCGCGTTCGTGAGTTTCACCGGGATTGCCGTTATTCTTTCCGTCATTCGGAATATCCGTCATTTTGCCGCCTTTATAAAAAGAAATAAATCGTGACCGGGTAATCAGAATGAACCGCAACGGCGCCGGCATTTGCAAAAGTTTTATATCCTATAGCAATATTATTACTGCTCATCCAGTCAAAAGTACCGTTTTCTCTGTCAACATAAATGTTCAAATCCGATTGCAAGTGTCCCAAATTGTTTTTTATTTGTGAGGGATGTATAATGCCTTCTGAACCTATATCATAGATATTATCGGATTAAAAAAAACGTTTGCCGACATAACAAACATCGACATTGTAACTGTCATTAAGCAATGATACAACTTCATTCGGCAATGCCATATCAAACTCCATAACCGCATTTACGGCTTCCGCAAGTTGATCGGGATCGTCAAAAACCTGTATCATAGATACGGACAAGATTACTGCCCCAATAACCGCCGGAATAATGCCACAATTCTACACTGAATATGTTCTGTGCAGATGCAATAAAACTGTTTTCGTAGGTTTTACCCTCCGATATAGTTGTTTGCCACTGTCCCCAAACATTGCTTGCGGCATATACAGATTGTGTCCCTGAAAAAAAATACACATAAAAGAAAAAGGAGAGCGAAAATTCGCCCTCTGCTGTTCCTGTTGTGTAATTGTCTGCGATATATTATTGCCAAGACTTAGTGTTATGCTGTCAGCAAAAGCCGTAGTACCCAAAAGCATACTGATACCGACCGTTGCTGCCGAAGTGATAAAGAGAATATTTGCACTAAGGATTTCGGGTTCAACCCCTGCACAAATTGCATGTATTCTAAATGAGGATAAAGTACCGTCACCATCGGTTTATAAAAGAATGAATGATCCGCTGTGCAGAAAATGGAATACCGTCAGCAATTATTTGCCTTTGGAGTTCGGGTACAGTCGGAAAAATACTTAGTGATGAACGGTATACTGGGAAACTCATATCCGGTAAATTTGAACGTGTTTCAGTCGGCAGTTCAAAGGTGCGGGCTGTTGAGCAGGACAAGCAAATTGTTGTTGAAAATACACACAAAGTTCTTGTTGAAAAAGAATTATGGGACAGAGTTCAAAAAAGGTTTAACCGACATCACCATGCCGTGGTGAGGATGACAAAAAACGATATGATAGGTCTGTTTTCAGGACTTATAAAGTGTGCAGACTGTGGTATGCCTTTGGCATATATGCGTAAGCAGTTAAAAGACCGTGAAAAGGGTGTGTACCGTTGCAGTAAGTATAATAACAACGGCAGCAAGGCTTGCTCGTCACATTACATTGACGAAGATCATATAAGCACATTTATTCTAAATGATATACGCAATTATGCAACTCTTGCCGTAAATGAAAGAGAACAGGAACTCCAGCAAATGTTGTTGTCGGATGGAAAGTAAAGGACGAAAGAACTTGGATGACATCAGTTTATATTAAAGAGGTGGACTAATGACAGTCAAACAATTTGATACCGTCATACTAAAAGATGGTCGTGAGGCGGCTGTAGTAGAAGCATATGACAATCGTGTTTTCATAGTCGATGTAGGTGATTCCCCGGAAGATTGGGAAACGATAAGCATTACAATTGATGATATTGAAAGCATCAAGAAAAATAATGGATAACAGCAAACTACCCCTCATAAATTCCATAACGGTTGTTAAAAGCATCGTGCTGAAAATGCACGGTGCTTTTTTCATACAAAAATACCGCTTGCCCCAGCGGAATACAAGATTTGGCGGATAAACTTTACAAGGCGTTAAAGAAAAGCAATCGTGGCGAAATGGGTAGTGTAAAAATAAAAATTAAAAACATAGAAACACGCTTGCTTTAATTAAACGATAGAATTAAATTAGTATATGAAGATAAATGCACGGGGAAAATGCCGGAAGATATTGCACTTGGACTTATGAAAAATTTCACAGATGAAAAGGCAGAATTGGAAAAGAAACTGCCAATTATCAAAAATAAACTCTGCGACATAAGCGAAACCGAGAGTAATATTAACGATTGGCTTGATATGATTAGTCGATATGAAAATATAACGGAGCTTGACCGTGAAACTGTGTTCGGACTTGTTGAAAGCATAACCGTTTACGAAAAAGACCGAAGCGGCGAAAATGTAACGCAGGAAATAAGAATTGAATACCGTTTTATCAAAAATCTTTTGCAAAAAGAGAAAGAGGACATTGCTTGATTTCTCAAACAATATCCTCAACTGTTCCGTAAATACACTTGCTTGCCCAAAAAGTGTATTTATGTAATGGCGGAGAAGGAGAGATTTGAACTCTCGCGCCGGTAAACCCGACCTACACCCTTAGCAGGGGCGCCTCTTCGGCCAACTTGAGTACTTCTCCGAATTAAACTAATAAACAACAAACATCCCGTACCACGCAAATAACACTGCGTACCGCACGGTAATTATGCATTTTTAAGGGCCGCAGAGGCGAATAATAAAAAAATGGCGGAGAGAAAGGGATTCGAACCCTTGTGTCCTTGCGGACAAACGGTTTTCAAGACCGCCTCGTTATGACCACTTCGATATCTCTCCGTAACTCGCCTATCTGCGACAGTAAATATGATATCATAAAAAAGAAGCATTGTCAATAGAATTTAAAAAAATCTTTAAAAGATTCTCTGCGCGTCAGAACACACCGCTTCGCGGTGCATGTTTTTACCTATCCTCTTCGTAGGTCCAGTTAACAATATCGCAAAAGAAACTTACGTTGCTCTCATAATAATCCGGACTGTCGTTCTTGACTGCATTTTCCCTCATTTTTCTTATGCAAAGTATCCCGTCGCGAGGCAAGTATTTCATATTTGTATAATTATAAACCGGCAGATCAGATATACGTATTCCGTACTCGTCATATGCACAGTCCGGAACGACGGATAGTATATCCGACAGCGGCACAAGCATATCTTTCATTCCTTTATATATACTTTCGTCAAGCAAATATATAACCGATTGTCCCATAGACAACTCTATCTGGAATCTCTGATAACTTTGCTGCTGTTCCGTCATCGACGCGATGGCAGCACTTATTTTATCGTCATAAACAATAATTTCGGTAATATCCGCTTTTTTATACCCGTCTTTATTATAATCACTCGTCATAATTTCCGACATTGCATCATCCACATATTCGTAATATCCCGGAGCGATACTTTCCGTTCCGGCGTACAGGATTACGGCATCCGGGTCTTTTTTTGAAGCGCACTGAAAAAGGCAGATAGCGGCAAACAAAAGCACTATTGCCCCGAAAATCATGTACCATTTGTAGTAATGAAGATAATGCTCGATTTTTTTGTTAAAACTAAGATTTTTTACAGATTGTTTTATCTTTTCGTTCTCGTCCATTTAAAATACTTCCCTTTCGGAAAACTGAAATTTTCAGGATATATTTTATTATACTATTATTATTTAAAATAATCAAGCGTCCGTACTTAAATAAAATAAAGGCTGTCATTGCAACAGCCTTTATAAAGCGGATAATTTTTATTTACTGAAAACCTTGCCGGCAAGCGGTTACTTAATGCCGGCATTTTAAACGCAATTCCCCTCGAAATCGAAATTTAAAAAGATATCTTAGTTTTCTTCGGACGAATTTTCTGCGTTTATGCTTTCTTCAGGTACTGCCGACTCTTCATTCGGGCATTTTTTCTTTCCGAGAAACAATGTCAAAACGCCAAGTCCCAAGGTCACCGCAATGAATTTTACAATTCCTCCGATAAACGGAATGCAGCCTGCGACAACATATACAAAAATACCTATCGGAAGTTCTGCCCAGTAACAAGGTTCCGCCGAAAACAGTTTGCGGTAAATAAGGCTTCCGATAAAGAATGCAAAGAACACGGATGCCGCAAGAAGCGCTGCCGCATAAAGCATAAGCAGTATAAGTGCAAGTTTTATTCCGATATTTGAAACAAAGAGCAGCAATGACGCTACAGGTACTGCAACAAGCACCGCAAAGCCTATGCCGAAAGCCTTCGCATATTTTTCGAACGGCGCATTGTAATACTTTTTATCGGTTACTTCCCACGTTTTTGTAAACAGAAGAAGTGCATATGCAACAACAACTATCCCGAGAAAACCCAAAAACTTTTTTAAAACACTTCCGAAAAATCCCGTTGTTTTTGGTGCTTCCGCTTCCTGAGAATCAGGCGCGTCTTCTACGTAAATTTCAGCATTTCCGAGCACATCTTCCGGAGCTTCTATCAAAGCGTCACTGTTATAATGAAGCGTACCGCCGATAGCGGCGCCGCTGTCAATGAAAATCTTTTGCGCGCTAACGTAAATGTCACCGCCGACAATTCCCTTTAAAGTAACGGTGTTTCCGGCAGCATAAACGGTTCTTCCGATCTTTCCTTTTATTGAAACGGCATTTCCGGCAGCAAACAAATCGCGCTCAACCGCACCATCAACAACCACCGCGTTTCCGGCGGCAAAAACGTCGTTCGCCGTGTAGCCAGAAAGGTTTACTTTATATCCGGCAGCCATCGTATATTCGCTTTCTCCTCCGGCATTTACATTATATCCCGCAGTAAACAAAATACCCTTGACAGAGGCTTTGCTTCCTGTATCCTGACCTGCGGAAAATACACATCCGTCAATTTTTCCCACCGCTTCGCCGTCAAAAAACATATCCGGCGCTTTTTCGGCACCGACAGCTGACATCGTAAAAACAAGTAATACCATCAGCAAAAGCGCAACAAGTTGTTTTCTTCTCATTTTTCCTTTTCTCCTTTACTCAGGGTCAAAACCCTTTTAATTATTTTGAAAAGAGGGGGTAACCGCCTTATATACCTGGAATTATTTTATAATTCCTAGTTATCTTTGTTATATTTTAACATTTTAACGCCGCGTTCCTTTTTCCGGCATGCAAAACAATATATTACACAATCCCGGGAAATATGCGAAATAATCGCTCGGCAAATACTTTTCGTAAGGCAAATTCCGCTTCCGCGGCACAGCCTTCGCACTCGGCCATGCCTTCAAATATTAGCATCAAAACTTCTATTTGGTATTATATCATCGCTGATAAAAAAAGTCAATAAATTTGCAGGTATGTTGTAATTTTTGGGAATTTTCACGTATCTGCAGTAAAAGTACATATTATTGCAAAATCTTAAAAATATTTCTTGCGTTTTTGCCGCTTTTCTGCGGAAAAAACACGAAAAAACTTGATAAATAACGGAAAATTTGGTATAATATACCATATGAAAATTTATATGTTTAAAAGTTTACAAAACACCCTCAACAGATTGACTTTTTTAAGGAGTGATGCAAAATAATTTAAAAAAATAAAAAAACACATTAGATAAGTTGTTACCGGCAACCTAACAATGTGTTTTCAGCAGGTATGCTAAAAGCAAACCAATCGCTACGGTTATATTTTAGCACACCTGCAAATTAAAATCAATAGTTTAAACCAATTTTTATTTACAGGAGTACTTTAAAGAATATGACAATTGAAAAATTTAAAAATTACGACGTTTTCCGCTCTTTTTTGGTGGAAAATGCCGATTATGACGGCTATTTGGAACTGCCCGTTATCAAAACAAGCGATTTTATACCCAATAAAATCATTCCGTTTTCAAAAGCAATGTCAAAGACATGGACAGACTACAACTGCTGGGTAGGCTTTTACGAGCATGACATAAAATTTGAACGTTTATGGAATAATCCGAAACAGTATCTTTGCAAACTCAAAAAGTTTAACGGCGTTATATCCCCCGACTTCAGCCTTTACCGGAACATGCCTCTTTGTATGCAAATGTGGAACACATACAGAGGAAGAGCGCTTGCGGCATGGCTGCAGGACAACAAAATCGAGGTTATACCAAATGTAAGGTTCAACGACGGGCGCACATACGAATTTTGCTTTGACGGAATCGAAAAAAACAAAACGGTTGCAGTGGGCACCCACGGGTGTATAAAGCAAAAAGAAGATAAAATCTTTTTCAAGGCCGGACTTTCAAGATTAGTGCAAAAACTTTCCCCAAAAAACATAATTGTTTACGGAAGAGCACCGGACAGTATTTTTAAAAAATACCGGGATATGGGCATAAATATTATACCTTTTGAAAGCGAATTTTCAAAAACCAGAAAGCAGGTGACTGCTTAATGGGTGCAGGAGCAGCAGGAAATTTCGGAAAAACAAAAGGCGGTCGTTATAATGCTCAAATTCATCAAGGTCGTCAAAACAAGCACATAGAGGGTACAAATAATTATAATCAACAAAGGGCTAGTGGCAAAAACCCCAGTATTTTAACTTCTAACCCAAACAAACTTTTAAAAGAGGGGGCAGGAAAAGGAAGATTGACAACACCCAACAAAGAGTCTGTTGATTATGGAAGAGTAATCGGCAAGTACTACGACAGAGAAAGCGGTAAGTACTATGATACAACACGAGCTACTATCCATTATGACAGCAAAGGAAATGCTCATATTGTTCCGGCGAGACCGAGAGGATTTAAATAATATTAAGGAGGGAAAAGCCTAAATGAACAATGAAAAATATTTGGCTCTTATGAGCGCTTTGAATTATTGTTATGATAATGAAAAGCAATTAACTGTCAACTGGAGTAATGGCTTAATTGTTTCTTGTACATCTATAACAGGTGAGTATGAAACAGATACCGAACCAGGTGACGAAGATTATATCGGCGAATATGCAGCTGCGGTCGGTAATGTAAAAGTATTACAGCAAGGTACGGATAATAGTGTTGAGATATATAATGATTGTATTGAAATATCCTTAAAATGCATTCCCGAAAAAGTGTCATTGGAAGACGGTACTGTATTATGGGAAAAAGACGACTAAGCAAAAAATGACATGCGTGTTCTATCCTTCCCGAGGTAATTATGATGAATAAAAACGATTGGCGATTAACAAATCAAATGAATTATTTGTTTCAAAAAACACTTATAAAGAAACACTATCAACCGTTTCGCAAAGGTTGGGAGCACGATCATTGCGAGTTTTGCGAAACTCGAATAGACTCTTCGCTGCCATTCGCTTATGCAACAGAAGATGATTATCATTGGATTTGTGAAGAATGTTATCAAGATTTCAAGGAAATGTTTCAATGGAAAACAATCGATGAGATAACATAAAAAGAATGCACCTGCTTCCTGAAATAGAGGAAGCAGGTGACTGTTTAATGGGTGCTGGCTCAGCAGGAAATTTCGGGCACACAAAAGGCAGCGTCGATCTTAAAAGTTTTTTAGATACATTAAGCGGTTTACTTGCAATAGCGTCACTTATACCGGTAGCAGATACCGCTATAGACATCGCGGCGCTGCTTGTTGACCTTCTTCGGGGCGATTATGTATCGGCAGCGCTTGACCTTGCCGGAGTAATCCCTTTTGTCGGAGAAGTTGCGGACACGGCAAGAATCGCAAAAGTAACAGATAAGACAATTGACGCAGTTAAGACTGCCAAAAAAGTTGATAAAGCGGTTGATACTGCTAAAGCAACTAAGAAAATTTCCAAAGGAAAAAAAATAACTAATTCAATAACAAAAGTCAAAAGAGTAGGTAAGGCAACTAAATTAGATGCCCATCATGCTTTCCCAGACATAATTGACAATTATGCCGGGAGGGCAAAAATATTTTCTATAAAAGGAGCTGATGGTAAGAAAAGAAAACTATACCAAATTAATGGAAGCTTAAATGGTAAAGATGGTATTTTCGAGTGGATACTTGATAATGATAAAGGTGTAACTCATCGAAGATTTATACCGAATGGTAAAATAACCGGTAAGCCCAACTCGCGATGAAAGGACGGTTCTTTAAAGTGTACAGTGTTAATTTTGACAAATATTTTAAATTACTTAATTGGAATGTTATTTTTTGGGGAATAAAGGGCGATATAATTGAAGCAGATTGCGCGACTGATTATGCAAATGTGTTGGTTAAAAACGGCGTAACGGATAATGAAACGTTGGTTGTTAGTCTTCTTATTCTTGAAGATGTTTGCAAGGATGAAGTTCTTGCATTGATTGCTAATGCAATAACCGATTGTGATTTGAGGGAATACGAATCGCTTAGAATTCTTAGGTATATAATTTTGGACAGCATTAAAGAGTTGTCAGAGGGCAATAATGCAGTTTTAAACGCTGTTGAAAACGTATATGCGGATTTTGATTATCCAAGTGATATGGATTCATTTATAAGTTATATGCCAGCGGATGATGAGTATGATGCATCGAAACATACTCAGGAAGAAAATGAGCAGAGGCTTATCAAAAAATTAAATTTATTTCTAAAAAAAGAAACGCAATGGATAAAAAAGATTCATTCTGCTCATTGAGTGCGATACAGTTGCAATGAAAAATTGAAGAAGCAATAGTAATTTATGATCTTATTTGTTCATGGCTTACAGAAGCGAAAAAGAACAATTGCGGATCAATAACAGTTAAAGTAATTTAACTGCGTTAAATTTTGTTTACCTATTTCAAGTACAGAAAGCAGGTAACTGCTTAATGGTTGCTGGCTCAGCGGGAAATTTCGGGCACACCAGCAGATGGCATACTCGCACACCCAATGCGCCTAAAAAGCAAGGAAATTCTTGGGTTGTCGAACGTAAAAGTTCAGGCGTTGGTTACGGAAAAAATGCACAACCCAAAAAAGAAGAAAGTTTTGGTAGGAAAAAACAAATGGATTTCTATGCAGGATTGGAAAAATGCAATAAAAGCAAGAAAAAGCGGAACAGCAACAAAAAAGCAAAAGGAGTGGTTAGATAATGGGCATTGGAAAGATTGATAATTACAAATTTTATGAAG
>CAKSDR010000052.1 GCA_934446095.1 uncultured Eubacteriales bacterium | reverse complement strand
GCTTCAACCAAGGTGTCGTAACGCTGAATCTTGTCGATATTGCTTTGTCGTCGGGAGGAAATCTTGACTCTTTCTGGAAAATATTTGATGAAAGACTTGACCTTTGCTACCGCGCGCTTATGTGCCGTCACGAAAGACTTAAAGGCACCCTTTCGGACGCGGCGCCTATTTTGTGGCAGTACGGAGCATGCGCAAGGCTTAAAAAGGGTGAAACCATAGACAAACTTCTGGTAGGCGGATATTCCACAATTTCCCTCGGGTATGCGGGACTTTGCGAATGCGTAAGATATATGACCGGCAAATCGCATACCGATCCTTCGGCAACTCCTTTTGCAATAGAAATAATGAAATACATGAACAAAGCCTGCGAAAAATGGAAAAAGGAAACGTCAATAGGCTTCGGAATATACGGGACTCCGCTTGAATCAACAACATATAAATTTGCAAAATGTCTCCAGCGCCGTTTCGGAATCATAAAAGGCGTAACCGATAAAGGATATATTACGAACAGTTACCATGTCCATGTAACCGAAAACATCGACGCATTTGAAAAGTTAAAATTCGAGGCGCAGTTCCAGGCTCTTTCTACCGGAGGCGCTATAAGTTACGTCGAAGTTCCGAATATGCAAAACAATATTGAAGCTGTTTTGCAAGTAATAAAGTTTATTTACGACAATATCATGTATGCGGAACTTAACACAAAAAGCGATTACTGTCAGGTTTGCTCATACGACGGCGAAATAGAAATAAAGGAAGAGGACGGAAAACTCATTTGGGTATGTCCTTCATGCGGCAACAAAGACCAGGATAAAATGAATGTTGCAAGAAGAACCTGCGGATATATAGGAACCCAATTCTGGAACCAGGGACGGACGCAGGAAATAAAAGAAAGAGTTATGCACCTGTAATTTTCCAGAAACCGAAAGGATTTTTATGTACTACGGCGAAATTAAAAACTGCGATATTGCAAACGGAACGGGAGTGCGGGTTTCCCTTTTTGTTTCCGGATGCACAAATCGCTGCAAAGATTGTTTTCAAAAACAAACATGGGATTTTAACTACGGAAAACCATTTACCGATGAAACGCAGGATAAAATAATCGAATTGCTTTACAAACCTTACATAAACGGGCTTACTCTTCTCGGAGGAGAGCCGTTTGAACCCGCAAATCAAAAAGATATTCTGCCTTTTTTAAGGAAAGTTAAAAAAGTCCTGCCGAACAAAAGCATTTGGGCTTACTCGGGATTTACTTTCGAAGAACTTATCGACAAAAATTCATACGCGCACTGCGGCGAAACAGATGAAATTCTGTCAATTATCGATGTGCTTGTCGACGGAAAATTCATATCTGAACTCAAAAATATTTCATTAAAATTCCGCGGTTCCGAAAATCAAAGAATTATCGACGTAAAAAAGACTTTGCAGAAAAAAGAACTCGTTCTCTATGATAAATAAAACTTTTTCCGTGCGCCGCTATGAATATTCTGTAAGATTTTATTGCGATAAATCAAAAGGTCTTGAATAAACGACACCCATAAAAACCTGACCGTTCACACAGGAAAACAAAAATCATTTTCCTGTTTTTGTCAGATCTGTTCTTAATTTTAAGGCAAATAAAGCGGCCGCTCGTCGCTCAAAAGCATCAGAATACCGGACAGCGTCACAAGTATGGACAGCGCCTTTGCGCGGTGTGACGATATTCAATTCAACATTCCAAAGAGCATGACCGTCTTGAACGGGCTTAGTTTTCTTAGCATCACAAGTTTCAACATCCCTCCGCATATTACAACAGCTATAGGCAAAAATGCTTTCTTTTCTTGTCCTAATCTTACCTCTATTGTTATTCCATATGAGGTCAAGTCGATCGGTGATGGAGCCTTTGCGCTCTGTAAATCGCTGCAATCGATAACACTTCCCGACACGGTAACCGAAATCGGGGAAGGCGCTTTTATTGGATGCAGTTTGCTTAACTACGCTCACCATACCGAACAGCGTCAAAAAAATAGCATATACTTCGTTCGACGGTTTGCATGAAGTCCGCATCGATCAAAAAAGAGGAGTCATCGAAGGCGGGTTTAACGATGCTTACTATGGAAACACAGATACCAAGATAATTTACCTCGGATAACTCACCGCAAATTTAAAGACGCATGTCACGAAAAGACTGCTGCCATATCGGCGGCCGAAATCCGGAAAAACATATCAGCACAACACAGATAAAAAAACGGAGTAAGTTCTTGCTTACTCCGTACATTTTTTAAAAATCCGAATGCCTCTTAAAGGTCAACCGAGTTTTTCGCGAGGTTTTGGCATTCAGTATAACAATGGTTTTAAAAAAGCAAAACAGGCATGATTCCGGTCATGCCTGTTTCAGGAAAAACTTATATTGTACTTTGCCGATAGCGGCGTACAGCCGTTTTATTTTTTATTCGGTATCCCGATCACGTTATCCGCGGGCATTGAAAAAACTATCCCCATAGCATCGGTTCCTATTCCCGCAGATTTATAAAGCGCATGCATTACATCATCCCTTATTGTTTTCGGAACCAAAATCATAACTATTTCTTTTTCCGGCTGAATAGTTATATTAAAATGTTTTTCGGATTCACGGTTTGCAGTCCCTCTCGCGTGAATCACAGTGCCACCGGTAGCACCTGCAGACCTTGCTGCGTCCATTGCAAGTTCCGAAAATCCCGTGTTTACAATGCAAAATATTGATTCGTATTCATATTCTATCATACTTTCACCTTCCCGCAACCGTATTTTTATTATTGATAAGAAATGCATACATGGCAACGCCTATAGTTCCCGTCATTGGTATCGTATATGCAATTCCCTTTCCGCCTTTTATCTGTGAGAACTTTTCATCAAGCACACTTAATATTTCTTTTATCCTGTCTTCTCTTACAACGCTTAAAATAACCGCCTTTTCAGTTTCCGACAATCCCAGAAAATGAAGGGTTTCGGTTGTTGCAGTCCCCCTTGCCGCCATAAAAAGCTGCATGTTCACTTCATAGTTTTGTATAAGGTCCATATAAAATTCAGCCTTTTTTCTGTCAACCACCGTTACCAAAAGGCTTAGTTTTTTTGTGCCGGCAGTATTTTTTCTTTTGTTTTTATTGTCAGCCATATTTTTATTTCCCTTCTACATGAAATCTATAATTTGTTCATCATCGGCATAAACAAGTTTTCTCATGGCAATCTTTTCCCTTATTACCGATGAGATCACAGCGCGGAAACCAAGCAGTTGTATCGTGATGAGAGGCGTCATTGCAACCATTGCAACAATGCCGAAAGCATACCTCATAATTTCCTGCTGTCCGCGAAGCACATAACATGCCCCAACTGCCATAGGGAGTATAAAACTTGAAGTCAAAGGTCCGCTTGCAACTCCTCCGGAGTCAAAAGCGATAGACGTATATATTCCCGGAACAAAAAACGAAAGCGCAAGAGATATAAAATACCCGGGTATCAAAAATACAAGTATATCAAGACCGCAGATTATCCGCAGCATTGATAAAAATATGGAAATTCCGACACCTACAGACAACGCAACCATCATCGATTTTCTGCTTACGGTTCCGTCGGTAATTTCTTCAACCTGTTTATTAAGCACATGCACGGCAGGCTCTGCAAGAACTACCACAAGTCCTATCACAAATCCTGCAGCCGCAAGCAATACTTTTGATTTTCCGGCAAGGCCTGCACCTATTTTATATCCTATAGGCATAAATCCGCACGACACTGCCGACAGAAACATCACAAGTCCTATAAAAGTATATACTATACCTGCGGCTATTTTTGCAAGTCTTTTTTTCGGAAGTTTTAATATGAATTTTTGCAGAATAACAAAAAACACGACTATAAGACCAAGCGCAACCGCAACTTCACCGGCAGTATCGCATATAATTTTCAGCATTTCATCAAATCCCGTTTTCAGGGAATAATCAGGCAGTTCATATGTAATTTTTCCTTTGCTTGAAAGTCCTAAAAGCATTACGGATATAATCGGACCCATGGAACACACAGCTATAAGTCCGAAACTGTTTTCGGTGACATTTTTTCCGCCGAGAACAGCCGCAATGCCGACTCCGAGCGCCATTATAAACGGAACAGTTATAGGACCTGTCGTAACTCCGCCGGAATCATATGCAAGCGAAATGAGATCCTGCTTTTCAAACACTGCCATAAGAGATGTCAGCGCAAAAATAAGCATATAAAACAGCATCAGTATTTTTGAAAGATTTATGTTAAAAATAATTTTTAATATAACAATCACAAGAAAAAGTCCGACGCCCGTTCCGACAAAGGCTATAAGCGACGTACTTTTTATAACGTCTTTAACCTGCAGCGCCAAAACTGACAGATCGGGCTCGGCTATAGTTATAAATACTCCCATGACAAAACTGACAAGCAAAAGCAGGGTTACTTTACCGGATTTTGCAAGTCCGGTTCCCATATATTCACCCATCGGCGTCATAGCAAGATCGGCACCCAAATTAAAAAATCCTATTCCCAAAGTCAAAAGCAGCGCGCTTATAATAAACACCGTAATTTCGCTTCCGGTCAGCGGAACTATTCCCGTAAGACACAGCACCGCAACTATAAGAGTTACCGGAAAAACCGAAATCATGGCCTCTTTAATTTTTAGTAATAATGTCTTTCCCAATAAATTTCTCCCCTCAAAAACAGTTTATTATTTATTATACAACATTTATAAGCGATTTTGCGAAAATCAAATGTAATAATTTTATTAACAATTTTTTTGTGCAAAATTTTATATTTTCCATCAAAAATTAAAAATAAATGGCAACCCTATATAGGGTTGCCATTTTCGCTTTATTAAAGTTATTAAAGCGGCAAATCTTTTTTGCGGAATTTTACAGACCCTGCAACGTATCCTATAATGCCTATAACGATAAGCACTCCGAATTTCCATATATAGGCGTTTGTTCCTTCGAGAATCGATACAACATCGAAAAATGAAATGATAGACGCATAGTTAAAGTAATTGAGAGCATCCATACGGATAATCGACGGCAAAACGGAAGAGCCGAACAATCCAAGCATTGTCGCTACAAGGAAGAACATGTTAAGACCTCCGCCGAGCGCCATGGAATTTTTGGAACGATTGAACCAGCATGACGCCGCAAAGCATATTCCGCTCATTGCAAACATTACAAGAAATGCTCCGAGGTTTATAATAAGCAGTTTTTCAGTATTCAAAGACGTGTCTACATCGACAATATTAAAGCAGATAAGACTTGTCACGGTAGTGCATAAAAACATTACGAAAAGAGAGCTGATAAGGTAAATTGCCTGTGTGAAAGTTACGCTGCGGCGTTTTACCGACGAGGAAAGAATATATGCCATAGAACCGCTGTCTACCTGACCTGCGATAAGCGCGTTTGCAGTCATTATCATATAAATTATAGGAAGAAGCAGTCCCGCCATTTTGAAGAAGATAGAACCGATAAGAGTACCGTAAAGGTCTGCCGCGCCTATTTCTTCAAGAGCGTCGGAAACTTCTTGCGGGAGTGTTGAAAGAAGGCTGCCCGAAATTTCATTTACAAGTTCCTCCTTTATGCTCTCTTCGGTTTCTCCGTCTTTCATATTATCAAGACGATATTCGAGATTTGCACGGTAGTCAACAATAGCGCCGTTTGCAATACTTTTTACGTTTTCATAGTCTGCAAAACCAAAGTCTGCATACTGTTCTCTTGTAACTCCGTAATCGGAAAGCTGCGAAAGCATATTTTCGATATTTTCGTCCCCAACCATATTTCCGGCAAGAAAAGCGGAAACGTTTTTCATTACATATTTTTCTCTGTAGTCGTTATGCAAAGCGCTTCCTATGGAAGAAAGGTCATATCTCGGCGCTTCTTCTCCGTGTTCTTTGTAAAAATCGTCAAAACTGTAAACCGTATTGTTGTTTTCATCGGTTGTCATAACATTGAGTGTATAGAAAATAACGCCCTGTATCTCTTTTGCTTCGTCGGAATCGGCAGCATAACCCTTTTCGTCCGCAATTGCTGCGGCATATTTCTGAAGATCTTCGGCCGCGGCCTTATAACTGACTCCTGCGGCATACTGCTTTGCGGCAGCCTCTCCGCCTGTCATATATACCTGCATAAATGCATCGGTCTTTACAACATTTTCGGCGTTTTCCGCAAAAACTTTATCGAATCTGCAAAGTGCGTTATTTGCAATTTCATAATAATTAATCGCACGTTCCTGCATGCCTGATGTAAGTTCGCCCTCGATTATCGTACTTTGAATAGCCTGTTTTGTTTCGCCAAGTTGACCGTTTCCGGAAATAAGCATTACACATGACAGCATGAAACATACCGCGATTGTAATAATAAGCCACATTGTGCCGTTTGCCTTGCACGACTGCTTAAATAAAGATTTACTTAACATCTTCACTTTTCTCCTTATCTTCAAATAAAATATTTTTAAAATGGCGTTCAAGATCGTATTTTACTTCGGTAATAAATTTAACCTTGTAATTCTTAAGATCCGAAAACATACGATTAAGTTCATCGGCCGCAACGCATACGGTTACCTGAGAGTACTGACTCTGGTCCCGCGTTATGCGATACCCCGCAGACTTAAAACGTTTATAGTCATCCTCAAGACAGAACTCTATTTTATACTCGTTCTCGCGTCTGTGGTGTATATCATACATATTTGCAATATCTACAATTTTTCCGTTTCTTATAAGGGCTACCCTATCGCAGGTGTCCTGCAGTTCGCCGAACATGTGACTGCTCATAAGTATGGTTTTTCCCTTCTTGTGCTCCGCTTTTATAATGTCAAGAAACACATCGCGCATCAGAGGATCAAGTCCTGTTGTTGGTTCGTCAAGAATGATTATTTTTTTGTCTGCCATAAGAGCCGCGACAATTGCCGTCTTTTGTTTCATTCCTTTGCTCATTCGGCGAAGCGGCGCGCGCGGATCAAGTTGAAGACGTTCTATAAGTTCGTTTGCATATGTCATATCTTTTATTTTAAGAAAATCTGCCTGGCTTTTTAAAAACTCGGTTCCCGTGCGCAAGTCGGGGAAAGCAATTTCTCCCGGTACATAACCGATATCTTTTATAACATCAGACGACCTGCTCCACGATTCAAGCCCGTTTACATAAGAATGTCCGGATGTAGGAAGCAAAAAGCCCATGATATTGCGGATTGTAGTCGTCTTGCCGCTTCCGTTTGTGCCGACAAACCCGAACATTTCTCCCTCGCCTATTTCAAGCGAAACGTCAAATATTCCGCGCCCCGAACCATAGTCCTTTGTAAGTCTGTCAAGTTTTATTGTCGGATTCATTTATTAAGTCCACCTCCGAAATTCTTATCTTCCTTATAATAACTCATAAAGTAATCCTCAAGCGTTTCTTTCAAATGTCTGAAACGGCAAAGCGGATATGCGCTTATCAGGGCGATAACTTCGTTTATAACGCTGTCGTTGGTTGAAATAACCGCACGATTCTTTTCGGGCTTTGTTTTTATAATTTTGAAAAGTCTGTTTTCCTCGTTATCTTTCAAAAACTTCTGATAAGTTTCAAAATCCGGAAATCCAAGTTCATAATTTTTCTGCGAAGCATGTTTTAAATCGCTTGCAACAAAGTCGGAAACAATTTTTCCGTCCTTGATAATGGCAATCCGGTCACATGTGGCATCAACTTCAGAAAAGATGTGGCTTGAAAGCAATATCGTTTTGCCGCGTTCCTTTTCTTCTTTTATAAACTCAACAAATACCTCCTGCATAACAGGATCAAGTCCTGATGTCGGTTCATCAAGTATAAGGACAGACGGATCGTTCATGAACGCCGTGACAACCGCAAGTTTTCTTTTTACGCCAAGACTCATGCGTTTTGTTTCCCCTCTGGGGTCAAGTTCAAACATATCCATAAGTCTTTTCAACTGCTCTTTATTTTCATTTCCCTGCAGTTTTTGCATCATATGAATAAATTCCCACCCCGTAAGACCTGCCGGAAGGGCAATCTCACCGGGAATATACCCGACGCTGCGCATAATTTCATAATATCTTGAAAAGCAGTCTTTGCCGAAAATTTGCGTCTTTCCGCTCTGAGGCTTCGAAAAACCCATAAGGTGGCGGATTGTTGTGGACTTTCCGGCACCGTTCGGACCCAAAAATCCGAATACTTCGCCTTCTTTTACCCCGAAAGACACGTCAAAAACGCCTCGTCCCTGCCCATAATCTTTCGTCAAATGATCAACACTGATTACATTCATTTTTACCTCTCTGGCACCTTTCTTTATAAAAATTTTATATTTTTGAAAATTTTTTAATAAATTTTATTTCTCCTCCTTGACTTATGCCTCATGTGTGTATTATAATACAGGTATGGTGTTATTGCAAGGGACATTATCCGTAAACGGTGTGGTTAATTTCCACAAAAATGACACATGTGTGGTATATTATACAAAAAAGCAAAAAAATGTATAGAGGTTAAAAAAATGGAACAAGAAAGCAAACGTCCCGATCTTCGGGTCATAAAAACAAAAAAAGCGATACGCAACGCCTTTGCGCAGCTTCTTGCCGAAAACGACATAGACAACATTACCGTAAAAGATATTGCGCAAAAGGCAATTATCAACCGAAAAACTTTTTACAATTATTACAAGGGAGTATATGAAATTGTTGACGAGATCGAAAATGAAATAATAAATAATTTCGACGAGGCAGTTCAGGATTTCAATCCGGAAAATCCGTATGCAATTTTTGTAAAACTCACCGCAATAATTAACAGCGATATGGATTTTTACAAATCTTTGTTAAAAATCAACGGCAACAAAAATCTTGTAAAGAAAATTACCGAACTTCTGAAATTAAAAGCGCAAAACGCATTTTCAAACCTCGTTGAAATTGATAAATCAACGCTTGCGATAGTCCTTGATTATACAATTTCGGGTATGATATCGGTTTATCAAAACTGGTTCAATTCGGATATGCGTCAGTCTATTGAGGAAATTTCGGATATCGTCAGCAAAATATGCGTAACCGGCATTGCCGGAATAAGAGAAGCATATTCAAAAGAAGCGAAAAAATAATTACATTTTACACATTTATATTTTTGCAAAAGCCCGCATATGCGCAAATTCTAACCGGCTTGCGTGCCGCGGCAAAAAAGAGCCTGAACAACTAAAATGTTCAGGCTTTTGATTTTTAAATTAAATTACCACTGTTCTATAACTACAGTATTGTTTTCGCCGTCATAAATTACAACATTATGATAACCGGGAGCATTTAATTCCATTTTTTCTCCAATTCCGGCTTGGAGTCCCCTTGCAATAATTACAGAAATAACAGAAGCCATCGGCATAAATGGTGCTACAGAACTAAGAAATATCTCAGAATGGTTTGAAGCTTGTCTGCCACTGAGTATATATGATTTTATGGCATTACCTATTGAAAACCTTGAGGCTAACAAAAATACGGAGTTTATCGGCTGGAAATTTAACAGCGGCGAAACTGTCATAAATGAGGATATGTCGATGAAGCACACTTGTATTTCAAAAATCCGTACATTTTGAAGTGCTGGAAACGGTTTAGAAAATACGGAGGTCTCTTGACAGTTATCACGCAGAATATTTCCGACTGCCTGTTAAACGAAACGGCAAGAGGTATGCTTTCAAACAGCGAATTTCTGCTGCTCTT
>CAKSDR010000051.1 GCA_934446095.1 uncultured Eubacteriales bacterium | reverse complement strand
AAACGAGTCTTGACTGTCAGTGGGTGCATGCCTTTGCGCCGCGCGCAAAAATAGTGCTCGCGGTAAGCAGCAGCGAGGAGTTTTCGGATATGATGAATGCGGTGGCAAGGGCTGCCGAAAAATCGGATATTGTCGTTATGAGTTGGGGAAGCCATGAATTTGCAGGACAGCAGATGTATGAGGATATGTTTTCCAGAAACGACGCATGTTATATCGCTTCATCGGGCGATGTAGGAGGGGTAACGTTTTACCCGTCAAATTCCAAATTTGTAACTTCCGTCGGCGGAACATCTCTTTTTATTAACGGAAACGGTGAAATTATCGGGCAGCAAAAAGCATGGAAATATTCCGGAGGGGGAACGGGAAGATATATTTCCATTCCGGAATATCAGAGAATAAACAGCGATGTGCAGAGGATGTGCGGACAATACAGAGGAACTCCTGACATCGCTTTTTTTGCTGACACATCTCCGGGGGTTGCAGTGTATCATTCGTATCCGATCAACTCAAAAAGCGGGTGGACTACAGGCGGAGGAACAAGTCTTGGAGCGCCGTGCGTTGCCGGTATTGCGGCGTGTATCGCACAGAAAAATAAAGATGTGCTGAAAAATTTCAACACATATCTGTATGCTGCCGCCGGAAGAACAAAATATGTTATGCCGCAGAGAAATTTTTATGACGTTGTGCTGGGCACAAACGGGGTATACAGCGCAAAACCGGGATACGATTTTTGCACGGGACTCGGAACTCCGAATATTAAGAATTTAATTGAACTTGCGAAATAAAATTGTAATTTTTACTTAAAATTTTGCTGAAAATGCTGTTATAATAAAAATCAAGCATATCGCTTGAAAAGCGATATGCTTGCGTTTTTATTATTTTACTTCTATATATTCTTCTCTGCCGGCGCCGACGGATATGTATTTGATTTTGCGCCCAACGCTTTTTTCGATAAATTCGATATATTCTTTTGCCTTTTGCGGAAGGTCTTCGAATTTTCTGCATTTTGAAATATCACACATCCAGCCGTCTTTATATTCAATAACCGGCTTTGCGATATTAAGTCTTTTTCCGACAGGGAAAGAAGTTGTGATTTCACCGTCGATGTCATATGCTGTGCAAACCGGAATTTTTTCCATGAAAGATAAAACATCGAGTTTTGTAAGAGCAATAATATCAGCGCCCTGAACCTTGCAGCCGTACTTTGAGGCTGTAACGTCAAATCCTCCGACTCTTCTCGGACGGCCTGTTGCAGCGCCGTATTCATTGCCGGCTTTTCTCAGCGCTTCAGCTTCGTCGCCGAACATTTCAGCAGTAAAAGGACCTTCTCCGACGCAGGTGGAATATGCTTTCATTATACCTATTGACAAATCAAGTTTTCTTCCGGGAATTCCGGCTCCGATAGGGGCATAAGCCGCGATTGTGGATGAAGACGATGTGTACGGATAAATTCCGAAATCAATATCGCGCAAAGCGCCGAGCTGTGCTTCAAATATTATATTTTTACCGGCTTTTGCTGCATTGTCGAGGTAATCTCCGGTGTCGCATATGTAGGGAAGAAGCGGCTCGCCGTATTCACGAAGCCATTCGAGCATATCGTCAGGATTTATTTTTTCGGCTTTATATCCGCCTTCAATCATCATATTTTTCCATTCAACGATGCCGTAAACAAGTTCTTTTAATGTTTCGGGAAAAAGCAAATCGCCGATGCGGACGCTTTTCTTTGAATATTTGTCGCTGTAAACGGGAGCAATTCCTCTTTTTGTCGATCCGTATTTTTTGTCGGCAAGCCTTGCTTCCTCGAGACCGTCGAGAAGAACGTGGTATGGCATACAGATTGTTGCTTTATCACTTATTTTAAGATTTTTTGGAGAAATTTCAATACCAAGGTCACGAAGTTTCTGCATTTCTTTATTTAAATGGCAGATATCTATTACCATGCCTGTGCCGAGAACATTTACAACGTTCGGTCTGCAAATGCCGGAAGGAAGAAGGTTAAGTTTAAATACTCCTCTGTCGTTTACAACGGTATGGCCTGCGTTGTTTCCTCCCTGATATCTGACAACTATGTCCTGATTTTCGGACAGCAGATCGACCATGCGTCCCTTGCCTTCGTCGCCCCAGTTAATACCAACTATTGCTGTTAACATTTTTATTCCTCCGAATATTCAAAAAATTAAATGTAATAAATATTACATTATATTATACCTTATTTATTTCCTTTTTTCAACATAAAAATAACTTTTATTTGCAAAAATAGGTATTGTATAAAATTACACTTGATATATTGTATATAAAGTGGTATAATAAAACTAACAGAAAATTAATAATGGGGTAGATTTTATGGCAGATTGGAACAACGCTGTCTATTATCGCAGCACAAGGTATCTGCTTGGCAAAAAAGTCAGAGTTACCGTAGACAGCACTTACAGAAAAAAACTACCCGGCAGAGGATATAAATATATAAATTGCGGCATGGCAAACGTCGGAAAAGGCGAGGCGAAAAGAACTTTTATAATCGGTGAAGAGCGCCCGGTGGATTCTTTTACCGGAAGAATTATTGCTGTTGCAAAAGTAAAGGACACAAAGCAGGAATATTATATCGTATCTCCGGAAAGAACGGTTTTTTATGAACCCGATATAGAATTTCTTGTGGGGAAATATATTGACGTGCCGGGAAAAATTGATTACATATGTTTAAATGAAAAAAGCTGCGGGGCTGTACTTTATACATATAAGGACGGAATAAGGTATTATGTTCTTATAAAAAATATGTCGGGTCATATCGGATTTCCCAAAGGACATGTTGAATTCGGAGAAAACGAGCACAAAACAGCCGAACGGGAAATATATGAAGAGACAGGAATTCATACGAAAATCACAGACGGTTTTCGCGAATCATATAGGTATACCATAAACGGATTTATACATAAGGAAGCCATATATTTCGTTGCTTCTTTTAACAGTGAAACCGAAATTAAAATGCAGATAATGGAAATTTCGGAGTATATGCTTGTAACTTTTGAGCAGGCACTTAAAATTTTAAATTATCCGCACGACAGAACTGTAATGCGAAAGGCAGACAATTTTATAAGCGAAAAAATGTTGAAGCAAAGTCAAAGTAAAAGGTGATGTTTTAAAAACATCACCTTTCTTTTTATTTGAAAATTTTATTTACCAAAAATTCGGAAATTGAATTTATACAGTCGAAATCGATTGCCGGAGTGTATATGCTCTCGATTTTTTCATGCAAAATTCCGGCGTTGTAAAAACTTGAATATGCGCCGTCGTACAAAGATTTTTTTAATTTTGCCGCGAAGAGCAGTTTTTCTTTTGATTTTTTTATTTCGGCTGAGTCTATAAATCGCTCGGTGTTTATTTTCTTGTCGTAATTTGTGCGGCACAGGGTTGAAAATAAAACTTTATCGTCAGGAAAATATACAGCGTCGGTAAAATCGGGATTTGTGGGATTATACGATACCAGAGTTTTTTTCAGGTAATTTTTTGCAAAAAATTTGACTTCATTCATAAAAACTTTCTCGGCGCCCTTGCAGTCGGATATGAAATATGTAAAGCCCGCCATATCCGAAAAAGTTTTCATGTAAATATTTCCCGCGCAGCTGTTTGCGTGTACGATTCTTGGAATTTCTTTGTATACGGTGCCTTTGGAAATATTTTTTTTGAAAATACGCTTTATACTTTCGCGCATTTTTCCATAATAAATGTGGGGCGAAACAAAATCGCTGATGTATGAGTCTATATCATTGACGCATGAAAGCAGTTTGTATGCGCTTTTATATTCCTGCTTTTTCGCATTTGTCAGCATTGCAAGCGTTTCTTTTTTTTCGAAAAGAGCCTCTGTATCAAAACTCCTTCCGAGATCAACTATAATTTCGGTGCAGCCGGAAATTACAGGTTCAAAAGCGTGCGGACTTGTTCCGTCAAGAACCCCTACCGATAACTCATTTATTATCACTCCGTCGAGAGAATACGGGCTTGACGAACAATGAAAAAGTTCGGTGGAATATCCGCGGAGTTTTGCCTGAATTGCAATCCGCTTCAAAAGAGTGCTTTTTCCGCACCCCGGGCCGCCTTTTAATACGTAAATTTTTTTCAACGTATCAAAATTGAAAATTTCGGGAAAATAATTTTTAAATCCGCGGCAGGTATTGCATGCCGCAAAGTATCTTTTCTCTATGTCATCGGATGAGGTTTTGTCAAAGTAAACGTCTGAAAAATTCCTTAAAGAAGTAATGTTTTTGTCCATTTATATTCAGCCTTTCACCAAAAAATATTCTTGGTATATGTTATGAATATAAATCAATTTTGCTATTTTAAAGGCATGTTTTAAAAATAAAAATCTGCCCGGGTTTCCGGGCAGATGAATCTTATGTTATCTTTTTTCTTCAACGGCTTGAACTTTCAAAAGATTTGTGGTTCCTGAAACGTCAAGCGGAACTCCGGCGGTTATTACTACAAGATCTCCGTTTTTTACAAGTCCGTGAGTCTTTGCGCAGTCTATGGCGTGCGTAAACAAATTGTCTGTGCTTTGCTGCGGCAGGGCAAGAACAGGAAATACGCCCCACGACAGAGCCAACTGATGGAATGTTTTCTCAACATATGTTGCGGCAATAATTGGTATATTTGGTCTGAATTTTGAAACTCTTCTTGCAGTGTATCCGAGTTTTGTAACGGCGATAATTGCGCTCGCGTTTACGTCTTTAGCCGTTGTGCAGGCGGCGTCGCATATTGCGTTTGTCGTATCTGCCGAATCGATATCATATTTGAACCCGCGAAAAGCTTCCATATTAAAGGCATCGGTTTCAGCCTGAACGGCAATTTTCGACATGACTTTGACTGCGAGAACCGGATGTTTGCCCATCGCAGTTTCTCCGGAGAGCATAATTGCGGAAGTTCCGTCGAATATTGCGTTTGCAACGTCGGTAATCTCGGCTCTTGTGGGCGTGTTGTTATGAATCATGGAATCGAGCATTTGCGTTGCCGTAATTACCATCTTTCCTTGCTGATAGCATTTCCTTATAAATTTTTTCTGAAGCCCGGGAAGACGTTCAAATTCAACTTCAACACCCATATCTCCGCGCGCAACCATGATTCCGTCTGAATGTTCCAGAATTTCATCAAAATTGTTTATTCCTTCAATATTTTCGATTTTTGAAATTATTTTTATATCGTGGCCTCCGTAATAATCAAGAAAATTACGCAGCTGGATAACGTCTTCCTTTGTACGTGTAAACGAGGCGGAAATGAAATCGACGTTTTGTTCTATGCCGAATTTTATATCGCTTTGGTCTTTTTCGCTGAGATAGGGAAGATCAATGTGAATATAAGGAATATTTACGCCTTTTCTGTCACTGAGCGTTCCGCCTTCAAGCACGCTGCAAATGATATCTGTATCCGTAATCTCTGCTGCCTGCAGAAGAACTCTTCCATCGTCTATCAGTATTTTGCTTCCGACACTTAACTGCGATGGAAGATCTTTGTATGTGATTGAAACCTTTGTGTTATCGCCCTGTATATCGTTTGAGGTGAGGGTAAAGGTGTCTCCGGCATTCAGAACGATGCTTTTTTCCTTGAAAGTGCCGATACGTATTTCCGGACCTTTTGTATCAAGCATTATTGCGAGAGGACACTTCATTTTGTCACGTACCTTTTTTACGGTGTCCATGAGCGACTTGTGATATTCATGAGTGCCGTGCGAAAAATTGAATCTTGCGACATTCATGCCATTTTCAACCATTTGAGCAATTGTAAATTCATCGGAACTCGAAGGCCCGAGAGTGCATACGATTTTTGTTCTTTTCATTATATTGTCTTCCTTATATTATATTACTTAAAAAATATTTTCCAAACTTCCCCAATTACTATAAATATAGCACAAAATAAATATTTATAATTGTATAAACTATGAATTTTTTGTATCATATTATAAAAGCGAAAATAAAGGTATGCGGACGCTATTATATTAAAAACATTGTTGATTTATTTTGCAAAAAAATGTATAATTAATATAAATTGAAAAGAATGTGGAAAGGCAGTATTTTATGAATATACTTCATATGAAATATGCGGCGGAAGTTGCAAAGTGCGGGTCTATAAATAAGGCCTCGGAAACGCTTTTGATGAATCAGCCGAACTTAAGCCGCGCAATAAAGGAACTTGAAAATTCGCTCGGAGTGGACATTTTTGAAAGAAGTTCAAAGGGAATGGTAGTTACTCCGGAGGGAGAGATTTTTTTAAGATATGCAAATACTATATTAAAGCAAGTTGATGAACTTGAAGAGATATTCAAAAAATCCGCGCCTTTTAAAAAAAGGTTTTCAATTTCTGTTCCGAGAGCGACTTATATTTCAGAAGCGTTTGCCAATTTTTCCATGGCACTGAAAGATGAAACGGATGTTGAAATATTTTATAAGGAAACAAATTCTCAGCGCGCAATAAAAAACATTCTTGAGGCTGACTACAAACTCGGAATTATCCGATATGCGGAAAATTATGACCGGTTTTTCAAGGAAATGCTTGAAGAAAAGGGACTTTGCCATGAACTTGTGACGGAGTTTAATTATACGGTTGTTTTCAGCAGGGAATGCGAACTTGCAAAAAAGGACTCCGTTTATTACAAAGACCTTGAAAAATATATAGACAGTTCTCATGCCGACCCGTTTGTGCCGTCGCTTCATTTTTCAGAAGTGAAAAAAGAAGAACTCCCCGGCAATTTTCGCAGACGCATATTTGTTTTTGAGCGCGCGAGTCAGTTTGACCTTTTGTCACGCAACAAGGATACTTTTATGTTTGTTTCTCCGATACCTGGCGCAACGCTTGAAAGATACGGTCTTGTTCAAAAGAACTGCGCTGAAAATTCAAAAATATACAAGGATGTCCTGATCCACAGAAAAGATTACAAACTGTCTGACCTTGACAATGTTTTTATTTCCGAACTTTGCAAGTCGAAAAGAGAAGTGTTTTAAGGAGAATTTTTTATGAAACTTATGATAGCATCGGATATTCACGGTTCAAGTTATTACTGCCGTAAATTGATTGAAAAATTAAACGAGGAAAACGCAGACAGATTATTGCTTCTTGGCGATATTCTTTACCATGGGCCGAGAAACGACCTGCCGAAAGAATATAACCCCAAATCCGTAATTGAAATGCTGAACGCTGTAAAAAACAAGATATTTTGCGTGCGCGGCAATTGCGAAGCCGAAGTTGATCAGATGGTGCTTGATTTTCCGTGTCTTGCGGATTACGCAATTTTTGACATATGCGGCAAAACGATATATGCGACGCACGGGCATATATATTCCGAAAACAAATTGCCGCCGATGTGTTCCGGCGATATACTTCTTTGCGGACATACGCATGTTCCGAAATGTTGTGAACATGAAAATTTCATATATATGAATCCCGGATCTGTTTCTATTCCGAAAGAAAACAGTTACAACGGATACATGACGCTTTGCGGCGGAACTTTTTTATGGAAAGATTTTGACGGAAATACCAGAAATAAATTTTCTATTGCCATATAAATCCACGCACTTTTGTGCATAATTTATATTTTATTCTTTGCCGAAAGTGATGAATTTATTCAATTTATCATAGATATATCGATATGTATATTACCGATATATAATATATACAATTCCCAAACAAAAATATTTATGATAGAATAAAATCAAGGCTGGAGGTGATAAAATTGAGCAAATCCGAAGTATCTAAAGCAGCAATAGGAAGAATGCCGGTTTATCTTAAGTATCTTAAGAGTTTGCCGAAAGATTCGTGCAAGAACATATCAGCGACAACGATTGCAAAGGAACTGAATTTCGGCGAGGTTCAGGTGCGAAAGGATTTAAGTTCTGTAAGCGGAGCCGGAAAACCTAAGATAGGATACGACGTATCGGAACTCATAAAATCCATTGAAAGTTTTCTGAAGTACGATAATCCGAGCAGAGTGGTAATAATCGGTGCAGGAAAACTCGGGCGCGCGATTTTGGATTACGGCGGATTTTCCGATTACGGTCTTGAAATTTCAGCGGCATTTGACAATGCTTTGGAAAAATTTGAAAAATCTGCGAAAGGCAAGCCGATATATCCGGTGTCGGAATTTGAACGTTACTGCAAAGATAATTCCGTAAAGATTGCGGTCATCACGGTGCCTTGCAAAAACGCTCAGGAAGCATGCGATATGGCGGTAAAAAACAATGTTTGCGCAATATGGAACTTTACGGAACAAAAACTTAAAGTGCCGTCAAACATTGCGGTTCAATATGAAAACATTGCGCTGTCGCTTGCAAATCTTAATAAACAGATAAATAATTAAATTGCAAACTATACTATTGGGAGGTCTGTAAAATGGACAAGGAAAGAAAAATTATTGATGGAGTAGAGGCTCTTGAAGAAGCCCTTGCAAAAGTCAAAGAGGCTCAGAGGGTATTTGCGGGATACACCCAGGAACAGGTTGACAAAATATTTTTTGCCGCAGCTTCCGCTGCAAACAAGCAGAGAATACCTCTTGCGAAACTTGCCGTTGAGGAAACCGGCATGGGTGTTGTTGAAGATAAGGTTATAAAAAACAACTATGCCGCAGAATACATTTACAACGCATACAAGAACACAAAAACATGCGGCGTTATTGAAGAAGACGCGGCTTACGGCATTAAAAAAATAGCAGAACCTATCGGTGTTATCGCTGCCGTTATACCTACAACAAATCCCACATCAACTGCAATTTTTAAATGTCTTTTAGCACTCAAAACGAGAAACGCAATTATAATTTCTCCTCACCCGAGAGCAAAGAAAAGCACGATTGAAGCAGCAAAAATAGTTTTGAACGCTGCAGTTTCGGCGGGAGCTCCCGAAGGAATTATTGACTGGGTTGACGTTCCGAGCCTTGATATGACAAATCTGCTTATGAAAGAAGCAGACATAATCCTTGCAACCGGCGGCCCCGGCATGGTAAAGGCTGCATATTCAAGCGGAAAGCCGGCAGTAGGTGTAGGTGCGGGAAATACTCCTGCAATTATCGACGACAGCGCGGACATTGTGCTTGCAGTAAACTCAATCATTCATTCGAAGACGTTTGACAACGGTATGATCTGTGCATCTGAACAGTCGGTTATCGTCCACAAAAACGTTTACGACGCTGTAAAGAAGGAATTTGCCGACAGAGGCTGCTATTTCCTTTCTGCAGATGAAACAGAAAAAGTAAGAAAAACAATTATTATAAACGGCGCTCTTAACGCGAAAATTGTCGGACAGTCTGCATATAAAATTGCAAGTCTTGCCGGCGTAAAGGTGCCCGAATATACAAAAATACTGATAGGAGAAGTAACGTCGGTAGACCTTTCTGAAGAATTTGCGCATGAAAAACTGTCGCCGGTTCTTGCAATGTATAAAGCGGAAGACATACAGGACGCATTTTCAAAAGCGGAAAGACTTATAGCGGACGGCGGATACGGTCATACTTCTTCGATTTATCTTAATGAAGTTACCCAGAAAGAAAAACTTGCAGAGTTTGCTTCGAGAATGAAAACTTGCAGAATTTTGGTTAACACACCTTCTTCTCACGGCGGTATCGGAGATCTTTACAACTTCAAACTTGCGCCCTCGCTTACGCTCGGATGCGGCTCATGGGGCGGCAACTCAGTTTCTGAGAACGTTGGAGTAAAGCATTTGCTTAATATTAAGACTGTTGCTGAAAGAAGGGAAAAC
>CAKSDR010000050.1 GCA_934446095.1 uncultured Eubacteriales bacterium | reverse complement strand
AAAAAATAATATTTCCGACATTGCGATGACTGTAAAAAACTGTCCGGGCATGTGTCTTTATTCGGGAAACGACGATATGACATATCCTCTTCTGGCGCTTGGGGCAAGGGGCGTTATATCAGTAATGTCGAATATATTTCCGTATGAAATTTCGGAAATGTGCCGTAAGTACATTTATGCCGAAGACGAAAACGACAAAAATAAAGTCCTTGAAATTTTTCTTAAAACTTTCGATTTGTCAAGAGAACTTTTCTGCGACGTAAACCCTATCCCGGTAAAAACTCTTATGGCATATGAGGGAATGTGCCGCGAGGAATTCAGGCTTCCTCTTGTTAATATTTCCGAAAAAAACAGGAAAAAACTTATCGAATGTTATAATCTTACAGCTGAAAAACTTAAAAAAATATAAAAATGCCGCAGGCGCACAACGCCTGCGGATATCATTATTTATTTTCCTGTGCTCCCGAAGCCGCTGCTTCCTCTTTCGGAATCTTCAAGAGTGTCGGCAAGTTCAAATTCGGCGCAAACATATGGCAGAATTACAAGTTGCGCGATTCTGTCGCCCGGATTTACAGTTCTTTCTTCGGAAGAATCATTATATAAGGCGACAATATATTCTCCTCTGTAGTCGGAGTCCGCGACTCCCACGCAGTTTGACGGACGCAGCCCCATTTTTGAAGCAAGTCCGCTTCTTGCAAAAATTGCTCCGAAGTAGCCTTCGGGAATTTCAATAGAAAGGCCGGTTCCTATTTTTTCGGTAGTTCCGGGCTTTATTGCAACGCTTTCTTTGATACAGGCATATAAATCGTATCCGGCGGAATATTTTGAACCGCTTGTGGGAATAACTGCATTTTCTGATAACTTTTTAACTTTTATTTTCATAAAAATATAATTTCCTTTCAGATTTTTCAATAAAATTATACATTATTATGAAAAAATTTTCAATATTTTTTTGAAAAAGCCTTGACAAACGATAAAATGGGTGATATTATAACAGTAACTTAATATTTGAGCCAAAACCTTTGATCAAGAGTAGTAGCATGCGTTTTGCGTACAAAGAGAGCCGCAGGCGGTGGAATTGCGGTAACGAGAATGTTTGTGAATGGACTTGTGAGGGCAATCTGAAATCTTAATGAGAGTAGGAAAGACGGGACCCGGCCGTTATTTCGGGAAACATATGGTAGTATGTTGAGTGCATATGCTTTTTGCATATGAATTTGGGTGGTATCGCAGGAGTATAACTCTTGTCCCTTATATCGGGACAAGAGTTTTTTTGTTTTACGGAGGTAACATTATGTTTAAACGATGGCGTAAAATCATACAATAAGATTAGGAAAACAAAAATTATAAAATAAATAAGAGGTAGAAAAATGAAAAACGCAAAAAAAATAATTACTTTAATTTTGGCTTTTATATTTTTGGCATTATCGCTTTGCTCATGCAATAACAATACCGACGAGAAAAACAATGAAAAGATCTATACGGTCGGCATAAGCCAGTTCGGTGAACACGGTTCTCTCGACAACTGCCGCGAAGGTTTTATAGAAGGGCTTAAACAGGAAGGCTTTGAAGAAGGCAAAAACTTAAAAATCGATTATAAAAACGCAAGTTTTGATACCGGAACATGTTCCACTATCGCTCAGGGATTTGTAAGCGGAAAGGCAGATCTTATATGCACTATTGCAACTCCGGCTGCGCAGGCATGCTACCTTGCCGCGTCCGAAGAGCAGATACCGGTAGTTTTTACTGCAATCACAGATCCTGCCGGCGCTGCACTTACCGATGGGGAAATTACCGGAACAAGTGATGTTTTGCCCGTGCAGGCGCAACTTTCCATGATAAGAAGCCTTATGCCTGACGCTAAAAAAATAGGAATTTTGTATACGACAAGCGAATCGAATTCGGAATACACGCTTGAAATGTATAAAAAATACGCTCCCGATTACGGATTTGAAATTGTTGACAAAGGCATTACGGCAGCGTCGGATGTGCCTATGGCTCTCGAGTCGGTTATGAATGACGTCGATTGCTTTTCAAACCTTACCGACAACACGGTTGTGGGTCAGCTTGA
The DNA here is from genome assembly GCA_934446095.1 of uncultured Eubacteriales bacterium. Lineage (GTDB taxonomy): Bacteria > Bacillota > Clostridia > Oscillospirales > CAG-382 > CAKSDR01. The sequence continues at coordinate 7,853 of CAKSDR010000050.1, read as the reverse complement.
TATAATTTTAGACAAAGCGGGAGAAGCAGGAAAGCCCGTGTTCGGAAGCGAAATAGAACAGGTTAAAAAAGGATGCGCTGCAGCGGAAGGACTTGAATACTTCGATCTCGGAGTACAGACCGGAAAGATGGCGGCAAAAATTCTGAAAGGTGAAAAGAAGGCGTCTGAAATCCCCTTTGAAACAGTTACGGACAACCACTTATATGTAAACACGGCGGTTCTTGAAAAATTCGGCCTTGTTCTTGACGAGAAACTTTCCGAAAGAGCAAATATCGTGAACGAATAATAATCGGAGAAGTAATAATAATGGGACTTATAATCAGTGCACTTGAGCTTGGCGGCATTTATGCCGTCATGGCTCTGGGTATTTACATTACATATAAAATACTTGATTTTCCGGATCTGACGGTAGACGGGAGTTTTCCGCTTGGCGGCGCCATTACCGCCGTTATGATTCAAAACGGCACGCCTTTCGGTGTTGCAATGATTGTTTCGGTTTTTGCAGGAGCTGTCGCAGGAATGCTTACCGGAATTATCCACGTAAAATTTAAAATACGCGACCTTCTTTCCGGAATAATTATGATGACGGGTCTTTATTCAGTGAATTATATGATTGCCGGCAAAGCGAACCTTCCGATTATCGGCAAGATGAACACGGTTTTTTCAAACAATATTATACGAACTCTGTTCGGCACCGCTTCGGATACGGGTGCCCCTTTGCATGCAATACGCCCGTACAGAAATATTATTGTTTTGATTATAGTTCTTGCGATTATGAAAATTTTGCTCGATTTGTTCCTGAATACAAAAAGAGGGTATTTGCTGAAAGCCATGGGGGATAACCCTATGGTTGTGGCGACTCTTGGCAAAAACGGCGGCAATGCAAAAATCATGGGCCTTTCGATCGCAAATGCGTTTGTTGCTTTTTCGGGTTCTCTTTTTTGCCAGTATATGAGAGCGTTTAATCTTACCGACGGAACCGGTAAAATGGTAATAGGCCTTGCGTCGGTTATAATCGGAATAAATATTTTCGGAAGAATAAAAATTCTTAGAAGCACAACTTCGGTAATCATAGGAAGCGTTGTTTACACTGCCTGTGTTTCGCTTGCACTGTCGAAATTTGATTCCGACGTTAAAAATCTTGTAACGGCGCTGCTTTTCTTTGTAATACTTGTAATCGGCGGAAAATCTTTTTCTGCAAAACCTTTTGCCGGAAAGAAGAGTGATAAAAATGCTTGAACTTAAAAACATATATAAAATCTTTAATAAGGGCACTGTCAATGAAAGCACATTATTTAATGACTTTAACTTTTCGGTAAAAAAAGGTGAGTTTGTGTCTGTTATCGGAAGTAACGGAAGCGGAAAAACGACTCTTTTGAACCTTGTATGCGGAACAATTTTGCCTGATTCCGGCAAAATCATCATTTCCGGAGAAGATGTTACCAAAAAAACCGATTTTTACAGATACCGGAAAATAGGCAGGGTTTATCAAAACCCCGCTTTCGGCACATGCGCAAATATGACCGTCCTTGAAAATATGGCTCTTGCAGACAGCAAAAATTCGGGGTTCGGCTTGTCTTTTCTCAACAGAGGAAAAAAACAATGCGAAAAGTACAGGCTTATGCTGTCGGAACTCAACCTCGGACTTGAAGATAAAATGCATGTAAAAGCGGGAAATCTGTCCGGCGGACAGCGTCAGGCAATGTCACTTCTTATGTCGTCAATGGCAGATATCGATTTTCTGATACTTGACGAACATACGGCGGCTCTTGACCCCAAAACCTCCGAAATTATCATGAAACTCACCGATAAAATCGTTTCGGAAAATAATATCACGGCACTCATGGTTACTCATAATCTGCGCTATGCCGTAGAGTATGGCACAAGACTTGTGATGATGCATGAGGGAAAAAGCGTGATTGATATATGCGGAGAAGAAAAAAAGAACAAAAAAGTCGAAGATCTGCTTGATGTTTTCGCAAAAATAAGCGTTGAACTTGGGAACTAAATAAATATTTGAATAATTTATTATGCATATTTTACAAAATTTAGAGCAAAAATGTGTTATATTGGCGATTTTTTTGAAAAAAATGCAGACTTTTTCTCAAAAATATTGAAATCACAAATAATATGTGATATAATTGAATAAATATTTTAAGAGTGTATGCCAATATACGCTTAAAAAATAAATTAAATTAAAGTAAAGCGAAAGGGAAAATTTATGAAAAAAATCATTTCAATCTTGCTTATGCTTGCTATGGTTGCTGCGATGTTCTGCGGTTGTACAGGAAATAATGATTCCGACAACTCGTCAGATACAATTAAAATCGGCATTTTCGAACCTGCGTCAGGTTCAAACGGCGCCGGCGGAAAACAGGAATCTTTGGGCGTAAAGTATGCAAATTATGTTACTCCTACAGTTGATATTGACGGCAAGACGTATAATATCGAACTTGTAAGCGTTGATAACGCAAGTTCAAACGACAAAGCTCCTACAGCCGCTGCGGAACTTGTAAACGCAGGCGTATCGGTAGTTCTCGGTTCTTATGGTTCGGGAGTTTCGATTGCCGCATCATCGGTATTCCAGCAGGCAGGAATCCCTGCTATCGGAATTACATGCACAAATCCTCAGGTAACTGAAGGAAACGAACATTATTTCCGCATTTGCTTCCTTGATCCTTTCCAGGGAAAAGTTCTTGCAAACTATGCATTCAACGAACTCGGATACAGAAAAGCTTATACTCTTGCAGAAAGCGGAAACGACTATGACGAGGGTCTTGCTTACTACTTCACAGAAGCATTTAAAGCTCTCGGCGGAAGCGTTGAAAACGCTAACTTCCCCGAAAACACTGCAGATTTTAACTCATATATAACAAATGCCGCAAACTCCGGCGCAGAAGTGATTTTTGCTCCTACAAGTACAAACTATGCTCAGTTGATAATTGAACAGGTAGCGGCAAAGAATATTAACGCAACTCTTATGGCAGGCGATACTTGGGATTCAAACCTTGTTCTTGCTGCTGCAAAGGGTAAAAATGTTAAAATCGATATCACGACCTTCTATCAGGAAGGCGGTAACCCTGAATTTGACGCTGATTTCAAGGCATGGCTTGAATCAGATCAGCAGAACATTACTGACAACGGCGGAAACAGCATAGTTGCTGCAAACCCTGTAATGGGATATGATGCTTACAATGTTGCTGTTGAAGCAATCAAGATTGCAAAATCCGCAGATCCCAAAGCAATTATGAACGCTCTTAAAGAAGTTGATTATACAGGCGTTACGGGAAGAATTGTATTTAACGAAACAGGAGATGCTGACAGAACATCGGCATATATCAAATCGGCAAATACAGAAACAGGTCTGTGGGACTTTGTTAAGGAACAGGGCGTTTAATAATAATCCTGCAATTTAATTAAATTTTCGAGGGCTTTGATTGAACAAAGCCCTCGGATTTGGTTTTAATCTGTGATTCATAATACGTAAAATTGAGGAATTGCAGAAAAATGATTTTTACGCATCATGAATTGCAGTTTAAAATTTTTCTTATAAAGAATAGGGGAAAAATAAAAAATGAATGTTACAATTGGACATATTCTTGCCGGCATATGCGCCGGAGGCCAATATGCCTTGATTGCCATAGGTTATACAATGGTTTACGGCATACTTCGGCTTATAAACTTTGCACACGGCGATGTGTTTATGGTGTCAGGACTTATTATGGTATATGCCTCAGCGTCACTGCCGATGTGTATTTCGATTCCGATAGTGCTTATAGGAACGGTAATCCTCGGCGTACTTATTGAGCGTGCGGCATATAAACCTCTTCGTTCTGCGCCGAGAATGTCTGTTATGATTTCGGCAATCGGTGTAAGCTATCTTTTACAAAACCTTGCGCTTTACATTACCGGCGGTCTGCCTCAGACATATCCGGCAATACCGTGGATATCCGATACGATTACAATATTCGGAACAACGACAAAGCGTGTTACCGTGCTTACTCCTATACTTACCATTTTTCTTGTAATAGTGCTTGTTGCTCTTATAAAGTATACTAAAGTGGGAATGGCTATGAGAGCAGTTTCAAAAGATTTTGAAACATCTCAACTTATGGGTATAAAAATCAACTCGGTAATCAGCACAACATTTATAATAGGCTCGTTTCTTGCCGCTGTCGGATCGCTGCTTTACTTTTCAAGTTATCAGTCTGTTATTCCGACGTCAGGAGCGATGCCCGGGCTTAAGGCTTTTGTCGCTGCGGTTTTCGGCGGAATAGGATCTATTCCGGGAGCAGTTGTCGGTGCTTTTGTAATAGGAATATGTGAAAATATAATAAAGTCGAACACCAGCCTTTCTATTTTTTCTGACGCTTTTACATTTGCACTTTTAATAATTATTCTTTGCGTTAAACCTACGGGCTTGTTCGGCGAAAAAGCCAAAGATAAAGTATAAGGGGGAAAGTTGATATGAAAAACAAAAAATTTAAAATTATTGACTTTGCTCTGCTTGTGCTTCTTTTTGTTGCGGTGATTATAATAGATAAAAATGTTATGTCATTCGATATAAAGGCAAAAGTTTTGCAAAAAAGTGCAATTTTTGCACTTGTTGCGGTGTCTATGAATCTTCTTAACGGTTTTACAGGACTTTTTTCACTGGGGCAGGCAGGCTTTATGCTGCTTGGAGCATATACATATGCGATTTTTTCAATTCCTGTAGCAGACAGAGTTGCAGTATATAAATATTATACGGTGACAGGTGCCGACGGACAGGTTTACGGAGGTATCGTGCAGTTTGCTTTGCCGATGGTTGTTTCTATTTTGCTTGCCGGTGTTGTTGCAGCGGTATTTGCGTTTTTGATAGGACTTCCGGTTTTAAGGCTTAAAAGCGACTACTTGGCTATTGCAACGCTTGGATTTGCGGAAATTTTAAGGGCTTTGTGCCAGTGGAAGGGTATAGGAGTACTCACGAACGGTTCGAACCAACTTAGAATGTACCCTTATTTTAAGAGCATAACACCTTATTTTATAATTGCAGGAATCTGTATTGCAATAATTGCGCTTCTTATACATTCGACATACGGAAGAGCGTTTAAGGCGATACGCGATGACGAAATAGCGGCTGAAGCCATGGGTATAAACCTTGCAAAACATAAAATGATTTCTTTTGTTATAAGTTCGTTTTTTGCCGGAATAGGCGGGGCTTTGTTCGCCATGTATCAGAATACTATTCAGGCAAAACCGTTTACCACAACACTTACATATGAAATATTGCTTATAGTTGTTATAGGCGGTATAGGAAGTATTTCCGGTTCAATATTTGCAAGTTTTCTTTATATTGCATGTTCGGAATGGTGGATGCGTTTTCTTGATACGGACGGCATAATTCCCGGTGTTACAAGAAACGGATTCAGACTTGTGGTATTTTCGGCAGTAATAATGATAATAGTGCTTTTCTTCCGTCAGGGAATTATGGGCACAAAAGAATTTTCGACTGAACGGATATATAATTACTTTAAAAAAACTCCGTTTTTACATCGTAAAAAAACATCTGAAGACGGGGAGGAAATAAGGCAATGAGCAAAAACGTTCTGACACTTGAAAACGTAACTATGCAGTTCGGCGGCGTTGTTGCGGTAAATGACCTTTCCATTGAAGTGAATGAGGGAGAAATTGTTTCACTGATAGGACCTAACGGTGCCGGAAAAACAACGGTTTTTAACGTGATTACAGGGGTATATGAGCCTACAAACGGAGCAATATACTATAACGGAGAAACTATCATTTCCAACCATCCGCATGGCAAAATGAAAAAACTTTATACCGGTGATAACAAGGATAAATTCAAAAAAGTTATTTCAAAAACACCGGATAAAATCACAAAACTCGGAGTTGCAAGAACCTTCCAGAACATAAGATTATTTAAGTCCATGACAGTATTTGAAAATGTTCTTGTCGCAATGCATATGAGAAGAAAGAGTAATCTTTTCACTGCAACTTTCATGCTTAATCACAAAGAAGAAGTTCAGATGAGAAAAAATGTATTGGATCTACTTGAAAAAGTCGGTCTTCTTGATGTTAAAGATGAGATTGCGACCTCTCTTCCGTATGGAAAGCAGCGCTATCTTGAAATTGCAAGAGCGATTGCTACTGAACCGAAACTTTTGCTTCTTGATGAACCTGCGGCCGGCATGAATCCCCAGGAAACAAAAGAACTTACTGAATTTATTAACGATGTAAGACATAAGTTTGATATTACAATACTTATGATAGAACACCATATGAATCTCGTAATGGATATTTCCGACAGAATCTATGTGCTCGATTTCGGAAAGATGATTGCAAAAGGAACTCCGAGTGAAGTTCAGAATGATCCTCATGTAATTGAGGCATATTTGGGGGTGGCGCAGGATGCTTAAAATTTCAGATTTGCAGGTGTCGTATGGCGGAATTAAGGCAATTGACGGCGTTTCCTTTGAGGTTGAACAGGGCAGTATTGTAACTTTTGTCGGTGCTAACGGAGCCGGAAAAAGCACAATATTGCGTACAATTTCCGGAATAGTTCCCGCAAAAAGCGGTTCTATTGAGTTTATGGGGGAAAAGATTCTCGGTAAGTCTCCCGACAAAATAGTGAAAAGCGGAATTACTCTGGTTCCCGAAGGACGAAGAGTATTCCCTAATATGACAGTTTATGAAAATATAAAAATAGGCGCATATTTAAGAAACAGAAATGATGAATTAGAGCATGATATAAAATGGGTATATGACTTGTTTCCTCGTTTAAAAGAAAGGAACTGGCAAAAAGCAGGAACTCTTTCCGGAGGAGAACAGCAGATGCTTGCGGTTGCAAGGGCACTTATGAGCAAACCGAAATTGCTTATGATGGACGAGCCTTCTTTGGGACTTGCTCCTATTATTGTGAAAGGTATTTTTGATATAATAAAGGAGATTAACAAGAACGGCGTTACTATTTTGCTGATTGAGCAAAATGCAAATATGGCGCTGAAGACCGCAAATTACGGATATGTTCTTGAAACAGGACATATAAGACTTTCGGGAACCGGAAAAGAACTTTTGGAAAATGAAGAAGTAAAATCGGCATATCTCGGAAAATAAAAAATCATTATTTCTTAGTGTTAACTGCTGCATAATTGTATGCATGTATTGTCCGCAAGATTGGAGAAATCTTGCGGACTTTTCTTTTTTTTATTTGCAAATACGATAATTTCCAAAAAATGTATTGATAAAAATCAAAAAATGTGGTAATATAATTATGCCAAACTATTTTAATATTTTTTTGTAGATATTTTTATAAAATATTTATGTATTTTTTACGTTCTTTTTTACATTCTACTTATTGAATTTGTAAAAATCGCAGATTCCTTTTTTGGTAGAATGTATTGAAATATCTATCTATTGAAATAGTTTGGCGACTATCGGAGTTTGCGGTTTTATGCGCCTACTTCGGTAGGCGCATTTTTTTATTTGCAAATAATTGGCGGGAAGGGGGAATGGTTTTGCTATGCAAATTGAAAATGCAAAATTATTTTTGAAAGGATGTAAAAAATGAAAAAAATCATAGCATTTTTAATTGCATTTGTAACTGTTGTTTTTTCAATGAATTTTGTGTTTGCAAAAGACGGAAAAGTTGAAGTTTATCTTGAGGGATTTTCTGGAATTGACGGAGAAAAAATAAATTTTGATATTCCGCCTCAAATTATCAATGGCCGAACCATGGTTCCGATAAGAGCGATATTCGAAGCGATGGGAGCGACTGTTAACTGGGACGATTCAACCAAAACCGCGGTTTGCACAAAGGATAATACGGTTGTAAAGATGACCTTAAACAGTACAAC
>CAKSDR010000049.1 GCA_934446095.1 uncultured Eubacteriales bacterium | reverse complement strand
GGCTTATCCCCTGCTCTTTTGCCGCCGTTTCTATTTTAAGCCCATGCTCATCTGTTCCGGTCAAAAAGAACACATCATAGCCGCGAAGCCTTTTATATCTTGCAATGGCATCTGTCATTATAATTTCATAGGTATTTCCTATGTGAGGCTTTCTTGAAGTATAAGGTATCGCTGTTGTTAAAAAATATTTTTCTTTCTGCATCGCTGAATCTCCATATATTAATTTTCTTTAAGTTCTGCATTTTCATAATCAACGGCCGCATCAAAAGACTCCTTGTGTTTTGCGTCGTTTGTTATATATATATAATTTGCATAAGCCATAAGCGAAATTGCAAAATATGGCATTACATATGCGGCAAATGCAACCGCAAATGTAAAAAACGAAAGTATGAAAAGCGGTAAAAAACTTATCACAAGCGCCGCGTATTCGCCTTTTTTTCCGCGCATGTATTTTTTACTCATTGCAAACGCTTTTCTGACAGATATATTTTCATCCGAAATGAGAATATAAAATGCCGCGGAATATTTTGACACCGCAACTGTTGCAAAAATAAACGTGCACAAAAATATAAGGCCCACAAATGTATCCGAAATGCCGGCAAGCACCTCGTCAGACGCGCCAAACCCCAAAAAATCAAAAAATACTTCCCTGTAAAAAAGATAAAGCAAAAATATCGCTGCGGGAATTATATAATATGCTATTATCTTTAAAAGCATCTCAAGAAAAAAAACAAGGCTTCTTGCAATTTTTTTAAGGGACGAAAAGATGCCGAACATTTCATATATCGGAAAAGCCGACTTGTTAATGTAAAGTTTTGCCATCCACTCGAAATATCCGTATGCCACAGGAACGCACAAAAGTACGGTTACGGCCTCCGACACAACGCTGAAAATCTTATATCCGTCTGCCGGAAGATAACTGTATGCCGCGTATAAATAGGCGTTTTTAAGGCCTATAAGCCCTGCAAAAGCAACTATTGCAACTATTGACGCTAAAATGCAGCTGAGGTAATTGTTCTTTAAAATCTCCGACGCTTCGCTTTTAAAAATTTTTCTTCTGTTACCGGGAGAACTCAATTTTCACACCTCCGGAAAATATTTTTTCTTCCATATTTTTGCCGGTAATAACATCGGTTATTCAATTAATACTTATATTTAGATACTATATCAGCGGAAAAATTGCAATATTTATGATAAAATTGTAAAATATAAAATAAAAAATTATCTTAAATATGTTTTTTTATTAATATTTTTTAACTTGACAATTTTTCAATTTATTATATAATAAAAAAGAATATAGATTTATTTTACAGAAAGGGCAGAAAAATTGAGCAGAAAAACTCCGAGGCTGTATGAGCCTATTGAAAGTTTAAAAGAAATGTATCAAAAAGCAGCCGAAAAAAACAAAGACAAAGTGCTTTTCAGATACTTCGGAAAAGACGGAAAAGTCGACAGCATTACATACAGGCAGTTTTCCGCAAAAGTCGACAGGATTGCCGCAGGCCTTGACAGTCTTGGTCTTTGCGGAAAAAGGGTTGCGCTGATAGGCAATTCTTCCCCCGACTGGATCGCGGTATATCTCGCCGTTGTTTCAACAGGCGGCGTTATAATTCCTATCGACAAAGAACTGCTTGTCGATGAAATTTCCAACTTCCTCAATTTTGCCGAAGCGGATGCCTTTGTATTTTCGAGGTCTTTTAACAAAAAAATCGACGCTGTTTCGGTAAACGCAACTGCTGTTTCTTACTTCATTCCCATGGAAGAAACGGAAGGGTACGATTTTCAGAACAACGAAAAGGCCGTGCTTCTTTCGCAGCTTATTGAAAAAGGCATTGAAAAACTTTCGGATGAAAATTATTCTCTGCCCGAAAACAATGATAAAAACAAAATGTCCCAGATGCTTTTCACTTCCGGAACCACGGGAACCAGCAAATGCGTTATGCTTTCGGAAAACAACATCTGCGCATGCATAAATTCCGCGTGCGAAACCGTTGATTTCAATCCAGATGACGTTATCGTTTCCGTGCTGCCGCTGCATCACACATACGAACTTGCATGCGACCTTGCATCAATGAACTACGGCATGGAAATATGTTTTAACGACAGCCTGAAAAAAGTAATGAAAAATTTCGCGCTGTTTAAACCTACGGGTCTTATTCTCGTGCCTATGTTTATCACAACAATTTACAAAAAAATCTGGGATGAAGCGAAAAAAAGCAACAAGGCCTCACTTCTTAAACGCGGCATTTTTGTTTCTTCCATTACGCGAAAAGTCGGACTTGACATAAGGCGCAATCTTTTCAGAGAAGTTATCGGTGTTTTCGGCGGACGGCTCACAAAAATCGTGTGCGGCGGAGCGCCCCTTGACAAGGAAATGGTCAAAGCTTTTGAAGAGTTCGGAATTTCAATTTACGAAGGTTACGGAATCACGGAATGTTCTCCTCTGATATCGGTAAATCCTTACTTTAAGCCGAAAGCGGGCTCTGTCGGACCGAGTGTTCCTTCGTGCAGCGTTAAAATAGACGGAAATGCTGTCGGAGAAAGCGGATATGTTACCGGAGAAATTCTCGTAAAAGGCAAAAACGTAATGCTCGGCTACTATAAAAACGACGAAGCCACAAACGAGGTGTTCACATCGGACGGCTGGTTCCGCACCGGCGATATCGGTTATCTCGATGACGACGGATACATTTTTATCACGGGAAGAAAGAAAAATGTTATAGTTCTTTCAAACGGAAAGAATGTTTTTCCCGAAGAAATTGAAGAATATTTGTCAAAAATTGATTTTATATGTGAAAGTGTTGTTGTCGGAAGAAAAGACCCAAAAACTGACGACTTGCTTCTTACAGCGATTATTTATCCCGATTACAGTAAATTTGATACTGACGACATGTCAGTCATCGCGGACAAAGTAAAGAAAGCCACTCTTGAAATCAACCGCACGCTTCCGAGTTTCAAACATATACGCAACATTGAAATACGCAAGACCGAATTTGAAAAAACTACTACCAAAAAAATTAAAAGATATAAATATTTTTAATAATTTTAAGGAGAACTTCTGACATGTACGACAAACTGAAACAAATACTTATCGATGAAATGGATATAGAAGAAGAAAAGATTGTCCACGAAGCGGATTTAATGAACGACTTGGGGTTGAATTCCCTTGAACTTGCGGAACTTGTTGTTCATTGTGAGGAAGAATTCGGAATTGAATTTGACGAGGAAGAAACGAAAGAACTTCTCTCCGTCGGAGATGTTGCCCAATATCTTGAAAAACTTGTACGGTAAAATTTTTAAAAACATACGGCAGAAAAAAGCGGACAGTTACACTTACTATGCTTGCATAATAAGCGGTATCCTTTCCGCTTTATGTTTTTTATACAATCTTTGCATCCTTTCTCTTTTGTCGTCGGTTCCTTTTTTTCTTACGCTTCTTTACGGAAGCAAAAAACATTTTTTGTTCAAAAAATTTTTTCTTCTTACATTCCTCAGATTCTTTACATTTTTTGCGATATCATACAGTTGGTTTGCCTGCGCATATCCGCTTGATTTTGCTCATATATCAAAAATTGGCAGCATTTTGCTGATTGCAGCGCTTATAGCGGTAATCTCTCTTATTCACAGCGCATTTTTTGCGGCAATGTTTATTCCGGTTTATAAATTTGATTTTTTCGGATTCTGCTTTCCGTTTGTGTGTTCGGGAATCTACACGCTTAGCGAATATTTGCTCTGTGCGGGCGACCTTGCCTTCCCGTTTTCATTTCAGTACATTTCCGCAAGCAAAACCCCCGTATTTATTCAGTCAGCCTCACTTTTCGGTTCTGAATTTATAACGTTTATTATTATTTTCGTCAACGCTTCAATTGCGCAGACCATATTTTCATTCGGCGAAAAAGACAGAAAAAAATATATTGCGGCAAGTTTTGCCCCGATTTTGCTGATTGCAAACCTTGCATACGGAATATATTCTTTAAATACTCCGCACAAGGCCTACAATACCGCTTCTTTTCTTGTTGTTCAAAGTAACATTTCTTCTTATGACAAGTGGTCGGGAAATACCGATTATATTTTTGAGAAAAACTTGGAAATTGTAAATATGGCCTTTGAAGAAAGCAGCGATATTGATTTTATCGTTCTTTCCGAAACCGTTTTTCCGATACAATTCGGCAAAGATTCCGAAAAGGCCCTAAAGTATCGGAAAGAACTTGAAAGGATCGCAGCCGAGAAAAACTGCAATGTTTTTTTCGGAGCCTTTTACAAAGAAAACGGCCGCACATACAACGCCGTATTTATGGCGGATCCTTTTGGTATATCGGATAGTCCTTACCTTAAGAGAAAAACCGTGCCGTTCGGAGAAAGCATACCTTTCGAAAAATATCTGGGCCATTTTTTTGAAAAATCCTCGCTTAATTTATTCGACAGCAACATATCTCCGGGAATCGAGAGCCGCATTTTCGGTTCCGAAAAAGGAAAAGCGGGCGCGCTTGTATGCTTTGATTCTTTTTTTCAGACTCCATCAAGGCAAAGTGCATCTGACGGAGCCGAAGTTCTTCTGCTGCTTACAAACGACTCATGGTACAAAAACAGCCGCGAACTTGATGTTCATTGTTCTCATAATATCATGCGTGCCGTCGAAACCGGCAGAACCTTTGTGTGCTCCGCAAACAACGGAATTTCATGCGTCATTTCTGACAAAGGGAAAATTCTTTCTTCGCTCGGAAAATCAATTGACGGATATATATTATGCGAAGCACCGCTGTTAACAGAAAAAACTTTGTATGTTAAAATCGGCGATATCTTTGCGCTTGTTTGCGCGATTATTGTTTTGATTCCGACTCTAAAGGAAAAATTTTTCCGTTTTTAGGAGTTTTTTATTGTCTTTTGACATTTTGTCTGATATAATTTTTATATATATTTAATTCAGGAGAATATTTATGACAGATAAACAGAATTTTATTGATGCTTATAAATCCGCAATAAAGCGCGAAGGCGCGGAAGCCCTTCTTGACTGGCTTGAAAAAACCGATTTTTTCACGGCTCCGGCAAGTTCAAAATTTCACAGCGCCTATGAGGGCGGCTTATGTTCTCACAGTCTTAATGTATATAATGTTCTGAAAAAAAGATTTTCCGATATCATTCCCGACGAATCACTCGCAATCTGCGGGCTTCTCCACGACTTATGCAAAGTGCAGTTTTACAAAGTGAATCTAAGAAACGTGAAAAATCAGGATACCGGAAAGTGGGAACAGATACCGTTCTATGCCATTGAGGATAAATTCCCGTTCGGGCACGGCGAGAAAAGTGTATTTTTAATTGAAAGATTTTTTAAACTTAAGGTTGATGAAGCAATTGCCATAAGATGGCATATGGGAGGATTTGACGACGCTTCCAAAGGCGGAAGTTTCTCTGTAAGCCTTGCTTACGAAAAATATCCTCTTGCCGTCATGCTACATCTTGCCGACATTGAAGCTACGTATCTTATTGAGGGAGAAAACAACTGAAACATGGACAAAAATGTATTGGATATAGATTCGAAAAAAGGATTTATATGTGATATGGACGGAGTCATATATCACGGCAACAAAATTTTACCCGGCGTACTCGAATTTGTACGCTGGCTGCAAAAAGAAAACAAAAAATTTCTGTTTTTAACAAACAGCAGCGAACGTTCGCCAATAGAACTTCAAAAGAAACTTCAGCGCATGGGCCTTGATGTTTCAAGCGACCATTTTTATACAAGCGCCCTTGCCACAGCGCATTTTCTGCAAAAGCAAAATCCGAACTGCACCGCTTATGTTATCGGTGAGCCCGGACTTATGAATGCTCTTTATGAAGCCGGAATATCAATGAATGATGTCAATCCCGACTATGTCGTTGTAGGCGAAACAAAAAATTATAACTATGAAAGTATTTTACGCGCGGTACGATTTGTTTTTAACGGTGCAAAACTTATCGGAACAAACCCCGACATGACAGGGCCTTCCGAACTCGGAATCATTCCTGCGTGCCGCGCGCTTATTTCGCCGATTGAACTTACGACCGGAAAAGTCGCATATTATCTCGGAAAACCAAATCCGTTAATGATGAAATCCGGAATCAAAATTCTGGGAGTCGATCCGGACGACGCAGTTATTGTCGGCGACAGAATGGATACAGACATTATTGCCGGCATCGAATCTGAAATCGAAACCGTCCTTGTTTTATCCGGCGTCACAACGCCTCAGACGCTCGTTAAGTTTCCGTACAGACCGACTTACATTTACAACGGCGTCGGGGATATTATTACCGGAAAATTATCAGATCTTTTGCTTTAAATCTTAAAGACAAGCTACGCTGCCGTATATTATTATTGTATCCGTTTCACCTTCTGTAATAGAACCCGGGATTGTAATGGTTAAAAGATTGTCTGTTAAGGTATAGTCTGTTCCTCTGGTAAGAGTTTCTCCGTTCAGCGTTATTCTGCTTACGCTGTAGCCTTCAGGCAACTGGTCGGTTACAACAATTGAATCTGCTGCGATATTTCCCGTGTTTTCAAGTCTTATTGTATAGTTCAATTCTCCGTTGCAGTTTATTGCATTGCTGGACGCGGTTTTTGTTGCTTCAATATTCGCATATCTCAGCGTTATAACTGCACAATTGGTGGAAACGTTTCCCGAAATTTCGCTCGCTGTAATATCAGCGCAGTTCGTTATTGTTTCCGTGTCCGGAATGTCGTCCTCTCCGGGAGTCTTAACAAGAAAATATACCGTCGCAATATCTCCTGCGTCAAGTGTCACCGGCAGTGTAAATATTACATTTGAGCCGGAATCTTCTTCAAGTGACACCGGTACTCCGCCGTTAATACTGTAAACCGCACTTCCGGAAACATATGTCATTGACAACGCAGTAAGGTCATCGGTTATTTTTACATTTGTAAGGCTTTCGCTTCCGCTGTTCGTTATTGTTATAATAAAGGCTATCCTGTCATCCGGCGCAAAATACTCGGGCGTTACCGTCTTTACAGCCGAGATGCTGTACCTTTCGGTAACTTCGGTGTCCGATATATTGGTTCTTGAAGATGCGCTTATCGGAGTTGATTCCGATTCCACAACATACGTGTAGTTAATATTAGCCAAATTTGAAATTTCTCTTTTTGCCATTCAAACTTTTCTCCATTCATGGTTATTTTCGAATTTTGTATATCTTCAATTCGACTATATTATTATATTTTATACGCCGTGATTTTGTTACTCGTAAAGTTCTGAAAGCCCGCGCCGCTTGACGGTATTCCCCCGGGGGCAAATGGGTTATTGTTGAACAGTAACTCCTCATAAATACATGTTTAAAGAAAAATGGCAAAGGAGGTAACACCGTGAATATTACCGATGAACAAAGAAAACTATTAGAAAAATATAGCGTTGAGGTACTCTGCGATGCGGACGATACACTCCTTGCCCTCGATGATAAAATTACCGAGGTTGGTTTTAATGCTGATTATTCCCTTAACGAAAAAGGACTGGAACTCCAAAAACTATACGATGAACTCTATGCAGCAAACTAACTTCCTTATAAATTGCATATTGGTTGTTAAAAGCACCGTGCATTTTTCGCACGGTGCTCTTTTATACAAAAATATCGCTTGCCTCGGCAGAATACAAAGCGGGGCATTGCATTACCGCCGGAATTTAGGGGTTTGCTTATACGAAAGGCTTAAGTGTAGTTTCCGGCGCAAATCGCAAATCTGGAGATTTTTAAACAAAATAAACCTGAATTTTGAAAAAACGACAGAAGTTTTTATAAAAATAAAAAAACGGAGCAAAGTAAACTTTGCTCCGTTTTGGCGCGCTTGGAGGGGCTCGAACCCCCGACCTACTGGTTCGTAGCCAGTCACTCTATCCAACTGAGCTACAAGCGCAATTATCAGATAAATAACTTTTTGCCGAAACTTTCCTTCGTGACCCGGCGCCGCAAAACTGACTTGCACGGTGTCGCAAGGAACATATCAAGCAAAACAGGTTACTCAATCAACTTCATTATATTACCACAAATACTTTTCTTTGTCAATAGATTTTGACAATTTCATCTTATTTATTTTCAGTTTTTATTATATTGATTTCTCTGCAAAATTCATTAATTTCGGAGCACGCGCAAATTTTATATAAAGTTTCCTGCTCTTTTTCGAAAAAATATTCTGCAAAAAAAGCCTCACGGCCTGATTTTACAGATATTTTACTTTCAAAATCAAGTTCAAAATCAGAAAGAAAGTACATTCCCTTTCCGAAAAGTTTTATATAACTTTCCTTTGCCGTCCACACCCTATAGAATCTGTCGTCGCCGCCTTTTTGTATATACTCGCATTCGCTCCTGCAGAAGAATCTGTCTGCGATTTTTTTTCTATTTTTACCGGTAAACTCTATATCCGCTCCCACAGGGGCTTCCGAAAAAGCGCAGATAACTTTTTTTTCGGAATGTGAAACAGAAAAAAATATTTTTTTATATTTTTCATTTGAAAAGCAGGGTTTTCCGTCAGGACCCAGTACATATTCCGCATTTTTTTCAGACAGCCCATATTCGCAAAGTCCCGCGTCTATCAGAATTCCCGCTCCCAGACTTAAACATTTTGTTTTTTGCAAAACGGCTCTGTCAACCTTTTCCCTGCGGAACAAAGACAATTTATCGTAATAAAAGTCAAAAATTTCTGCCTTTGCAAGCGGTTCTATATCCAGCGCATATACATCTACCATTATTTTTACCTCTTTGCTTTACGAACTCAGGCTGTCACCGGCATTCGAAAGCATAAGTTTGATTCTGTTTTCCTGATTCACCCTTGAAGCGCCCGCGTCATAATCGATAGCGACAATATTTACATTTTTATTTCTTTCCTTTATGGGTTTCATCATACCTTTTCCGCAGATATGGTTCGGAAGACAGCCGAAAGGCTGAGTACATATTATATTTTTAACGCCCGAGTCTACAAGTTCAAACATTTCTGCAGGCAGCAGCCACCCTTCCCCCATTTTGGTGCCAAGTCCGATATAATCTTCAACAAGGGATATTGTATGCTCGAAACGAGTCGGCGGACAAAAAACTTTGCTCGCATTCACGGCATTTATAAGTTCTTCCTGCCTTTTTTTCAAAAAAGAAAACGCGATTTTTGAAAAAGCAACGCCTTTTTTATTAAGTTTGTACAGTTTGTTATCAACAATACTGTTTTTAACGCAATACATGCAAAAATCCAAAAGTCCCGGAGTTACAATTTCTGCATTCTGCGAAATTAAAAAGTCCGCAAGATTATTATTTCCGAGAGGAGAATATTTGACAAAAATCTCCCCGACAATCCCGACTTTTACCTTTTTTACTCTGTTTCTTTCGATCTTTAAAAAATCATCGATAATAAGTTTGTAGTTATTCCTTGCCTGCTTATTTGTAAGACCCTTGCCCTCATTCATTTCATCCGTAAGTTTGTTTGTCCAAAAATCTGCTGTCTTTTCGGTCTGCCCTTCAATTTTCTCGTAGGGTTTGCACTGATTCGAAAGAAGCATCAGCAAATCTCCGTACAAGACGGCGTACACAAATTTTACAAGCATGGAAAGTTTGAGTTTAAATCCCGGATGTTTTTCCATTCCGAGAAGATTCAGCGACAAAACCGGAACATAGCCGTATCCCGCGGTTTTCAGGGCTTTTCTCAAAAGCGATATGTAATTTGAAGCCCTGCATCCTCCGCCTGTCTGAAATAGCATAAGCGCAGTTTTTGATACGTCGTATTTGCCGCTTTGCAATGCGTTTATAAATTGTCCTATAACTAAAATCGCAGGATAACAGGTGTCGTTATGAACATATTTAAGGCCGGTTTCTGCAATTTCCGGTCCCGTGGTTTCCAAAACCTCAAGGTCATATCCGTACTGCCGGAAAATTCTGGACATGATTTTAAAATGCATCGGCAGCATGTTGGGAACAAGTATCTTATGTGTTCCTTTC
>CAKSDR010000048.1 GCA_934446095.1 uncultured Eubacteriales bacterium | reverse complement strand
GCTTGTAAGCTCGTACAGTTCGTTAAAGTTTTCGCAAGTTGTCTTGAGAATGTTCAAAAGTTGCATCTGCTGATCTTCATTGTTTGTACTCTCGCTGAAACTTTTTATATCACTTTCATAAATCTGTCGGTCAATATCATTATTCAAGGCGTTGGTGCGATACTTTGCATAATCAAGCACAAGGTTATCATACACAGTTTTATTGTGCGTGTAATATTGGTCACGCTCCACATTTTCACGCACCTGTGAACTTTCACTGTCGCCGCTGTTCTTGTTGCTATCCTTATCCCACAAATACTGTCGGTTTTTCTCAGAATAGACAGTCATAAGCGTCTTTTGGGTTTCGGCTTTTTTGCTGTTAAGTTCTATTTCATACTGCGCATCTATGATTTTGTTTTGGAGTGAATTTTTCAAATAGCCGGCATCTTTCGTGATTCCGTTTTCAAGCGTTGTTTGTTCCGCAATGGACAAATTCCTATCTCTGAGCGAAGTATATTCATTAACAAGATCCATGAGAGAATACCCTGTTTTGGGCGAGCGATAGTCGGTATCCGAAGCCGCAATATCCGAAATATATTCTATATTTGCATTTATTTTTTTCCTCAGCATGTCCACGGTATCGTAATAGTCGTACTGCAGCGCTGCCTCTCCGGGAAGTTGTGTTACATCATTGCCATACGTATATTTTTTAACATAATACAGGCGGTACTGACTTATAATTGCACTGAGCATTCGCTTTGCATAATCTTTGCCCTCTGGTGTTGTATATTTTACCGAATAGTAAACAGTATGCTTTTTTCCTTCTTCGTTTTTTTCATAATCTGAAAATTTATCAAGCCATGAAGCGTGTTTTTCCTGCTCTGCTATAGAAATAATAGGCGTTATTGTAATGCTTCGGCAAATTCTTTCAATATTGCTTTTATTAAGCCCGAGTTCAGTTACCGCATTTTTCACAACCTGCGAACTATTAATTTCGTAGGGATTAATTTTTTCGCCGTTTTCGGCAAGTCCTTCTTCCGCAGACGCTCCTATATACTTTATTATAATTTCGGCAGTATAGTTTTCGTTCGCCTTAAGTCCCGCAGAGCAAAGAACGACCGAAAGCGCGGCAAGAAAAAAGAATAACTTCCTTCGAAGCAATAAACTATCAATTAATTCCTTTATTGACATTCAAGTTTTTCCTCTTCTTTCTTAAAATCAGACCGCCGTATGCAAGATATAAAATATATAAAAAAGACGCCCATATTATACTTATTTTAACAACAGCGACAACAGAAGTTACAATTCCCTGTCCGTAACTTGTGCCGCCGACCGAGATCCCGTCATATGAAACATTTTTTACATATTCGTAATTCACATCTGCCGCTTTTCGCGCAAAGTCATTGATTTTCGACATAATCTCACAGTATTTTTCATCAGCAAAACGCATAACATGCTCTTCGCTGTTCTGAACGCTTGAAAACTGACCGGCAAGATATTCGTAATAATTTGCTTTATTTTCAGTTTCATCACCCGCAAGATTTGCGTTGCGGGCATTCTCGGTAAGATAGTCTATACCTATTTTCGTTCTGTTCATATAAAAATCATTTGCGCTGTCAAGCGACGGAATGAATACGACTTTTGTTACCGCAGGGTCATATATTGAAATGCCGTCAAGCATGACCGCATATTCACCGCGGTTACGCAAGGTTTGTTCGCGATTTGTTTTTGACACATATCTGAACTGTTTTAACAGTTTATCCCTGTCTTTGGTAATCCCGTTTTGAATAATAAACGCCCTGTAGGATTCAATATCGTTTTCCACTATTCTTGCGGCCTCTGAACAAAGATCTCCGAAACTAGTTCCGTCACATGAAACAAACCTTACATCTTCTTCGTATCTTTTTTCAAGGAACCTTGTCATTCTGTTCAGTATTGTTTGCATTTCGTCTGCCCTGTTAAAATAGTCAAGCGAATCTACGGCATCCCGGTTAACATTAAAAGAATCTCTTGTCACAACATAATTGTCCTCATAATATTCTTTATAACTTTCGGCAATACTCTCAAGCACTTTTGTTTTTGACGGGGTTTTTAACTGTTTAAAAACTGCTGATATTGACGCTATAATTCCGTCCGCCCTTACCGAATCCGATATGACAGAATATGTTATTGTATACCGCGGCGGAAAATATGAATATGTATCGTGCCCGTCGTAAATATTCTGCTCAATGGCATTAAAACTTCCGTCCGATGTTATTCCAGACACAGAAATATGTTTTTTTAAAGTTTCAGCGTCAATTTTATTGT
The DNA here is from genome assembly GCA_934446095.1 of uncultured Eubacteriales bacterium. Classification (GTDB taxonomy): domain Bacteria; phylum Bacillota; class Clostridia; order Oscillospirales; family CAG-382; genus CAKSDR01. Next base: position 8,163 of record CAKSDR010000048.1, on the reverse strand, counting down.
CAAGTTTCTCGCAGGTCATTTCCAAAACCTCATCGCATATAACCTCATAAATATCAAACGGAGAACCGTCGGGGTTTTGTCCTTTTGATATTTCCGAAAAAGACATTGAAACCGTTATGCATGCCGAATTCAAATTCAATGCAAGAATATATAACACAGACACCGCAACAATTATGGCAAGACATATTATAAAATATCTGTACCCACCGTTCGGAAACTTTTTCAAATTTCCTCTGACATAGGGAACAACTTCTCTTTCCTTTTTTTGGTCAGCACTTTTTTCTAAAGTACTAAATTCTTCCGGCACGGATTTATTTAAAGATTTCATACGTTATCAACTCCCCTCTGTACTTTCCGAAGTTTGAAAACAAAAGGCGGAATATATTAATAAATTCCAGTATGACTTAATGCTTGGATTTACTGAAAGAGTCATTGCAAGAGCAAGCATTCCAAGCATAGCCGACGATATATATCCCCTCTTTTTTATATTTCTCAGTACTGCGGCAAACGACATTAACGCAAAAGATAAAAATCCCAATATTCCCTGATTGTAAAGTGCTTGTATAAACTGATTGTGCGCAACCACATATTCTACTCTGCCGTCGACTACCATACGGTGATACGCTGTAATTCCCCTGCCCGAAAGCAGTTCCCATGTAGAGTTTCTTATTGTTTCAAACATAGATTCCCATATATCTGCTCTCGCAGTTCCTCTTGACTTCAGCACCGCTTCTATGCTGAATCTTGATGATACGGTTTCAGGCAAAAGCGGTATTACTATCGTCCACAAAGCAACTGCAGCAAAAAACGCTGCCGCCATGCCAATAAGTCTTTGCTTTGCGGATTTTGCATTTATGAAAACATATGATACGACGGTTACAATCCACGCAAGAAGTCCGCCCCTTGACCCGGAAGAAAGAACTATATACCCTGTAAGAAGTATCATCACAGAGCAAATAACAGCGTATATTTTATTTTCCCTCAGTTTTTTCAATGCAACCGTTGTCGGGAGAATGAAAAAGCCGATAAAATAATTTGGATCGCTTGTGGCTCCGAATATGGTCATGGTATTTCTTCCGCCGTACCAATCGGCGCCTGCAAATCCAAGACATATCATTACAAAAAGCAACATCAGTTGTGCAATTTCAAATGCCTTTATTTCATTTTCGTTATATTTTTTTACGGTTATAAGAAACATAAGCCCTATTGTTTCAATATATCCGCGCACATAAATCAGTGAAGCGCTGCTGCTGTCGGCAAAAAGAGTTACCGCAGTACTTATAAGAAAAAGGGCGGAAAAGCAATGAATCGAATTGAATACAAATTTATCTTTATAAAAAATCAAACTCACAGCAAAATATCCGGCAATAGGTATTGTGATTACTTTCAGGAAAGAACTTCCGGAAGCGCCGGTTGTTATTGTAAGCGGCAAAGCGAGAAAATAAACGCATGCAAGAAGGCAGTCAAGTCCGATGTTCATTTTTCTGATCCTGTAAACCACCGGAATTCCTCCTTTGCCAATTGCCGGCGTGCCGGCAATTATCTTTTTTAAATCATTTTTAAAGCCGCAGCTGTATCAGAAAAGCAATTCCTATTGCTGCCCCCGTATAATGAAGGTCAAAAGTTACCTTTCAAGGCAGTAAAAATAAGCGTACCACATAATGGTGATTATGTGGTACGTTTATGGAATAAATATTCAAAAAAGTACAAGTAAAACGCTGAAAACGCAAAAATCAGAACCAATAAGTAGTGCATTTTAAACATTGGTTAGAATATTATATTGTTTTTTTTGAGGGAAAATGACAATTTAGAAGAACCGCACTTGAAAAATGTAATACCGTGTTGACAAAAAGTTAACATTTTGCTATAATGAATATGTATAATGGTTTAATTTTACTGTTATTAACCACATAATCACCATTATGTTGTTTCAGCATCTAAGCAACCCCAGTCTTTGTATCTGCAGTCTGTGCACATCACAGGTTTCCATGGTATAAATACGTGTTGTGTTTATGCTTGAATGCCCCAAAACATCGGCAAGGCGCACTATATCTTTTTCTGCCGAGTAATAAGTTCTTGCAAACAAATGGCGGAGATTATGCGGAAATACTTTATCTTTTTCGACTCCTGCTGCCTCGCATAATTTTTTCATATCTGCCCATATATTTGACCTGTCAAGCGGTTTCCCTGTTATTGTTACAAACACGGAACCGCTTTTTATTTTATTTTTTCTGATATACTTTTGCAGCAGCCTGCAAAGTTTTTTAGGAATAATAACCGTTCTGCTCTTGCCTTTGCATAAAATATCCGCGCTCATATCATCTATCGCCTCAACTGTTATATATTTAAGTTCCGAAACTCTGATTCCGAGTGAGCATATTGTCTGCATAACCAAATACAATCTTTCATTGCCATTGGATTTTGCGGCGTCAAGCAACTTTTCATATTCGATTTTTGTAAGTTCTTTTTTCCTGTCCGCAAAAATCTGTTTTTGGGTCTTAATGCTTTTTACTTTAAGTTCCGGCCAGCCTCTGTACTCAAAAAAGGCATTAAGCGACGACAAAACGGAGTTTATACTTGTTATTTTATATTGAGTTTTTAAATTTTCTTTATACTGCAAAACTTTTTGCTTATCCGGAACACTGCCGCAAAGCCAACAAGAAAAAAACGAAATATCACGAATATATTTTTCAATTGTCGCATCTGCCTTTTCCTCATCTTTAAGATACTCTTTGAATTTTTCTATCAATTTTTCCGTTATAACCCGTGTTTCCATATTCATAATATCCTTTCTTTAATCTTTGTTTTTATTTTGCCGCAAAATCATAAATTATACAAATAAACACAAAAAAGGCAACCTTTATAGGCTGCCTTTCAATTTTCTATATAGACTTTTTCGTCGAAAAGAGAATCATTCCGCTTCTACGTCTTTTATAAGGCGTATTGCTTCCTGCAACTGGCTATCCTGATCTTCCGTAAGTTTATAAAAGTTACCGTCTTCCGGCAATACAAGTTCCGATTTGATATCGGGTTCTATGCCTTTTCCTTCATAATTTTCACCGTAAGGCGGATCATACATCTGCGTGGATAATTTTATTCCGCCACCGTTTGACAAAGGTATTATTGTTTGCATAGTGCCCTTGCCATACGTTTTTGTTCCGACAAGTGTTGCCTTTTGATAATCTCTCAGCGCCGCCGCAAACAACTCTCCTCCGCTTGCAGTATTTCCGTTTATAAGCACTATCATCGGTGCTACAATTTCGTTTGCGTCGGAATTCAGCGTCTGAATATTTCCGTCATTTGAATAATATTTGATAATGGGACCTTCGGGCAGCAAATAATCGAGAACTCCTTTTACGCCGACTACATTTCCGCCCGGGTTATTTCTGACGTCAAATATATATTTTTTTGCGCCGGATTTTTGCAATTCTTTCATCTGAGAAACAAATTCATCAGAGGTTGTTTCGTCAAATTCAAGAATATTTACGTACGCAACATTGTCGGAGAGCATGTGGGACTGAACCGTATCTTTTTTTACAACTCTTCTTTGAAGGGATATTTTTTTGATTTCCGAATAATCCGAAGACGCCGTTGCAACCTCAACGTTTACGCTTTCGCCCTCTTTGCCGTCTTTTATTAAATTATAGGAATTGTAATATCCAAGGTCGGATACTTTATCTCCTTCAACAGTTATAATAACGTCGCCCGGCAAAATCCCGGCTTCCTGTGCAGAAGAATCCGGCATTACGGATGTGATATAAATTCCGCCGAGGGTATTGTCATATATTATTCTTACACCGATTCCTACCATTGAGCCCGTCTTTGTAGACATAATATATGCTTCATATTCCTTTTTATTCATATATGAAGCATATTTATCTCCTATACCGTAAATATACCCCGAAAGAAGATAGTCTTCAAGATCTTGTTCGTTAATTTTTCCTATATAATAATTTCTTACATAGTTATCTGTTTCGGCAAGGCTCGTATATAAGTCCTTCCAACTTTCATTTCCGCTGTCTTTTATGCTTGCCGCATTTTCTATTCCGTCAAGTTTTGAATTTAAGTTCTGCCATTTATTAAGACCGTATATTTCCTTTTCATACTTATTGCTGACAGTTACGTACGTTATCTGAAATGACACAAATGCCGCCGCAACAAGCAGTATAAGACATGCACTTAAAGATATTTTTTTCTTCATACTTTTTCCTTTCGGTTATAAAAAAATAAAATGCAGACCATATAAACTAATCTATAATAACAGGTTATAAAAATCACCCATCGAAAAGAAATTTATAAGGTCTGCGAATATTTTATTTCTTTACATAATTCAACGGACTTACATGATTTCCGTTCTTATATATTGTAAGGTGCAAATGATTTCCGGTAGAATAGCCCGAAGTTCCTACAAACGCAATAACGTCGCCCTGATTTACATACTGACCGTTTTTAACATTAAGAGAGTTGCAATGTCCGTAAAGCGACATGATTCCGCCGCCATGATTTATAATTACGCAGTTTCCGAATCCTCCGTACCATGTTGCTTTAACAACAGTTCCCGCAGCAACCGTGCGTATATTTGTTCCTTTAGGCGCAGGCAGGTCAATACCGTTATGGAACTCCTTTTTATGTGACAATGGGTTTGTTCTGTATCCGTACCCTGACGAAATTGTCTTATAATTTGACGGAAGCGGCCAAATAAAATCTCCTCCGCTATATTCTGAGTTCTGTCCTCCAAGTTCGCGGTACAGCGCTTCTATTTCCGACTGCAATTGTTTTTTTGCATCTTCGGACTCTTTTATTGCCTTTTCAAGTTCCTTCTGGTCGCTCAAAAGAGCAGAAATCGTATCTTCCGCTTTAGCACTCTTTTGTTCAAGGCTCTTTTTAAGTTCTTCTTTCTGGCTTGTATACATTTCAAGATTGCTTTTTGAAGCCTTCAAAGATGATACTGTTTCATCAAGAGCAGTCTGAGCTTTATCCATATCCTTCAAAATATTATCATTGTAAGAGAGATGATATGAAATAAGGTCAAGTCTTGACAGAAAATCCGAAAAACTCTTTGTACCGAAAATCATTTCAAGATATGAATCGTCTCCGTATTCGAAAGACATTCTTACCATCTCGTCAAATAATTTCTGCTGTTTTTCGCACTCTTCCTTTAATTGTTCCACTTCAATTTCCTTATCAGAAATCTGCTGCGTATATTGTGAAATCAAATTTTCCGTAGTTGAAATTTCCTGATTCAATACAGATATTTCTGAATCCAACTGGCGTTTTTCCTGCATTTTTGAATTTTTACTTGAAACCGTAGAATTCAGCGAACTCTGCAATTTCTTGCGTTCGTTCTGAATTTTTGAAAGAGAATCTTCAAGGGTTTGTATCTGCGATGAATTTGCGGCACTTACATTTTCCGATAATAATGTTACGTTTGCTGATAAAAATGTAAAAGTAAGTATGCAGCAGGCAGCAAACGATATTGCCCTGTATATTATATTTCTTTTCTTCATTTTTAATACCTGCCTTTCCTTAAAACGTTAAACGATTTTTATGCTTTAAGATACCTTCTCATGAAAATAGCCGTTCCGACAACACTGAGCAGCAGTCCTGCAAGAATATATGCCGGAATTACATAAATACTGAGGTTTGTGAAAGGAATATACTCGACTATACCGTAATCGGCTATTATCTCATTTGTAATATATATGTACGAATACCACTGAACCGCAAGTGAAATAAGAGATGATATAAGGCCTATAACAATACCCTCAATAACGAACGGCATTGTTATAAAGAAGTTAGTAGCACCTATGTATCTCATTATTTGTATTTCTTCTTCACGTGCTTTAACTGCGATTTTTATGGTATTGATAATTACGGAAACAGATACTACAAGCAGTGTCGCCGCAAGAAAAGTGCTGACGAGAAGAATAACGCTTTTTACCTTATTTATATTGTCGGCGATATCCTTTCTGTTTTTTACTTTATCAACGCCGTCAATGTTCTGCAGGTTATAAACAAGAACATCTACGTCATTGGCGTTTTCATATTCAACCCTGAAAGAATCCGGAAGAGGATTGTTGTCGCTTCCGTAAGTGTCAAAAAGATGTGCATATTCTTCGTCGTAGCGCTGTTTTTCGATTTTTAAAGATTCTTCTTTTGAAACAAAAGTTACGTTGCTTACCTGCTTTATGTTTCTTATTTCGTTTTCAATGGAATCTATCTTTGCCTTATCTGCTCCGAGTTCCGCATATACAACAATATCATTAAAATCATCAATCTGATCAATATTATAATTTATATTGACTATAAGCAATGAAAAACTTCCGGTTATAAGAAGAGCGCTTGCCAGTATAAAAATTGAAGCCCAGCTCATAGCCCCGTGGCGGAAAAAGCCTTTAAGCCCTTCGGAAATAAAATATGTTAATTTATATCTTCTCATTTGTATGACCCCTTTGGAATATCGCTGACAACATATCCGTCGCCTATGGTAATTACTCTTTGCTGGAATTTATCCACAAGATTTTTTTCATGCGTTACCACAATTACTGTCTTATTTGCGATCTTATTTATTCTCAGTAAAAGGTCCATAATTCCGTAACTGAGTTCAGGGTCAAGATTTCCCGTAGGCTCATCCGCAATTATAATATCAGGTTTATTCACAAGTGCCCTTGCGAGAGAAAGCCGCTGCTGTTCGCCGCCGGAAAGATGCGCCGGAAATTCATTTTCCTTATCTTTTAAACCGACAAGATCTATAAAATAAGGAACTCGCTCTTTAATAAATCTTTTCGGAACACCGGTTATCTCAAGTGCAAAAGCTACGTTTTCGTATACTGTTTTGTTCTGAAAAAGTCTGAAATCCTGAAAAACGAATCCCATAGTTCTTCTGAAATATGGTATTTTTCTGTTTTTAAGTTTTGTCAAATCATATTTTCCGACTCTTATCGAACCCGAGGTAACTCTTTCTTCGCATAGTAAAAGTTTTGTAAGTGTTGTTTTTCCTGCGCCGGAATGTCCGACTATAAAAACAAATTCCCCGTCGTCTATCTTTAAATTAAGATTCTGCAATACAAATTTTTTGCCATCATATGTTTTTGATACATTTTCAATCTCTATCAATTTCGTTCTGCCTTTCCGTGTTTTTATACTCAAAACGCAATCAATAATGTCTTATATACTTTGAGTAAAGATCCATACATAATATTAAAACATATTAACAAAATTTAATATAGTGTGTAATTGTTAACAATATTTTAAACTATCATAAAATTATTAACATATTTTTGTCTAAATTTCACAATTAATAGAGTGTATCCATATTTATAACGGCGTAATAGTTACCATCAAGGTCTTTTACAAATTCAGAAGTCTTTTTCTTCAGCTCTCCGGCAGATATTTTAGAGTCGTAAGGAAGCACAACGTCAAATATCAGATTCGTATGAGTCGTACCCGCAACAATTCTGAAGTCATGCATTGAAATATTTTCGTCAATAGAATGAAGAAAAATTTCTACTTTCGTTTTTAATTTGTTTAATTCTTCGTTATCTGTAATAATAGGATCCATATGTATAGTTGTGTTGCAATTAAGGTCTCTTGATATGTGTCTTTCGATATTATCAATTTCGTCATGCATTTCAAGAATATTCTGTCTGTAATCGACTTCCGCATGAAAAGTCACCATCATTCTGCCGGCGCCGTAATTATGTATAATAAGGTCATGCATTCCGATAATATCAGGGTACTGCGTTATAATTTCTTTTATTTTCTGCACGGTTTGCTCGTCTGCCGCCTCCCCGAGAAGCGGGTTTATTGTTTCTTTTGCGGCGCCGCAGCCGGAATACAAAATAAATCCTGACACTGCCATTCCGCAATAGGCGTCGATGTTTATATTTGTAAGTTTGAAGAAAATTATTGATAAGAGAACCGCTGTTGTTGCGGCGGCATCGCTCAAGCTGTCGTGCGCGGCAACATCCATAGCGGGAGAATTCAGTTTTTTGCCTATACTTTTATTATAAATGAACATGTAAACTTTAACAAGTATCGATATAAATAAAATCACGGAACTTATCATATCGAAAGTTATATTTTCCGGAGCAATTATTTTTTCAATAGATGTCTTTGCAAGTTCAAATCCCATGATAATAATAATTATCGAAACTATAAGAC
>CAKSDR010000047.1 GCA_934446095.1 uncultured Eubacteriales bacterium | reverse complement strand
ATGTATATTTTGCTGCAGTTTATCGGCATAATGTTTTGCCGGCATAAATATATTTTGCATCCTTTCACAGCCGCGGATATGACGCAGGGCGTGCCTCTGACAAGGGAGAGTTTTTTTCAATTGGGGACGACGGGGTTGAACCGATAGTAGCGAAGCGGATAGGAGCGGGAGCCGGAGAATATCATGATATTGCTTATTTAGTGCAGGAATTTTCTGCCGGAGTGAATCGATGCTGCGGCTGCAATTTCGGGTCTGGATTTTGTTTTGGCGTACCTTGTGAGAGGGGAACTAACCGAACGGAAATAATTAAACATCAAATTTATATATAGTATATTTTCCGTCAGATTCGGTAATCACGGCGTCGGTGTACTCAATATCAGTAAATTTTCCGTTTTCGGCTTTAATAAAATCTATTTTTTCGGGTTTAAGTTCTACAAAATAATACTGATTAATGGAACTGGAATTTTTGATAATATAAGTGTTTTTAACCGACGGTGACGATTTTATCTTCAGTTTTCTGTTTTTATGAAGAATTCCGCGAGCGGCAATTACGATGTTTTCCGACTTCTTGCGGTTTCCGATAAAAGGAAAGAAAGAACTTATGCCGCAAGGATATGGAATTACTTCAAATTTTGCAAGGTCGGTTTGATACCAGTTATTATAATTGAAAAACAAACATCCGTCTTTTTGGGTGCCGGTGTTCCTATATATTTTATAGTTCAGGGAAAACCTGGGTTTAAAGATATATCCGATTATTACTATAAGAACAATAAGCGGCAAAGCAAAAAAACTTATTTTTGACATCTGACCTGCGGGCTCCACCGGTATTTCCAAAAGACCGACAGGAACATCGTTTATATTTACGGAAATTTTTATTTCCTTCGGCGCTGAGAACCGAAGCAGAAATTCGGATTTTATTGGGTCGCCGCAACTGCGCGGAACCAGCGAAACAGTGCCGTCTTCATGAATCAGAGTGTCGAGTTTTAAATAATCGTTCGGTGAAATATCAAATGATATGTCAAGGCGCGAAAGGTCTTGTCTTGTATATTTCAAATCCGTGCTGTCGCTGCGGATTCCGAGAAGAATAGGATCGGAACCTTTGGAAAGACTTTCTGCGGAAATTTTTTCGGGAACTTTTTCACATACAAGTTTGTAATTGAATTTTGAGTTTACCGAAAATTTCAATATATCCGAATACACGGGAAAAGGACCGATTTTTGCGTTTGCGATAAATGTGTTTTCTCCAAGGGCCAGGGAGAAGTTTTTGATTTTGTCGGTGTTTGCCTCAGAGGAGGTGCCTTGCGAAACCGTATTGACGGAAAAAGACACGGGAAGTGACAGCGCGTCGGTGTTAATCGGTTCTCCGGCGCTGTCGGACAGAAAATACAAAACATCGATTTTTTCATCGGCATAAAGTTCTGTGTTTTCAAGAATGTCTTTGCCGTTTTCCGAAAGGCGCACCGTTCTTGAAATTTTTATGTCGGGCTGTATAAAAATGTTTATATTGTCTTCGTAAATATTTTCCGAAAAAGTAAGTGTATAAGTTCCGGGTTTCAAGATTTGCGAGTGATTTCCTATGAAAGCAATGTCAGAAGAAAGTGAAGTGTCTGCTACTATGGCATCAGAGGCGCTTTTCGGATAACTTATCTGCATATTTTGCGGTATCGGTATATCAGTTTTCCCATTAAAGGTTACGTTCTCAAGAACGGCGCTGCTGTTGGTTATAACAGCCATGTCGTAAAGGGCAACGTCGGATTCTACCGTAACCTTATTTGTTCCTTCGCAAATTACGTCTGCGAATTTGAAATCTTTCGAATTCAGTCTGCCGGTAAACAGTTCGGAAATTTCATCCAACTGCTGAGTGAAACTTTTATTGTCATATGAAACCGAGTAAAGTCCTTGCTCTTCGTTGGATTTTACGGTTTCTGCGTTTTCGCCGAGGGCCATATACAAAATGTTAACTTTTGAGCCGTTCGGCATAGAAGGTGTTCTGTACCCGTAAAATTTATCCGAAAGCTGACTGCCCGATAAAATATTGCGGTTTTGATCACGAATCTTGCTGTCGCAGAGAACAACGAGCCAATACTCAGCCGTGGGATTCTGCGCAGAAAGGGTTGTGAGTTTTGAAAAGGCGGTATCCAAGGCTTCCGTACTGCCGAAACTGCTGCTTCTGTAGTATGTGCTTATTCCCTTTATGGTTTTGTAAAGGGCTGTAAAATTCTCGGGTTTTGAAACATCGGTTTTATGAGGAGTTTCAAAAGTTGTAACATACAAACTGTCGCCCGGACGTATCATTGACGCTATGGACTGGCAGGCAAAATTTATCTTTGACCATGAAGTGTTTCCGTTTTCGGATGTTATAGATGAGTCGTCGTATACAAGAGAGATGAATTTTGTACTGTTGTTCACAGTGTAGGATTCTTCTGCATACACTTTTTGGTAACATGCTGAAAAACTTATAAAAATGACTAATAAAAAAGCGGAGATTTTTCTTGCTCTCATTAATTTGCTTCCTTTAATAAAGTAATTTTATAATTTATATCAAAAATTATATCAAGAATTGTTTTCTGTGTCAACCAAAGAATAAAAAATTGTCAAAAAGCCGATATTAAAAGATTATTTTACATTTTTTTTGGACAAAAAACAAAAAATGCAAAAGTGTATTGACAAAAACTGCCGCTTGTGGTAACATAATATTGTAATTAAGTACTGAAATGCGAAATTTAATATCTATTACCAATATATATCCGTGTTTTCATAGGTTCGGATGTTTCTACCACACGCCTTCAAGTTGTGACTATTGGATTTTTGCGGAATAATTGTTGGTAATGACAGGTTTTTGCCTGCCATTTTTGCGTTTTTATCGGGCATTTTTGCTTTATATAACTGATTAAGAGGTAATTTTTTTATGAAGACTCTTGAAGAAAAGATATTGACTGAGGGAAAGGTTCTTTCTGGAAACGTGCTTAAAGTCGGAAGTTTTTTAAATCATCAGATTGATGTTCCTTTTCTTATGGAAATGGGAAAAGAGATAGCAAGACTTTATGAAAATACAAAAATTACCAAAATACTTACTGTGGAATCTTCCGGAATAGCTATAGCTGTGGCTGCGGCGGCATTTATAAATGTTCCGGTTGTTTTTGCGAAAAAAGCAAAGACGAAAAATGTTGAGGACAATGTATATTCCGCAAAGGTTGAGTCTTTCACCCATGGAAAAGTTTTCGATATTGTCGTATGCAAGGACTACATATCTGCCGGCGACAACGTTCTTATAATAGATGATTTTCTCGCTTTGGGTAATGCTATCAACGGTCTTCGCAAAATAATCGACAAATCCGGAGCTAATTGCTGCGGAGTTGCGGTTGCAATCGAAAAAGGCTTTCAGCACGGCGGGGATGAATTGCGCAGCGGCGGACTGCGCGTAGAATCTCTTGCCATAATCGACAGCATGGAGTCCGGAAATATCGTATACCGCAAGTAACTCTTACCGCGCGGCAAATTAACTTATGTATGTAATAATTTTACATAAAATTTTTAATGGCAGAAATGCCGGGAGGAAAAAACAAATGAAAAAGTTTCTGACTGTTGTTCTTGCGCTTGCAATGCTCGCAACATGTTTCCTTTTCTCAGGATGCACAAGCAAAGAAGGAAATCAGGATGATGTGAAAGGCAACGTTGAAAACACAAATGCAATTTCAAAAGACGATTTTAAAATCGGTTTTATTTGTTTGCATGACGAAAACTCGACATATGACAAAAACTTTATCGACGCTGCAAAAGCGGCTGTTAAGGCAATGGGTCTTCGCGATGACCAGTATTTATTCAAAACAAACATTCCCGAGTCAAACGACTGCCTCGAAGCTGCAGCTGACCTTGCAGATTCCGGATGCAACATTGTTTTTGCAGACAGTTTCGGTCATGAAGACTTTATGATTCAGGCTGCAAAAGAATTCCCCAAAGTTATGTTCTGCCATGCTACGGGAACAAAAGCTCATACAGAAAATCTTCCTAACTATTTTAACGCTTTCGCTTCAATATATGAAGGCCGTTACCTTGCAGGAGTTGCTGCAGGCTTGAAACTCAACTCTATGATTGAAAGCGGAAAGATCACTGCAGATAAAGCAAAAATGGGTTATGTAGGTGCATTCCCATATGCTGAAGTTAAGTCCGGTCTTACTTCTTTCTTCCTCGGCGCGCGTTCGGTTTGTCCCGAAGTAACAATGGAAGTAAAATACACAAACTTATGGTTTGATATTGCAGCAGAAAAAGAAACAGCCAACGCTCTTATCGCAGACGGATGCGTACTTATCAGCCAGCATGCAGACTCTGAAGGCGCTCCTAAAGCATGTGAAGAAGCAGGCGTTCCGAACGTTGCTTACAACCTTGATACACGCGAATGGGGCCCAAACACGGCTTTGATTTCATCAAAAATCAACTGGGAACCCTACTTTGAACACATTATGACAAGTGTAATCGAAGGCAAAGAAATAACACAGGATTTCTGCGGCGGACTTAAGGAAGATGTTGTTCAGATACTTGGTCTTAACGATGCAGTTGCAGCGCCCGGCACAGCTGAAAAACTTGAAGAAGTAAAAGAAAAACTTATTTCGGGAGAAATAAAGGTATTTGATACTTCTAAGTTTACAGTTAACGGCGAAACTTTGACAGAATATATGGCTGACGTTGATACAGATCCTAATTTTGAAGGAGACACACAGGTTGTATCAGACGGATATTTCCATGAATCCGAAAAACGTTCGGCTCCGTACTTTGATATTAACATCGACGGTATCACAACAAAATAATTATATTGTTTAAAGTCTTTCCGCTTTTCCGGTTCGTGTCTTAAGACTTCTGCCGGAATATTCAGGAATGTACATTTAGTGTATAATTAAAATATTAGGTGGGGCAGATTTTGCCCCGCCTATAAGTTTTTTTATTTTAAAAAAAGTATATTTTTAAAAATGTGTTCTTTTTAAAGTAAAAAATGTCGGGGGGATTAATGTGACTGCAAATGCCGCTATCGAATTGAAAAATATTACCAAACGTTTCGGAAGTATCGTCGCAAACAAGGACGTTAGCCTTACTGTTAACAAGGGTGAAATTCTGTCTGTTCTTGGTGAGAACGGAAGCGGAAAAACAACTCTTATGAATATGATTTCGGGGATATATTTTCCCGATGAGGGACAAATTTTTATTGACGGCAAAGAAGTTGTAATTCGCTCTCCTAAAGACGCTTTTGACTATAAAATAGGAATGATACATCAGCATTTTAAACTTGTTGATGTTTTTTCTGCGGCTGAAAATATCGCTTTGGGGCTGAAAACCAAAAATAGATTCGATATAAAGAAAATTGCGGCTGAAGTAAAGGAAATCGGTGAAAAGTACGGTTTTGCGGTAGACCCGATGAAAAAAATTTATGAAATGAGCGTATCGGAAAAACAAACCGTTGAAATATTAAGGGTTCTTTACAGAGGCGCGGATATTTTAATACTTGACGAGCCTACGGCAGTTCTTACTCCCCAGGAAACGAAGACACTTTTCAACATACTTCGCCGCATGCGCGATTCAGGGAAAGCAGTAATTATTATAACTCACAAGCTTCATGAAGTGTTATCGCTCTCCGACAGAGTTTCGGTTCTGCGTAAAGGAGAGTACGTAGGAACTGTCAACACATGCGATACAAACGAAATGCAACTTACAGAAATGATGGTCGGCAAAAAAATATCGCTTAATATTAAAAGAACCGAGCCGAAAAACTGCATAGACCGGCTTTCTGTTAAGAATATCAACTGCATTAACCGCGAGGGCGTTACGGTTCTCAAAAACGTTTCGTTTACGGCGCGTTCGGGAGAAATACTCGGTATTGCGGGCATTGCCGGAAGCGGTCAGAGAGAACTTCTCGAATCCATTGCGGGACTTCAGCATTTGGACAGCGGCGAAATAATATATGATAACCCTAAAAACGGTAAAATTGAAAATCTAAGGGATAAAACTCCTTTGCAGATACGTGAGATGGGTGTAAGACTGTCTTTTGTGCCGGAGGACAGACTTGGAATGGGACTTGTAGGCAATATGGATATCGTAGATAACATGATGCTCAGAAGTTACAGGAAGGGTAAAGGAGTGTTCCTTCACAGGAAGGGTCCGGAAACTCTTGCGGAAAATATTATAAAACAACTTGAGGTTGTAACTCCGAACGCAAATACTCCTGTCAGAAGACTTTCAGGCGGAAACGTTCAGAAAGTTCTTGTCGGACGCGAAATTGCAATGTCGCCTGTTGTTTTCATGGCGGCGTATCCTGTAAGAGGACTTGATATAAATTCTTCGTACCTGATATACAATCTTTTAAACGAGCAGAAAGAACGCGGAGTAGCTGTTATTTTTGTGGGGGAAGATTTAGATGTGCTTCTTGAGTTGTGCGACCGCATTTTGGTTTTGTGCGCAGGAAAGATAAGCGCGGTTGTTGACGCACGCACCGCAACAAAGGAACAGATAGGACTTCTTATGACAAAATCCCAGGAGGTAACGCATGATGGAAACTAACCAAAAACATGTCAATGTCCCTAAGTTTCAGGTAGTAAAAAGGGGAACCATGCCATGGTATAAGTCATGGGCGATAAGATTTGTTGCAATCGTGCTTGCGCTTATAATATGCGCTTTTGTAATAGTTTTGCTGACCGATTATAATCCGGTCAGAGTTTATTCTGAAATGATTAAAGGATCATTCGGAACAACCAGAAGAGTATGGAATCTGCTTCAAAAACTTGCAATTCTTCTGTGTATTTCCCTTGCGGTAACTCCTGCTTTTAAAATGAGATTCTGGAATATAGGCGCAGAAGGACAAACGCTTGTCGGAGGACTTGCAAGCGCCGCATGCATGATTTATCTTGCCGACAAATTGCCGCCTGTAATATTCTTTCTGGTAACAATTGCCGCTTCTGTAATTGCGGGCATGTTATGGGGCATGATTCCGGCAGTATTCAAGGCGAACTTTAATACAAACGAAACATTATTTACACTTATGATGAATTATGTTGCGATGCAACTTGTTTCATATTGCATAGTGTTTTGGGAAAATCCGAAAGATTCAAATCACGTCGGAGTTATAAACAGTTCCACAAAGGCAGGCTGGATGCCGTTTCTTTTCGGGCAGAAATATCTGCTTATCATTATTGTGGCCGCAGTTCTTATGGTTGCAATGTATATCTACTTAAAGTATAGCAAGCACGGATATGAGATATCTGTTGTGGGTGAAAGCAAAAACACTGCGCGCTATATAGGAATTAACGTTAAAAAAGTTATTTTGCGGACAATGGCGCTTTCGGGTGCTCTTTGCGGAATCGCCGGATTTCTTCTCGTTTCGGGAAGAGATCATACCATTGATACAAACACGGTCGGAGGTCTTGGATTTACTGCGATTATAGTTTCATGGCTTGCAAAATTCAATCCGTTTGTTATGGCGCTTGCTTCTTTCCTTATTGTATTTCTCGGGCAGGGAGCGGGGGAGATTGCCACAAGATTTCAGCTTAACGAAAGTATATCGGATATTCTTACTGGTATAATTTTATTCTTTATTATAGGCAGTGAATTTTTTGTAAACTATCAGATTCATGCTCATAAAAGTCATAAGGAGGAAGATAAATAATGTTTGCTACGATTATAAACAAGGCAATAGTTCAGGGCATTCCTCTTTTGTATGGTTCGACAGGTGAGATAATTACCGAAAAATCCGGAAATTTAAACCTGGGAATTCCGGGGATAATGTATGTAGGTGGAAGTGCGGGTGTTATCGGAGCGTATATTTATGAAAGATCGACCGCAACTCCAAGTCCTTTTTGTTGTATTGTAATACCGCTTTTATCTTCGCTTTTCGGCTCGGCACTTTTGGCTTTTATATACAGTTTTTTAACGATTTCACTTAGAACGAACCAAAATGTCACAGGGCTTGCCCTTACGATTTTCGGAATGGGATTCGGTGACTTTTTCGGCGGTTCGCTTACTAAAATTTTTGGTAACGGCGGAAATTTATCTGTAAAGACAACGGCCGATTACTTTAAAACCACTCTGCCTTTTGCAGACAAATGCGGAGATATCGGAAAGATATTCTTCTCTTACGGATTTTTGGTTTATCTTGCAATAATAATCGCTCTTATTGCCGCATGGTTTTTGAAAAAAACTATGGCGGGACTTAATTTAAGAGCTGTAGGTGAAAATCCGGCTACGGCAGACGCTGCCGGAATAAATGTTACAAAATATAAATATATTGCCACATGTACGGGCGGTGCTATCGCCGGACTCGGCGGACTTTATTTTATACTTGATTATACCGGAGGGTCGTGGACAAACGGCGGTTTCGGCGACAGAGGATGGCTTGCAATAGCTCTTGTTATATTTGCTTTATGGAAGCCTAATCTTGGAATTTTAGGTTCGATTTTATTCGGTGGATTATATATTGCTTATTCCTACATATCCGGACTTAGCAGAAGTTCTGTTGCGATATTTAATATGCTTCCGTATGTTGTTACAATTGTTGTTCTCATATTTACGAGTATAATGGAAAAAAAGGAAAACCAGCCTCCGGAGGCTCTCGGACTTCCGTACTTCCGCGAAGAAAGATGACTTTTTATTTGACTGTTGTGTTGAAAGGGATGATTAAATGAACACAGATATACTTATTGTCGGTGCAGGTCCTGCCGGTATTTTTACGGCGCTTGAACTTTTAAAAAACGGTTGTAAGAAAAAGATAACCATTGTTGAAAAGGGAAGAGAAATTCAAAACAGGCACTGCCCTAAAACTCAGACTCATAAATGCGTTAACTGCAAACCTTACTGTCATATAACAACAGGTTTTTCCGGGGCCGGCGCTTTTTCGGACGGCAAACTTTCGTTAAGTTCAGATGTCGGGGGAGATTTGCCGATACTTATAGGTGAAGAAAAAGTTCAGGAAACAATAAATTATGTAGATAAAATTTACCTTGAATTCGGTGCCGACACTCATGTCGAAGGAATTTCCGATTCCGAAGAAGTAAAGGAAATAAGAAAAAGAGCAATAAAAGCAGGACTTAAACTTGTAGATTGTCCGATAAGACATCTTGGAACGGAAAAGGCTCAGGAAATATATTATAGAATTCAGCAGTATCTTATCGAAAACGGCGTTGAATTAATGTTTGGATACGAATGCACAAACCTTATGCTGAAGGATAATGTGTGTCTTGGCGCATATTTTACGAAGCAAAACGAAAATCTTGAAATATATGCAAAAAAAGTTGTTGTTGCGACCGGAAGAAGAGGTGCAGACTGGCTTGAACATATCTGTTCGGAACATAATATAGCGCACGTTCCCGGTACCGTTGATATAGGCGTAAGGGTTGAAGTGCGCAATGAAATTATGGAAAAAGTAAACAGGGTTCTTTATGAATCCAAACTTATAGGATACCCGAAACCTTTTAAAAATAAGGTTCGCACATTTTGCCAAAACCCCGGTGGAGTTGTAAGTCAGGAAAATTATGACAATAACCTTGCTGTTGTAAACGGGCATTCGTACAAGGAATATAAGTCCGAGAATACAAATGTGGCAATACTTTGCTCACACAATTTCAGCGATCCGTTTAATCAACCTATAGCATATGCTCAAAAAGTCGGAGAACTTACAAATATGCTCGGAGCAGGACATATTCTTGTTCAGAGATACGGCGATATCATTGATGGCAAGAGAACATGGCAGAAAGAACTTGCACAGTCAAATTTAAAACCAACTCTTACAGATGCGGTTGCAGGCGATATTACAGCGGCCATGCCGTATCGCTCAATGGTTAATATTATAAACTTTATACAGGCAGTCGACGAGGTTGTTCCGGGATTCGCGTCAACTGAAACGCTGCTTTATTCTCCGGAATTGAAATTTTACAGTAACCGTGTTAAGATGGACGAGAACTTCAACACAAGCATTAAAGGACTGCATTGCCTCGGAGATTCAAGCGGATGGACAAGAGGCCTTATGATGGCGTCGGTTATGGGAACTCTTATGGGAAAAATTTTCTCGCAAGAATAAAATGTGTACCGCACACCAAAGTTTGGTGTGCGGTACATAAAATTTAAAAAGATTATTGACAAATGTATATTTTATGGTATACTATTTTATGTTGATGCGTGTGTTTTTGCATCAAAATATATAAATGGACAGGTATCGAAGTGGTCATAACGGCCCTGACTCGAAATCTCCCTCGGCAAACGGAAGTAAAACTTCCGAAAAGCCTTTAACCGTGCGGGTTTCGGGTATTTGCCCGCCGCAGGCACACCGTGAGTTCTAACAGAAATTCTAATACAACCGAATACTTGCGTTAATCTCGGTTTTCCGAGTTAACATATATGGAGACGTATCGAAGTGGTCATAACGGACATGACTCGAAATCATGATGCCCCTTGAGGGACGAGGGTTCGAATCCCTCCGTCTCCGCCAAACAATCAGCCGGATCCCGGTTATTCCGGAATCCGGCTGATTCATATTTATGTCACCGGAGGTAGAGCGTCGTAA
>CAKSDR010000046.1 GCA_934446095.1 uncultured Eubacteriales bacterium | reverse complement strand
CCCTATATCGCACCAATAACCGTCGCAGTTGCATGAGTACAGTTTTTGATTTTCCGACAGAAGTTTTTGAAAAAGGTCTTTTGAAAAATCAAAGTTTGTATTGTCGGGAATAAAATCCAAGGCCTTCTTGTTTAAAATATAAATTCCTGTGTTTATAGTATCTGTTATTACCTGCGACCAGTTGGGTTTTTCAATAAAACGTTTTATGCGCCCGTCCTTGTCGGAAAGTATGATCCCGTAGTCCAAAGGTTTTGGGTGACTGTAGGTAACAATTGTCGCGAGTGCGGATTTACTTTCATGAAAGGATACCGCGCCTCTTAAATCAAAATCAAATATGCCGTCGCCGGATACTATTAAAAAATTTTCATCTTCCCGAAGATTTAATTTCAGCGCAGCGGTTTTTGCTCCGCCCGCAGTTCCTATCGGTATTTCTTCGTTTTCATATCCTATATTTATATCTTTATATCTGTTTCCGATTTTATCAATTATTTTTTCTCTCAAATACATGGTTGACATAACAACTTCCCGTATGCCTAGATTCTGAAGATTGTCAAGTATGTGTTCGAGAACGCTCTTTTCAAGCACCTGAACAAGCGGTTTCGGCAGAGTTTGCGTTATCGGCGCAAGCCTTGTGCCATATCCGCCTGCAAGAATTACTGCTTTATCCATAATATATTTCCTTTACATATATAAATTAAATTTCAATTCATTTATTTTCATGATTATTTTTCGCATAAAATATAAAGTGTATAACAAAAAATATATGGCAATTTTTCATTTTGCTGTTGACTTGACAGTTTTTATGGAGTATAATTTATATATGAAGTTGTAGAAATGTTTCTACAATTCAGAGGTGAAAAATTGGTAAAAATTACAATTAAAGACGTTGCAAAAGAAGCGGGCGTGAGTATTTCCGCCGTTTCATATATAATGAATGATTCAAAAGAGAAAAAGTATTCTCCGGAAACCATACTGAAAGTCAAAAAGGCTGCCGAGAAGCTTAATTACATTCCCAATAATATTGCAAGAGGAATGAGAAGCAAAAAATCTTATGCGATAGGGTATGTTTCGTACTGGAATTTTGAAAACAGAGTTTCGGTAAAAATTCTTCGCGGAATTGTTAAGTGCTCCGATAAACTCGGGTATTCGGTTGTTGTGTGCAATACAAACGAAAAATCGTTTGACGATACAAGTTATATCGAATATTACAGGCGCGGCAGAATTGACGGAATTGTATTCATGTGTCCTGTCGAATATACTGAATTTAATGAGAACATTCATATAAAGGCCATGAGCGAAAACCATATACCGTTCGTGCTTATAAGTCCTAAAACACAGTATAAAAATATTTCGGATTTCAGTTTTGATTTTGAGAGCGCAACTTATGTTGCAACGAAAAAACTATGCCTTGAAGGCGAAAAAGATATAACGTATGTTTATCATGATTATAAGGAATTGCAAAATGAAGTTGTTTTGAGAAAAAACGGATATAAAAAGGCTGTGTCGGAATTTGATCTTTGCGGAAAATATGTTTCGGACGATAATATCGAAAAAGAAATTTCAAATTTTAAAGCAGTTGTGACCGATAAATCCGATACGGCGGTGCTTATAATAAATTCCGCCGTGAAACACGGACTTAAGATACCGGAAAATTTTAAACTTGTTGCCGGAAATACAGAGCCGTATACCGACAAGTTATGTTTTCCGATTGAATCTTCTTCGTTTCCGTTTGAAAAAATCGGATATGACGCATGCGACTGCATTGTCCGGCAAATCGGCGGGGAAAGTATAACTGTCCACAAAAAATATGCCTGCATGATATAAATTGTTTTATTAAATTGTATGCGGTTAAAAAATATTTTATAAATAAAAAAGGAGAATTTCAAAATGCATTTCAATTCAAAAGAAGAAATTATCGCAATGACACCTTTCTGGAAAGGCGACAGACTCCCTGACGGAAGACCTTACGTTGCAGACAAGTACCTTGAAAAATTGAAAAAAATGACTCTTGAAGAAGTATGGAAACCCATTTTCGTAAAAGGCTACATAAATCAGTTCCAGGGCGACATGTATACATTACATAACAACAAAAAGTTAGTCGGACGTGCGGTTACGACAACTTTCGCACCCACAAGACCGGACCTTCATGAAACAATGTTTGAAATCGGCAAAAGCGAAGGCAGAACCGGAAATTACAACCAGTGGGTTGTAGACAGCCTTGTTGAAGGCGACGTTCTCGTTGCGGATATGTTCGATAAAATATATAAGGGAACATTCATCGGCGGAAACCTGTCGACTGCTATTTCCACAAAAACAAAAACAGGCGGAGCCGTAATCTGGGGAGGAGTCCGCGACCTTGAACAGATGCAGGAAATTAAAAACATTCAGGTATATTACAGAGGCATAGACCCCACGCCTATCCGCGAAGTTTTAATGCTTAATTTTAACGCGCCTTGCAGAATCGGCAAAGCAATAGTTTTACCGGGCGACATCGTTTTCGGCGCCGGCGGCGGAGTATTGTTCATACCGAGCCATCTTGTTGAAGAAGTTGTTGACGGAGCCGCAAAAACTCAGGTAAAAGACTTGTTCGGATTTGAAATGATTGCAAAAAATGTCTTTACAACTGCTGAAATTGATAAAAACACATGGGATATCAGAATGCTTGATATGCTTACCGATTTTATCAAAAAAGACGACAGGGCAAAAGATTACCGCGACCTTGACTGGAGCCATGAATATGACCTTGCGATAAACGGCGACCCTGATGATACACAAACCTCTTTATAATAATATAAAAGGCGAAATATGAAAAATTACGATGTTTTTGTTGCAGGATGCACATATGACGGCGGCATTTATAAATATTCGCTGGATTTTTCGGGAAATATGGAGTTTATTCAGAAAACTCCGATTCCCGATCCTATGTATCTTGCTTTATCAAATAATAAACTTTATGCTCTCTTAAGAACCCCGTTCGGAGGGTATAAAAGCGGTCTTATAAATTTTGATATCAAGGATGACAGCCTTGAACCTTCGCAGGTTATTACATATACTCTCGGAAAAGCCGCATGCCATTTTTCAATTGACAGCGACGGAAGTATATTTTTGGTAAATTATCTTACCGGAAACGTCGTAAAGACCGACGCTTCAGGTAAAATTTTAAAGGTTGTCTGCCACGCCGGAAAAGGATTAAACGAAGTTCGTCAGGACGGTCCGCATACGCATTTTGCTTCATTTTCTCCCGACGGAGAATATGTATGCGTCTGCGATTTGGGACTGGATACGATTTTTGTTTACGATAAGGAATTAAACCTTGTTTCAAAAGCCGCGTCTGTGCCGGGAAGCGGTCCCAGACACCTTGTCTTTAACAAAAAAGGGGATACGTGTTACTGCATAAACGAACTTTCAAATACCGTGACCGTGTATGATTATTGCAAAGGCATTCTTAAAATGCGGGAAAGTTATGAAATGTTTTCGGAAAACGTAAACTCAACCGCGGCCGCAATACGTATTTCAAACGATGATAGATTCCTGTATACGTCTACAAGAGGATATGATAAAATTATCTCTTTTGAAATTTCACCCGACGGAAAACAACTTGCAAAAATCCAGGAAACCGACTGTATGGGAAAAGACCCGCGCGATTTTAACATAACGCCTGACGGCAAATATATGGTAGTCGCAAACCAAAGCGGCGACGTATCGTTGTTCGAAATTTGCAAAGACGGAACGATAAAGTTTACGGGCAAGACATTTTCTGCTCCCGGGGCACTTTGCGTTCTTATAAAATAAATACGATTGGAGAAATTTATAAAATGTATTTTGATTTAAGAGGAAAAAAAGCGCTTGTTACAGGCTCAAGCAGGGGAATCGGCAGAGGTATCGCGCTCGGCCTTGCCGAATCCGGCGCTGATATTTTCGTAAACTATGCTGGAAACGATGCCGCAGCCAAAGAAACGTACGATATGATAACGGCACTCGGCAGAAAGTGTACGCTTGTAAAAGAGGATTTGACGCATGATAAGTGCGCAGAAAACCTCTACAATATGACCGGAGATGTAGATATACTTGTACTGAACGCTTCCATACAGTACAGAAAAAAATGGGAAGAAATAACGATTGAAGAGTTTGAAACGCAGATTAACTGCAACCTTCGCGCAACAATGCTTCTTATTCAGAAATATGCTCCGTATATGAAAAAACAAAAATGGGGAAGAATCGTAACAATAGGCAGCGTTCAGGAAGCAAAACCCCACGATGAAATGCTCGTATATGCATCTTCGAAAGCAGCGCAGACACTTATGGCAAAGTCGATTGCCTTCCAGCTTGCCGGCAGCGGCATTACAGTAAATAACATTGCACCGGGAACTATATATACTGACAGAAACGTAGAAGCTCTTTCCGACGAAAACTACAGAAAGGTAGTCCTTTCAAAAATCCCATGCGGATATTTTGGCAAACCCGAGCATTTTAAAGGCATAATAAAATTGCTTTGTTCCGAAGAGGGCGAATACATAACCGGACAAAATATTTTTGTTGACGGCGGCATGAGTATAAAATAAAAATTCTGTCGAAATATGACAAATTAATGAAGTATGTTTTAGGGCGAAAAGTATTGACTTTTCGCCCTAAAAATTGTATTATATAGGTGTAATATTTGTTATTTTAATCTATTTTCAATTATTTGCACGGCTTTTCGGAGGATATTTATTACATGAATACTGAACTTGATTTAAAAAATGTTGCTGATATTGTTTTAAAAAAATGGAAAATTCTGGTAATTGTCACAGTTGTCGCAATGACGGCGACGTTCATTTATTCTTCAACTACGGCGGTGCCTCTATACAAGTCGTCGCTTAATTTGTTTGTAAAAAACAGTTCACTGAACTCCGAATCCGGAAAATATATAACTCAAAATGAAATTACATCGCAAAGATCGCTTGCCGATACTTATGTTGCGGTCCTCGGGTCGAACGAATTGTCGTTTGACATGACAAAAAGTTTTAATGAAAAACTCGGCAGAACTTTTTCAATTTCAAAAATTAAGGGTATGGTAAAAATATCAAAAAGTTCAGAATCCGAAATAATAAATGTATCTGTTACTTCCGAAGACCCGCATCTTTCGAAACAGATGTGCGATATAATACATACGGATGTCGTTCCGATTGCGCTTGATATTGTTGGAGCCGGCGAACTGATTTCGCTCGGAGCAGTTCAGGAAAATAAAAATCCCGTATCCCCGAATATTCCGAAAAATGTTCTTGCGAGTGGTTTTGCGGCAGCGCTTATTACCGCGGTAATAATTCTTTTAATTCACATTTGCAAAAACAAAATTACAGATACGGAAGAATTGTCAAAGAAGTTCAATATACCTGTTCTTGGGGAAATTCCCGAGGCTGTACTTTTTGCAAAAGAAAGGTATTCATATGATGAAAAAAATCAGTTTAAGAAATGATAACAGCCGTGATGAAGACTGCGTTATAGATTTGAACGGCGATTCGTCTTTTGCCTACAAAGAATCATATAATATTCTTCGTACAAATGTGATATTTTCATTGAAAAGCAGTCAGAAATCTCAAAAAACCATTGCTATTTCTTCGGCCGTTCCCGGTGAAGGAAAATCTTCGATATCGTCAAATCTCGGCATATCGCTTTCGAAAAGCAACTGCAAGGTAATTGTGATCGACGCCGATATGAGAAACCCGAGCCAGCATAAAAATTTTAAAGTTCCGAATAAGCAGGGGCTTTCGGATGTTATCGCGGGCAATGTTGAGTTTGAAAAAGCGGTTATAAAAATCGATGAAAATCTTGATTTGCTGACAGGAGGAGTGATCCCTCCGAATCCTTCCGAACTTTTGGGTTCGACACATATGGATCAGTTAATAAAAAAACTTGAAACCATTTACGACTATATAGTTATCGATACCCCTCCGATTCTTTTGGTTACGGACGCGCTTGTGCTTCAGAATAAATGCGCCGGCATGATACTTGTTGTAAGAATAAAAAAGACATATTACAAGGACGTGGGAAAAGCCTTGGAATGTTTGAAAAAAGCGGATTTTCCGGTTCTCGGCACCGTTGCGGTAGGCGTTGGAGAGGAAAACAGCATTTATAAAAGATTAGGCAGAAAAGTAAACGGAAGGTACGAATACAATTACGGCCAGAAAGCATAAAGACTGTAGATTCGTAGATTATCACAGTCACATTCTGCCAAACATAGACGACGGCTCGGTTTCTCCTGAAATGTCGGAAGAACTTGTAAAAAAATTGTTGAGTTTCGGCGCCGAAAAAATTTGCGCTACTCCGCACTTCTATTTTTACAAAGAAGAGGTTTCGTCGTTTTTAAAGAGAAGAGATTCTGCCTATAAAAAAATAGAAAATATTTCCGGACTTCCCGAAATTATTCTTGGCGCTGAAGTTGCACTCGAACACGGACTTTCGGACGTTGAGGATGTTTCAAAACTTGCAATTGAGGGTACTGACTATATATTACTTGAACTTCCGAGAAGCGGATTTGAAAAATGGATAATTCATGAAATCGAAAACATAATGTATGAACATCATTTGATTCCGATTTTTGCGCACATAGAAAGATATGCCAATTTTTTATCAGTTAAGAATCTATACAGTTTGTTTGAAATAAAAGAAGCGATTTTCCAGGTAAATGTATTCGCTATGAACAATTTTTTCAGCCGCGTGATTTTGAGAAAACTTTATAATTGTGTCGGATCCGGGTCGATTATCCTCGGAAGCGATCTGCACAGGTACGACGCAAGGCTTGCAAATACAAAATCCGGGCTTCTTCATGTTTCAAAAATGTTTTCTGAACAGGATTTTGAAAAAATTCGTCATGGTTTTATGGGATAAATGAAAAAAACTAAATATAATATATTTAAATATTTATTGATTCTTGCAGACATTTTAATTTTGTGTTTTATTTTTGGAAACTCGCTGCTCCTTGCAGAAGAATCGTCTGAAAAAAGCAATATATTTGTAAACTTTTTTGTTGAAAAGATTTTACAAAAGGATATTAATCTTACTGACGAGCATTTTTTGGACACAGTAACTTTTTTTGTACGAAAACTTGCTCATTCATTTGAATATTTTGTGTTGACGGCTTTTGTCAATGCAACATTCTTAAGTTTCGGAACCGATTGGAAAAAATCCGGACATTTGTCAGTCGTTACCTGCATTATATTTGCAATATGCGACGAAACTATTCAATATTTTGTACCGGGTAGAGCCTGCAGGGCACTTGATGTCTGCATTGATACTTTCGGCGGACTTTTGGCCGTGCTGATTATAAGACTGATTATAAAATTTCATAAAAATGAGAGGGAAAATTAAAACGTGGCATATTATAAGATTGCCGGCTTGATAGTGGAAATGAATCCAAAAGGTAAAACCTTGCTTTCTCAGGGACAAGATTATTTGATTTCCGAAAAAGTAGAAAAACCTGATATTAAAATTTCCATTTCGGAAGATTTTTTAAAGGAAAGACATGAATTAAATCCGCATCTTACACAAAATGACTGCGAGTACCTTTGGTATGGATTTGATTTTTACCGCAAACTTTTGGATTATGATGGGTATATGCTTCATTCATCAGCTATATCCCTTGACAATAAAGCATATCTTTTTTCCGCCCCAAGCGGAACCGGAAAAAGCACTCATACATCGCTTTGGAAAAAGCACTTCGGTTCGGTGCTGACTTTCATAAATGACGATAAGCCCGCCGTTCGAAATATTAACGGCACTCTTTATGCATGCGGAACACCGTTTTCCGGTAAAACTGACAATAATAACAACATTATTGTTCCTTTAAAGGCCATATGCATTTTAAAAAGAGGCGAAAAAAACAAGATACGCCTTATAAAACCAGATGAAGCGCAACTTCCTATATTGAATCAGTGCTTTCGTCCTTATGAAAAAGAAAGAATGATAAAATTGCTGGATTTGCTTAATGCAACGTTTGCAAAAATACCAATTTATCTTTTGGAATGCAATATAAGTGACGAGGCGGTTATAACTGCCTACAACGCTATGAGCAAGTGAGGTAATACAAATGAAAATAAAAGAAAACTTTGTTTTAAGACAGGTAGGCGACTCAAGTATCGTTGTTGCTGTCGGCGAGGAAACCAAAAATTTTAACGCAATGATAAAACTCAATTCAACCGGAGTTTTCCTTTGGAAACTTCTTGAAAAAGGGGCAACCGAAGAAGAACTTTTGCAAAAAGTGCTTGAAAAATATGATATTGACAGTGAAAAAGCCAAATGTGACATTGATTGTTTTGTAAAAAAGATTAAAGGAGCAAATATTCTTGATTAATTTTCGGCTTCCGATCTCGGATATGGTTCCTATAAGTTCCGATGTTGTTTCGGCCGGAGGAGAATTCAAACTTGTTACCGCCGGAACAAGCATGATGCCTTTGCTGCGCGATAGGCAGGATGCCGTTTTCCTTGTAAAACCTTCGGACAAACTTCGCAAGTTCGATATTATTTTGTATAAAAGAAAAAATGGCAGTTATGTACTGCATCGAATAGTCGATATTATGTATACGACCGATAAATCCTGCGAGTATGCGCTGTGCGGCGACAACCAGGTTATATTTGAACACGGAATAAAAAATGATGATGTTATAGCCGTTGTATCAAAAATATCAAGAAACGGAAAAATGTTCGACCTTTCAAAGTCGAAGTTTTATAAACTTTATGTAAAATTCTGGTGTGCAAATATCAAAAGAAGAACTTTTCTCATAAAATCAAGACAGCGCTTGGCGGCAATTTTATATAAGATATTTAAAAAAGCAAAACAAAAGACCGAAACCTGACGATTCAGGTTTCGGTCTTTATTTTATTTACTTAATTTTGTTCTTCCTCGGTTGGTTTTCCCGAAACTTTGTCGCCGAGATATTCAAGGCTTGACCAATCCTTTAATGACTCGTTTCCGTCAAGAGAAATCGATTCAATCTTATCCTTATCAAGTTTTGTAAGAGCAGAAACATCTGAAATCAGATTATTTCTCAAAGAAATGGTTTTAATGTTTGAAAGGTGTGATATCGGAGTAATATCCGAAATGCTGTTGTATGAAAGATTCAAATCTTCAAGCAAAGAAAGTCCTGATATTGCGGAAATGTCTGTCAATTTATTGCTTGAAATATTGAGTTTTGTAAGACTTGTAAGATTTTCTACAGGTGTAATATCAGAAATTTCATTTTCAGACAAGTCAAGGCTTGTAAGGTTTGAAAGCTCAGACAAAACCGAAATATCTTCTATGGAGTTTGTGGATAAATTTAAAGTTTTAAGGTTTGTAAGTCCTGACAAGAACGAGATGTCGGAAATATAATTATAGTTTACGGCAAGTTCTTCAAGATTTTTCAATTCGGATATCACGGAATAATCGGTTACTCCCGATGTGATAAATAAGTTTAAGATTTTCAAATTCGGCATGCTTTTTAAAAATGAGATGTCGGAAATCTTGTCGCTTTGATAAATTGAAAGTTCGGATACGCCCGTAAGATATTTTAAATCGTCAAAAGATTTGATTTTAAGGTCGTCAATCGCAAAAGCCTTGTAATATTTTTCAAGTTCTGCCTGATCTGCATCGCTTTTTTGGGAAAGTTCCAGGAATCCTTTTTTGCCCAAGTAAATGCAATTTATGCTTTGTGTATAACTTTCGTTATACTGAGGTGAAATTGTTACAAATTCTATATCCGCAAGATCTTCTTCGCTGATGCTTCTTATGTTTTTGCCAAGCAAAGAGGAATACGCCTTGCTGAGCCCTTCATCTGTTAAAAATGATGACTTCGAATTATAATTTGATACTATCACATATACTAAAGCCGCAGTTACGCAAAGTATAAGCAAAACCAAAATTATAATTTCGGCCAAACTTTTTTTGTTAGTTTTTGACATGAATAAAACCTCCGAGTTGTTAATATTTTTCACTTTTATGTACAAAAGTATAACATATTTACAAAAAAAATTCAATATATTTAATGAAACTTGGTTAATTTACTTGTTAAATTTTTAAAAAATGCTATAATAATACTATATTATACAGTGGGGTAATGTCATATGGAAAAAGAAGCGGCCGAAAAAAGAATTTTGTCTTTGAGAAACCAGATAGAGTACCACCGGCAAAAATATTATATGGACGACTCGCCGGAAATCAGCGATTATGAATTTGACGCCCTGATGGAGGAATTGATAAAACTCGAAAAGGATTTTCCGGAATTCAAGCGCCCCGATTCCCCGTCGGCGCGTGTTGGCGGAGAGGTCGAAAATACATTTGAAAGCGTCGTACACGAGGTTCGCATGGAGAGCCTTTTGGACGCCTTCGATTTCGGTGAAATAGAGGATTTCGACAGACGCGTCACGGACGGCGCGGGTGCGTCCGGATATATAGTCGAGCCGAAAATCGACGGACTTTCGGTGTCGCTTGAATACACAAACGGCGTTTTTACGCGCGGTTCGACGCGCGGTGACGGCGATGTGGGAGAGGACATAACGGAAAACCTGAAAACGGTAAAGACTATTCCTCTTGTCCTCACGGAGAAGCTGCCGTTTATCGAGGTTCGCGGAGAGGTGTATAT